>JBKPSY010000232.1:0-38138 GCA_046735235.1 Acidobacteriota bacterium | reverse complement strand
GGGCCAATCCTCGCTTCAGAGGTGTACCTCGGCGAGACGTACGACGCGCGCCAGGAGCGTCCAGGATGGGCGGCGATCGGGTTCGACCCGACGGGCTGGGCACCGGTCTCAGTCGTGACCTCGTCGCCAGTGCCGCTGGTCGCGCCCGCCGGGCCGCCGGTTCGGCGCATCGAGCAGGTTCGTCCCGTCAGGATCCTGCGCACGGCCGCCGGAGATCGTGTCGTCGATCTCGGACAAAACATGGTGGGCTGGGTGCGCCTGAAGGTAGACGGCCCGGCCGGCACGACGGTGACGCTTCGTCACGCCGAAGTCCTCGACAAGGACGGGAACTTCTACACCGAGAACTTGCGCGCCGCGAAGGCGACCGTCAGCTACACGCTGAAAGGCGGAGGGCCCGAGACGTACGAACCGCACTTCACGTTCATGGGCTTTCGCTACGTCGCGGTCGATGGCTATCCAGGAACGCTCACGCCGGAATCGATCACCGGAGTCGTCGTGCACTCCGACATGGAGAAAACGGGAGACTTCGAGACGTCGAAACCGCTGGTGAACCAGCTGCAGCACAACATCCGCTGGGGTCAGAAGGGCAACTTCGTGGACGTGCCAACCGATTGCCCACAGCGTGACGAGAGGCTCGGCTGGACCGGCGACGCGCAGGTGTTCTCGCGCACGGCCGCGTTCAACATGGACGTCGCGGGCTTCTTCACCAAGTGGATGCGCGACGTCGCGGCCGATCAGTATCCGAGCGGCAGCGTGCCGCACGTGATCCCGGACGTCCTCGGCACGCCCACAGACCTTGCCGGCGGCTCAGCAGGCTGGGCCGATGTCGCCGTGATCATCCCGTGGAACATGTACCTGCTCTACGGCGACACGCGCCTGCTCGGCGAGCAGTATCCGAGCATGAAGGCGTGGGTCGACTACGAGCGCACGCGCGCCGGCGACGACTTGATCTGGGACGGCGACTTCCACTTCGGCGACTGGCTCGCGTTCGCGACAACCCGCTCGGATTATCCGGGCGCGACGACGAGCAAGGATCTGATCGCCACGGCGTTCTTCGCGCACTCGGCCGATCTGCTCGCGCGCGCGGCGCGGGTTCTCGGCAAGGCCGATGACGCGGCGCAGTACGAGGCGCTGCTCGAGCAGGTGAAGAAGTCGTTCAACCGCGAGTACGTCACGGCGACGGGTCGTGTCGGCGAGGCGACGCAGACGGCCTACGTGCTCGCGCTCGAGTTCAATCTCCTGCCGGACGAGATGCGCGCGACGGCCGCCGCGCGCCTCGCGAAAGAGATCCGCGATCGGGGCCATCTCACGACGGGGTTCCTCGGCACGCCGTATCTCTGCCATGTGCTGACTCGCTTCGGGTACCTGGACGAGGCGTATCTTCTTCTGAACCGGGAGGAATATCCGTCGTGGCTCTACCCGGTGACGCAGGGCGCGACGACGATCTGGGAGCGCTGGGACGGCCAGAAGCCCGATGGCACGTTCCAGGACAAGGGCATGAACTCGTTCAACCACTACGCCTACGGCGCGGTCGGAGACTGGATGTACCGTGTGATGGCGGGCATCGACATCGACGCCGCGGCGCCCGGTTACAGGCACATCCTCATTCAGCCGCGACCCGGTGGCGGTTTCACCAGCGTCAAGGCGTCGCACGAATCGCTCTACGGCGAGGTCGCGTCCGCGTGGACGCTCGACGGCTCGACCTTCACTCTCACGACAGATGTCCCCGCGAACACTCGCGCGACGATCCGCCTGCCGGGCGCGAAGAATGACGCTGTGACGCTCGACGGCAGGCCGCTCGTCAACGGCGACGGCGTCGCGGACGTCAAGCCGGACGGCCAGGACGTGACCGTCGAAGTCGGATCGGGACACTACGCGTTCAGCTACGCGATGCCGACGTCAGCCGCAAAGTAGGGGACCGGCAGGGCTGAAGCCCTGCGCTACATATGACGGTGAGCCCGCTGCCGCAGCGGAGGCCTTCAGGCGAACGTGTACCGCACGCCCTCAAGCGAACGTGTAGCGCAGACCTCCGGCGAACGTGTAGCGCAGGCCTCCGGCGAACGTGTGGCGCAGGCCTCCGGCGAACGTGTAGCGCAGGCCTTCAGGCCTGCAATAGACTGAATCGTCATGAAGAAGGATGTCGCCCCGCTGCAGCACGTGCAGTACCTCTGGAAGGACGCCGAAGCCGACCGCCTGAAGGGCGTGGACCGCCTCGTCTACCGCTCGAACAAACTGGGCGAAGACCTCACGCTCACCAACACGGGCGGCGGCAACACATCGTCGAAATTGATGGAGGCCGATCCGCTGACGGGCGACGAGGTCGAGGTGTTGTGGGTGAAGGGATCGGGCGGCGATCTGCGGACCGCGAAGCGGGATGGGTTCGCGTCGCTGTATCTCGACAAGGTCCGCGCGATGCGGCCGCGGTACGCGGCCGATCCGCATCGCGGACCCAAGACGGCTGTCGAAGACGCGATGTACCCGATGTACAGCCACTGCGTCTTCAACCTGAACCCGCGCGCGTGCTCGATCGACACGCCACTGCACACGTTCGTGCCGTACCAGCACGTCGATCACCTGCACCCGAACGCCGTCATCGCCATCGCCGCGTCGGTAAACCAGGAGCGGCTCTGCAGGGAGATCTATGGGGACGACGTGATCTACGTGCCGTGGCAACGTCCCGGCTTCGACATCGGCTTGCTGATCGAAGGGCTCATCAAGGCAAACCCGAAAGCGAAAGGCGTGCTCCTCGGCCACCACGGCATGAGCTCGTGGAGCAACGACGACAAGACCTGCTACGAAACCGCGCTCGAGATCATCGACCGCGCGACGGCCTTCATCGAGCAGCATGACAAGGGCGCGAAGACGTTCGGCGGACAGAAGTACGCGCCGCTCGCCGACCAACGCCGGCGCGAGGTCATCGCGGAGCTGCTGCCGGCCCTGCGCGGCCGGATCTCGACGGGGCGCCGTTTCGTCGGCACGGTGCAGGACGACGAGAGGATGCTGCGGTTCGTGAACAGCGTCGACGCGCAGCGCCTGGCCGCGCTCGGGACGTCGTGCCCCGACCACTTCCTCCGGACGAAGATCAAGCCGCTGTTTCTCGACTGGAACCCGGAGACCGGCGATGTGGCGGCGCTGCTGTCGTCGCTGCCGGCCGCCGTTGACGCGTACCGGAAGGACTACGCGGCCTACTACGAGCGCTGCAAGCGAGCCGACTCGCCGGCCATGCGCGACCCGAACCCTACTGTCGTGCTCGTGCCAGGGCTGGGCATGATCGCCTGGGGCAAGAACAAGAGCGAGTCGCGCGTGACCGCGGAGTTCTACAACTGCGCCATCGAGGTCATGCGCGGCGCCGAGGCGGTGGACCAGTACGAAGCGATGGACCCGCAGGAGGCCTTCGACATCGAGTACTGGTCACTCGAGGAGGCCAAGTTGCGTCGGCTGCCGCCCGAGAAGGAGCTCGATCGCCAGATCGCGGTCGTCATCGGGGCCGGCGCAGGCATCGGCAAGGCCACGGCGCACCGGCTCGTGCGTGAAGGGGCGCATCTGGTCTGTGTAGACGTGGACGAGTCCGCCGCGAAGGCGACGGCGCAGGAGATCATCGCGAAGTACGGCGAGGGCATCGGCGTGGCCGGCAGCGGCATCAGCAGCTGCGGACCGGCGATCGGACTCGGCTGCGACATCACGAACCGCGAGAGCGTCGCGCGCCTGCTCCAGGATGTGCTGGTCGCGTATGGCGGAGTGGACGCCGTGGTTGTGACGGCCGGCATCTTCGTCCCGCCCGACAAGAACGGCCGCGTAGACGACGCGCAATGGGCCCGGACGTTCGGGATCAACGTGACCGGCGCGTACATCGTCGCGGACGAGGCCTTCAAGATCTTCAAGCAGCAGAATCTGCCTGCGAACATCGTACTGACGACGAGCGCCAACGCCGTCGTGGCTAAGAAGGGCAGCCTCGCGTACGACACGAGCAAGGCCGCCGCGAATCACCTCGTGCGCGAGCTGGCCGTGGAGATGGCGCCGCTCGTGCGCGTGAACGCGGTGGCGCCCGCGACGGTGGTGAAGGGGAGCACGATGTTCCCGCGCGACCGGGTGATCGCGTCGCTGGTGAAGTACGGGATTCCGCACGACGAGTCTGACAGCACGGAAGCCCTGCGCGACACGCTGGCGGCGTTCTACGCCAAGCGGTCGTTGACGCAGCGCGCGATCGAGCCCGAGGACCAGGCAGAAGCGATCCTGTTGCTCGTCACGGAGCGGCTGTCGAGGACGACCGGACATGTCATCCCGGTCGACGGCGGATTGCAGGACGGGTTTCTCAGGTAGGTCGCTGGGTCTGTGGGTCGGTAGGTCGGTGGGTCGGTAGGTCGGTGGGTCGGTAGGTCGATGGGTCCATGGGTCCATGGGTCCATGGGTCTATGGGTGATTGGCTCGAGGTGTCGACTTGGCCGCAGCCTTTGAGATTTCGCCGGAATTGATTGCGTCGGAGAACCGCCGGCACGAGACGGCGCTGGCCGAGGACTACGAGCACCTCGGAAAGGTGCTGCGGCGGCGCGGCCTCGACGTCGACGCGCTGACGGCGCGTGCGGCGGCATTTCGGGTCGCCGTCCCGTCGTGGGGCGTCGGCACGGGCGGCACGCGGTTCGCGCGATTTCCCGGTGCGGGCGAGCCGCGCGACATCTTCGACAAGCTCGACGACTGCGCGACGGTCTTCCGCCTCGTGCGATCGACGCCGGCGGTGTCTCTCCACATCCCGTGGGACCGCACCGACGACCTTCGGGCATTGAACGAGCACGCGCGCTCACGCGGGCTCCACTTCGACGCCATGAACTCCAATACGTTCCAGGACCAGGCCGGCCAGCGCCTGTCGTACAAGTTCGGCAGCCTGACACATCCCGACGCCGCCGTGCGCCGCCAGGCCATCGAGCACAACCTGGAATGCATCCGCATCGGCGCGGCGATCGGCTCGTCGGCGCTCTCGGTCTGGATCGGTGACGGCGGCAACTTCCCTGGACAGGTTCACACCCGTCGGGCGCTCCAGCGGTACATCGAGAGCATGCGCGAGATACACACGGCGCTGCCGGCGGGCTGGCGGCTCTTCCTCGAGCACAAGCTGTACGAGCCGGCGTTCTACTCGACGGTGATCAACGACTGGGGCACGAGCTATTACGCCGCGACGGAAATCGGACCGCAGGCCCGATGCCTCGTCGACCTCGGACATCACGCGCCGAGCGTCAACATCGAGATGATTGTGGCGCGGCTGATCCAGGCGGGCCGCCTCGGCGGATTCCACTTCAACGACAGCATGTACGGCGACGACGACCTCGATGCGGGCGCGGTGAAGCCATTCCAGTTGTTCCTGGTGTTCCACGAGCTGGTGGACGCCGAGCTCGACCGGGTGCCCGGGTTCGACCCGGCGTACATGCTCGACCAGTCGCACAACGTCACCGACCCGATCGAGTCGATCATGACGAGCGCCGTCGAGGTGACGCGCGCATACACCCAGGCGCTGCTCGTCGATCGCGCGTCGCTGGCCGAGGCCCAGGAACGGTCCGACGCGATTGCCGCGCTCGCGATCCTGAAGCAGGCGTTCACGACCGACGTCTCGCCGCTGCTGGCGACGGCACGGGCACGGTCTGGTGGCGCGATCGATCCAGTGGCGGTCTACCGGGCCAGCGGCTACCGGCGGCACAAGAGCATCGAGCGGCCGGCCTCGACGGGCGTCGCGGCCGGCATCGTGTGAGCGCCGGCGCGCTGTACGTCGCCGTCGACCTCGGCGCCGGCAGCGGCCGCGTCTTCACCGGCGCGCTCGGGCCTGACGGCCTCGAGCTCGATCAGGTCGCCCGATTCCGCTATCCGCCGCGCCAGGTGGACGGCCACCTGCGCTGGGACTTCCCGGCCATCCTGCGCGAGATTCGCGCGGGCCTCGGCGTCGCGGCTGAGCGCGCGCGCGCCACCCGCCGCCAGCTGGCCAGCGTCGGCGTGGACAGCTGGGGTGTGGACTACGGCCTCGTCGATCGGGACGGGCGCCTGCTCGAAGATCCGATTTCATATCGCGACGGGCGCACCGAAGACATCATGCCGCGCGTCTTCGCGCGCGTGCCCCGCGAGGAGATCTTCGCCAGGACCGGCATCCAGTTCCTGGCAATCAACACGCTCTTTCAGTTGGCGGCTCACGTCGAGCAGGGCCTTCCCGGGTCCGCCCACCGCCTCCTGATGATCCCGGATCTCGTCACGGCGGCGCTCACCGGCTGCGAGGTCACCGAATTCACCAACGCGACGACCACGCAGATGGTGAACGTCCAGACACGACGCTGGGACACCGCGCTCCTCGACCGGCTCGGGCTGCCTTCATCCCTCTGCGGCGAGATGGTCGAGGCGGGGTCGCGCGTCGGCACCCTGCTCGAGCACGCCGGCGACGATCCCGGGCTGGCTGGCCTGCCGTTGACGGCCGTCGCGACGCACGACACCGGCAGCGCCGTCGCCGGCACGCCGCTCGACGAAGGCTGGGCGTACATCTCGTCCGGCACCTGGTCGCTCGTCGGCCTCGAGATCCAGCAGCCGCTCGTCACGCCGGACGTCGCGCGCGCGAACGTCACCAACGAAGGAGGCGCCTATGACACGACGCGCTTCCTCAAGAACGTCATGGGGCTCTGGATCCTTGAATCGTGCCGCGAGGAGTGGGAGCGCGCGGGCCTGGACGTGCGCCATGACCGCCTGCTCGAGGACGTCGCGCTGCTGGAAGAAACGCCGGCCGTGATCTACCCCGACGATCCGCACCTGCTGCACCCGCAGAGCATGCTGAGCGCGCTTGCGGACCAGCTCCGCTCAACCGGCCAGCGTGTCCCTGACACGCCGAGTGCGCTCGCACGAAGCGTGCTCGACTCCCTCGCACTGCGCTACGCCTCCGTGCTGCGCGACCTCGGGCGCCTCACGAACCGCGCCATCCGGGGCGTGCGCATCGTCGGTGGCGGCAGCAAGAACGGGTACCTGAATCAGGCGGCGGCGACGACGACCGGTGTGCCCGTGGCGGCCGGTCTGGTCGAGGCGACCGTTGCCGGGAATGTGCTCGTCCAGGCTGTAGCGTCAGGGGAAGTGCCGTCGCTGGCCGTGGCGCGCCGGCAGGCCGCCGCGGGGCTTCCGAGGCGCGTGTTCATGCCGCGTCCGGGCGGCAGCTGGACACGAGCCGCGGCGCGTTACGCGGAGATCGAAGCACGTTTTGGCCCGTAACTCGCTGCACGGAAGCTGCAGCCCCCGACCGCCGGTCCCCGGCGGGGTCCGGTATGATGGCCCGCGACGGATGAGGCTACTCAGGAGAGCCTGACGGGATGGGAAGACTGCTCGTCGTGCGGCCCGATGCCAGGCTGGAAACCGAACTGGCAACCGGCCTGGTCCGCCAGGCGCACGACATCGAGTTCTGCGACGGCGAGCTGGACGTGCTGCAGAAGCTGTCCGCGCGCCCTGCAGATCTGATCATCACGGCAGCGGCGACCTCGATCGGCGAGGATCTGGCGCTGCTCGACCGCGTGCGCCCGCTGGCGCCACGCGCCCGCATGATCTCCCTGGCCAGCACGATCTCGCATGTCGAGCTCGTGGCGGCGATGGCCTCTCACGTCTTCGCGGTGTTTGCCAGCCCGCTCGACTACGGCGAGATCGTCGCGATGGCGCAGGCGGCCCTGGCCGAGCAGGACTGGCACGACGGCATCGAGGTGGTCTCGGCGCTTCCGCAATGGATGACGCTGAAGGTCGCCTGCCAGCTCCTGACCGCCGAGCGCGTCATCCGCTTCGTGACCGAACACGAGTCGACCCTGCCGGTGCACGAGCGCGACCTGCTGATGGCCGCGTTTCGCGAGATCGTCGTGAACGCCATGGAGCACGGCGGCGGCTTCAATCCGGCGAAGCACATCGAGGTCACCGTGGCGCGCACGCAGCGCGCCGTCGTGTTCCACTTCCGTGACCCCGGCGCAGGATTCGATCGCAGCGGCCTTTCGCACGCTGCCGCCAGCCCGACGCCCGAAGCCGTGATGTCGACTGCCATCAAGCGGGCCGAGCTCGGCATGCGTCCTGGCGGGTTCGGGATGCTGATCGTCCGGCAGATCGTGGACGAGGTGGTCTACAACGAGCGCGGGAACGAAGTCCTCCTGATCAAGCATCTGTCGTAGCGGGCCTCCATGCGGTTCCTCTTTCGGCTGTCCATCCTGATCCTGGGAGTGAGCGGCGTGCCGGCCGCTCAGGCGCCTGCGCCTCCCGGGCCAGTTGCGCCTCTCGTCGACCCGGACGCGCTGTTCCGCAACCCGGACGCCTCTCCCGATGCGCGGCTGGCGGACCTCGTCTCGAGGCTCACGCCGGACGAGAAGATCGCCGCGCTCAGCACGAACCTCGTCGTGCCGCGTCTCGGCATCCCGGGTGCGCGGCTCGTCGAAGGGCTGCACGGGCTCGCCTATGGCGGGCCGAGCAACTGGGGCAGCCGCAATCCGATGCCGACGACGATCTTTCCGCAGGCCGTCGGCCTCGGGGAGACGTGGGACGTGGACGCCGTTCGGCGCGTGGGACGCATCGAGGGCAGCGAAGCGCGGTTCATCTTCCAGAGCCCGCGGTGGAACCGGGGCGGGCTCGTGATCCTCGCGCCGAACGCGGACCTCGCCCGCGACCCGCGCTGGGGCCGGACCGAGGAGAGCTACGGCGAGGATCCGTTCCTCACGGGATCGCTCGCGGCGGCGATGGTCCACGGCCTGCAGGGCGACGACCCGAAGTACTGGCAGGCTGCGTCGCTGATGAAGCACCTGCTCGCGAACAGCAACGAGAACGGCCGCTCGTCGAGCTCGTCGGACTTCGACGAGCGGCTCCTTCGCGAGTACTACAGCGTCCCCTTCCGCATGGGCGTCGTCGAGGGAGGCGCGAAGGCCTTCATGGCCGCCTACAACAAGGTCAACGGCATTCCGTGCATGGTGCAGCCCTTCCTCCGCGAGATGACGATGAAGGACTGGGGCCTCGACGGGATCATCTGCACCGACGGCGGAGCGCTCGGCCTGCTGATCTCGGCGCACCACCAGTATCCGACGCTCGAGGAAGGGGCTGCCGCGACCATCAAATCGGGCATCACGGTGTTTCTGGATCGCTACCCGGATGCCGTCCGGACGGCGCTCGCCAGGGGCCTGCTCGCCTGGTCGGACATCGACGCGGCGCTCGTGCGCAACTTCCGCGTGGCACTGAAGCTCGGGCTGCTCGATCCCCCCGACCGCGTGCCGTATGCCGCCATCGGCAAGACCGGCGACGACCCGTGGCTGGAACAGAGCCGGCACGACGAGGTGCGGCAGGTCACGCGCGAGTCCATCGTGCTGCTGAAGAACGCGAATCACACGCTGCCAATCGATCCCGCGACGGTGAGGTCGATTGCCGTCATCGGTCCCCGCGCGACGAGTGTACTGCCTGATTGGTACAGCGGGACTCCTGCCTACACTGTCTCGCCGCTCGACGGCATCCGCGAGGCGGCCGGTGATCGCGTGAAAGTCTGGTTTGCCGCAGATAACGCTGCCGGCGCCGCGGCGGCGCTGGCGAAACATGCCGACCTGGCGATCGTCATCGTCGGCAACCATCCGACCTGCAATGCCGGATGGGAGCAGTGTCCGGTCGCGAGCGACGGCAAGGAAGCGGTCGATCGCAAGGCGATCGACCTCGAGCAGGAAACGCTCGTGCGCGAGGTCTACGCGGCCAACGAGCACACCGTGATGGTCCTGAAGGCCAGCTTTCCGTTCGCGATCAACTGGAGCGACGCGCACGTGCCGGCCATCCTGACGCTGGCGCACAGCAGCCAGGAGGAAGGGCACGCGCTGGCCGACGTCCTCTTCGGCGCGTACAACCCGGCCGGTCGCCTGGTGCACACGTGGCCGAAGTCGGCGATGCAACTGCCGCCGATGATGGACTACGATATCCGGCGCGGACGGACGTACATGTACGCGAAAGACCCGCTGTACCCGTTCGGTTTCGGTCTGAGCTACACCACGTTTCGCTACGCCACGCTTTCGGTACCGAGCGCCCCCGTGAGTCCGACGGCGGATGTGACCGTCGGCGTCGAGGTGACCAATGCCGGCACGCGTGACGGCGACGAAGTCGTGCAGCTGTATGCGTCGTATCCCAGCTCGAAGGTCTCGCGCCCGGCGAAACAGCTCGTCGCGTTCACTCGGACGGGGTTGAAGGCGGGCGAATCGAAGACGGTCAGCTTCACCGTACCGGTCTCGCGGTTCGCGTACTGGGACGTCGACCGGCATGCGTTCGTCGTCGAGCCCGGCGAAATCCGGTTGATTGCGGGCGGCTCGTCCGCGGACGCCGCCGCGCACGCGACGATTCACATCTCCGCAGTTCCATGACCAGTCTGGCGCGCGTGTTGATCCGGTTGCTGGCCGCCATCGGCGCAGTTGCGTGCGCTACGGGCCTCTGGTTGCTCGCCAACGGCGTCAGCGCGCGTCCGGCACCTTCCTCGATGGAAGCGTTCGCCGCCCGCCGTCTGCGCGCCCTCGCCATCCCATCGGCGGCCGCAGCGCGGACGAACCCGGTGCCCGACAGTCCCGAGGCCGTCGCCGAAGCGCTGGCGCACTTCGCCGACCACTGCGCGAGCTGTCACGCCAACGACGGCAGCGGCAAGACGACGATGGGGCAGGGCCTGTCTCCGCGCGCGCCCGATCTCAGACTGCCGGCGACGCAGCAGCTCAGCGACGGCACACTGTTCTACATCATCGAAAACGGTGTCAAACTGACGGGGATGCCGGCGTGGGCCACGGGGACTGAAGAGGGCGAGGCGGCGAGCTGGCGCCTCGTGCGGTTCATCCGGCACCTGCCGTCGCTCAGCGAGGCGGAATTGCAGCGGATGGAATCGCTGAACCCGAAGAGCGCCGACGAATGGCGCGAGGCCGAGGAAGAACAGAAGTTTTTGGAGGGACGATGAACGCGCGCACGTGGCGGCGGGGCTTCGGCCCGGTGTTCTGTCTGGCGGCACTCCTTGCGTGCGCGTCCGTCGCGCTCGCGCACGAAGGCCATCTGCACAAGGTGATGGGGACAGTCGTGGCGGCCGGCGCCGCGAAGCTCGACGTCAAAGGCACCGACGGCAAGACGCTGTCGCTCGTCGTTGACGCCTCGACGAAGGTCGCACGCGGCTCGACGGTCATCAAGGCCGCCGATCTCAAGGCCGGCGAGCGCGTGGTTGCGGCCTACATGCCGATGAAGGGGCCGGACGGCGCCGAGATGCTGATGGCGAAGGACGTCAAGGCCGCGGCGCCCGCGAAGTAGCCCCCGGCTCGGCCGAATGGGCTTCTCGACTCTCGACTACGCGGTGCTCGCCGCGTATCTGGTCGGCATCACGATCTTCGGGGCCCGGTTCCGAACGCACTCCCGCTCCACGTCCGACTACTTCATCGGCACGAGGACGACGGCGTGGTGGGTGATTGGGTTGTCGATCGTCGCGACCGAGACCAGCACGTTGACGCTGATCGGCGTGCCCGCGATCGCCTTTGCGACCTACGCGCGGCCCGAGCAGGGCGGCAACCTCACCTATCTGCAGGTCGTGCTCGGCTATCTCGTCGGCCGGGTGATCGTCGCGTGGCTGTTCATCCCCGCCTACTTCCAGGGCGAGCTGCTCACGGCATACGAGCTGCTGCAGCGGCGGTTCGGCCCGCGGACGCGGCATGTCACCGCGACGCTGTTCCTGCTGATGCGGCCGCTGGCGGAGGGCGTGCGCGTCTTTGCCGCGTCGCTCGTGCTCACGGCGGTGATCTCCGGACCCTTGGCTGGAGTGCCGCATCTCTGGGCCTGGTCGGTGCTGGTGGTCGGCCTGCTCACGCTGATCTACACGTTCGAGGGCGGCATCGCCGCGGTGATCTGGACGGATCTGATCCAGCTGGTGATCTATGTCGGCGGGTCGCTCGTCGCCGCGTGGCAACTGGCGCACCTGGTGCCGGGAGGCTGGCCGGCGATCGTAAGCGCCGCCGGCGTCGCCGGGAAGTTGCGCCTGGTGTCGTTCTCCTGGGATCTCAGCGTGCCGTTCACGTTCTGGGCGGGGCTCGTCGGCGGCACGTTCCTCACGCTCGGATCGCACGGCACCGACCAGCTGCTCGTCCAGCGACTGCTGGCGTGCCGAGACGTCCGCGACAGCCAGAAAGCGCTGCTCCTCAGCGGCGTCGTCGTGTTGGGGCAGTTCGTGCTGTTTCTCGGGATTGGCTTGATGCTCTACGCGTACTACCAGGTCTACCCGCTGCCCCCGCTGGCCTCCAACGACGAGGTCTTCCCGGCGTTCATCGTCCGGAGCCTGCCGCACGGCATCGCGGGCCTCGTGATCGCCGCGATCTTCGCGGCGGCGATGTCGAACCTGAGCGGCTCGTTGAACTCGCTGGCGTCGACGTCGGTCGTGGATTTCTACGCGCCGCTCAGCGGCCGCGCGCTGGATGACCCGAGAATCCTGCCGCTGTCGCGGTGGCTGACGGCGGCTTGGGGCCTGGTGCTGATCGCGATTGCGCTCGTCGCCAGGGGATGGGGCTCGGTCTTCACGGCGGGCCTGACGATCGCGTCGATCGTGTACGGGCCGCTCGTCGGGACGTTCCTGCTGGCGATGCTCGTTCCTCGGGCGACCGAAACCGGCGCGCTCGCGGGCCTGGCCGCGTCGCTCGCGTCGATGATCGCGATCCGTCTGGGCACTGGCCTGGCGTGGACCTGGTATGTCGTTACCGGCGCGGCGATTGCACTAGCCGTCGGGGTCGGCGTGAGCCGGCTCGCGCCGTACGCCAAGAACGCGAAGGACCGTCCACCGTATTGAGGCCCCAGAGAAGGTCGCAAATCCACTCCGGGCGCTCGACCTGCGTCGATTCTTCGTGTCTCCGTGGCTCCAGCGGGAGCAGTTAGCCCGTAGCGACCGTCAGGATGCCGGCGGAGAAGGACGTCCCGAAGGTCTGGAGTGGACGCGGCGCCGGGCCCGATACGTTCGCGCCGGACAGCGCGTACACCGAGCCGTGGCACGGGCAGACGTACTGCTGGTTCTGAAACCCGGTGATGGTGCACGCTTCGTGCGTGCAGGTGCTCGTCAGCGCGACGAAGGCGTCGTTGCCGGTTCGCGCGACGAGGAAGCCGCGGCCCGACGCGTTGACGAGCGCGGCGTTACCCACGGTGTTGAGCGGCGAGGCGCCGTCGATCGTGAGCACGAAGGCGCCGCCGGTGATGGTGCTCGTGAGCTGCGGCAGCTGCGGGACGTTGGCTCCGCCGGAAGGGCCGGCCGGGTTCCCGCCACCGCAGCCCGGCAGCAGCAGACCGATCGCGGCCAGCGACGCCGCATGGCACGCCTGCTGGCAGAACGCCCGGCGGGACGTGGAAATCTCCGAGGTCACTTCGAGTCTTTTCACTCCGGGTCTCCGTTGCGGGGCAGGCAGGCGCCCTGGCTCAGAGGGTGACCGCCGCGGCGGCCCATTGCGCGGACTGCTGATCGGACCTGAACAGCACGTTGAGATCGACGGTCAGCGTGTCGCCGCTGCGTTGAACGGCGAACCGGTCCATGTTCCTCGTGGCCCGTCCGGAGATGAACGTGCCATCGGGCTGATATTTCGATCCATGGCGCGGGCATTGGAAGCGCGCATCCTCGGCTCGCCAACGCAACGCCGCGTGCTCGTGCGGGCACGCGAGGTTGAAGGCGAACACCTGCCCATGCGCTCGGACGACGATCACTTCCGCGTCGTGGTCGATCGTCGCGCCGTCGGCCGCGGGAACCGGATACGTGCGCTGATTGTTCTGTCCGGGCGTGCCAGCGGCGAAGGTGACGGGAAGGGCCGCGGCCTCGTCGGCCCTGAGGCCGAGGCCAAGGGCAGCCGCCAGCGCGCCGAGTGACAACCTGCCGAGGAACGTGCGCCGCGAGGGGGCGCACCCGTCGCACGAGGAAGAGTCACGAACCGAATCAAGAGAGCTCACCGAGAGAAATCGACTCACGAGACGTGCTCCAGGCGAAAATCAGGCCGATGCCGTCAGCAGCGTGCCGACGAACAGCAGGACGATCCAGAGGGTCAGACTGGCGGCGGATCCGAAGGCGAGGCGCCGCCACGCGTTGCGCCTGACCGCGAGACGCTCGGCTGCAACGAGCCCGGCGCCGTTGACGAGCAGCAGAGCGACCAGCGAGAGTTTGGTCCAGTAGATGGGCGACGCGAAGAACGTCGAGACATCCGCCGCGGAGAGCAGCACGCCGGTCGCGACGACGAGGACGAGCGCCGGCACGACCGTGCGATGCGACCGATGGAGCGACGCCATCGCCGAGGCGCGCTCGTCCGCGGCGCCCCGCGCGCCACGAAGGATCGCGCGGTCCGTGAGGATGGCGGTGCCGCCGCCGATCACGAGGCCCGCGATGTGCAGGAACCGAATCGACACCGACAGCAGCCGGTGGTCGGCGTACGCGGCGGCCCACCAGGCGACGGCGTCCGAGAACACAGCGGGCACGTGCATGAGGTCACCGTCCAAAGAGCATGATCAGATAGCCGGCAGTGGCCGCGCTGATCGCCGTGTAGGCGAGCGCGCGATGCGTCGAGTGCGTGCTGAAGTCGTCGGTCGGACTCGGCGCGGTGAGCACCGTGGCGGCGAACCCCGCGTCGGCGGCCAGCATCAGCAGCCCGTGCGTCACGCGCAGCTTGTGCTGGTGCGGATCCTTCCAGCCCTCCTTCAGGTTCCAGAGGCCGGTGACCGTGTTCAGCCCGAACAGCGCGAGGATCGATCCGCCGACCCATTGATGCGCCGTCCGCTGTCCTTCGGTGAAGTCGCCGTCGTAGAGCTTCGCCCCGAGGACTCCTTGCACCACGAACAGGGGGAGCATCGCCATGCTCGCGTAGACATGAATCTTGCGTCGCGTTTCGTAGCCGTCGCTGTACTGGAACGCCTTCGGGCGCGGGGAGGGCGGCTGCGCCGCCGGATCCTGGAACGCGTCCGCGGTGAACGACATCGCTTGCGGCGCGGCGCGACCGGGCACCTCGAGCGGCGCGAACTCCACCCGCCACGTTGCGGCGTTCTCCGCGCCTCTGCCACCCGGGTCCATCCAGTCGATCGCCCAGGGATTACGTGTCGCGGCGGCCGCATACGTAGCGTGAAAGCCGCCCGCGAGGACCCCGAGCAGGGCCCAGGCTGCGCGATGGGAAGTAAGTCTCAAGCCGAATCTCCTTGGCGACATCGGATGGACTGCGAGAATTCTCGGTGACAGAAACCCGTCACGCGGCCGACAGGTGCAAGAGGGGTGCCGCGCTTGAGAGGCGCGAATCTTCTTTGCTTTGGCAGGCCCGGCCGTGGCCGGCTGGGAGCGGGGGCGCGGAGGAGATCGCCGAGAGGAGGGCCTGGCCCGCCAACCCCGTCAATGGCAGTAGCCAGGCACCGGCGGGTCCGCGGCCCTCGCTCTACAGTGCATCCTCGCGCGGCACGGCCGGAATGGGCAGGGCCAGTTCGCGGCGCATCCATGCGGCCACTTCCCAAGTGGTAGGATGACCTGAGCCGGATCGACCCACGTTCGGGTGGCCACTCCGAGGGATCATGATGCCGACGCACGCGAGATCGAAAGGGCTCTGCCTTCGGATTGACGCCCGGGAAGAGTCGACGCTGCAGTCGCAGATCTACGACGGTGTCCGGCGCGCCATTCTCGACGGCGTCCTCGCGCCAGGCAGCCGCGTGCCGTCGTCTCGCGCGCTTGCGTCAGATCTCGGCGTGTCGAGGACGACGTCGCTGCTGGCGTACGAGCAGCTGGCCGCGGAGGGCTATCTCGAGTCGCGGCGCGGATCCGGCACCTACGTCGCGCGCGAGCTGCCCGATGATCTGCCGAAGGTGCGCACGACGCCGAAGGCCGTGACGCGGCATCCGCCGCTCTCGCGCCGCGGGATCGCGCTCGCCGCCGTGCCTGCCATGGGGCTGCGCATTCCCGGGCCGCCGCGGCCGTTCCGCATCGGGGTGCCCGCGCTCGATCATTTTCCGATGTCGCTGTGGGTGTCGCGTGTGACCCGGCGGCTGCGATCGGCGACGCTCGCACAACTCGACTACACCGACCCGTCGGGCGTGCCTGCGTTGCGTGAGGCGATTGCCGAGCATGTGAGCGCCGCGCGCGGCACGCGCTGCTCGGCCGATCAGGTCATCGTGACCGCCGGGGCGCAGCGTGGCGTCGACTTGATGTGTCACATGCTGCTCGATCCGGGCGACGAGGCATGGCTCGAGGAGCCGGGCTACGCCGGCGCGCGGAGCGCGCTCATCGCGGCCGGCGTTCGCGTGCTGCCGGCGCCCGTGGACCGCGACGGCGTCCGCGTGGACCTCGTGGCGCGAGCACGGCGCCACGCGCGCCTGATCTATGTGACACCCTCGCACCAGTTCCCGCTCGGCGTGCCGATGAGCCTCGCGCGCCGCCTTGCGCTGCTGCGCTGGGCTTCCGACACCCGCGCGTGGATTCTGGAGGACGACTACGACAGCGAGTTCCGCTACTACGGCACACGCCCCATTCCGTGCCTGCACGGCCTCGACGGCGACGGCTGCGTCATCTATGTCGGCACGTTCAGCAAGCACCTGATGCCGGCGCTGCGCCTCGGGTTCCTGATTCTGCCGCCCGATCTGCGCCAGCGCGCGCTGCAGGTGCGGCGCACGACCGACCTGCATCCGCAGACCATCGACCAGCTCGCGCTGGCCGATCTCATCGGCGAGGGGCACTACGATCGGCATCTGCGACGGATCCGCGCGGTGTACGAGGAACGGCTGCGCGCATTCGAGGAGGCGGCCGACCGTTATTGTGCCGGCGTGCTGCGCGTGCGTCCGGTCCACACGGGGCTTCATGCGGTTGCCGACCTGGAGACCGCCGACGCCGAGCGGGTGTTCGAGGAAGCCTACTCGCGCGGCGTCGAGGTGATGCCGCTCACCGCCTACTACACGGACCGCCGCAAGGCGCCGAACGCGCTGGTGCTGTCGTTTGCCTCGGCCTCGCCGCCAGCGCTCGTGGAGGGAATGAAGAAGCTGGCGGCCGCCATCGAAGCCGCCGCGCGTCCTCAGCGCGTCCGCCGACGCGCCTGATCGTCACAGCACCAGGAACAGCGCGAGACCTGAGAACGCCAGGATCACGATCGTGACGACCCACGGCGAGACTCGCGCCGCGGCGAAGTCGCGCGCGTCGATCTGCCGCCGCGCGGTCTCATAGCGGACCGCCCCCCAGGCCAGCAGTCCCATGCCGAGCGCGACCATCCCGATCCCGAGTCGCCCGGTCCCCGTACGGATCGGCGGGCCGCCCGCCCTGGACAGCTCGTTCAGATACAGGCTGAAGCGGTTCAAGCCGATCCCGAACGTGATGATGGCGAGCGACGTCCGCATCCACGCCAGGAACGTCCGCTCGTTGGCGAGATGATCGCGGACGTCCTCCTGGTGCGGCTTCGCTCCCGGGTCGGTCATGGCGTGGCTCCGTTGCCTCTGGCTGGCGGACAGCATAAAGTCCCTCACGACTGATTGGCTGGATTCTTTACAGGGATTGACGAGGCCGACGTCACGCTGCGAACCCGCTAAGAGCGCCGGAACCGCAGATTACGCCCATTACGCAGATGGATCTCGTAATGACGCAGCCGCCGCCCTGCCCTGCGCGTCGGCCCAGCGAAGTCGCGAGCGTGCCTGCAAGAAATCTGCGTAATCTGTGGTTAGTACAGGACAGCGAAGACGGCGTGACAGCAATCCCCTTGAATCCTAAAATCCCGGATTCCAGGTGTCCTTTTCCAATCCCAGGAATCGAGAACATCCGCGTAGTGGAGGAGTGATGCATCGCCGGTTGTTGTTTGTCGCTCTCATCGCTTTCATCGCGACGCCTGTGGGGGCGGCGCCGCTCGACGTCGGCAACGCTCGTCGTGTGAGCCTCGACGCCGACTGGCGATTTCTGAAGGGCGACGCGGAAGGCGCCGAGCAGCCGGCTTTCGACGATCACGCCTGGCGCGCGCTCGACGTGCCGCACGATTGGGCCATCGAAGGCCCGTTCGACAAGTCGCTCGATCCCCAGACGGGCGCCCTGCCGTACGCAGGCATCGGGTGGTACCGCAAGCACTTCACGCTCGCCGACGGCGTCCGCGGCCGACATCTCGAAGTGCTCTTCGACGGCGCGATGTCGAACGCGCGCGTGTGGCTCAACGGGCACGAGGTTGCCTCCCGTCCGTACGGCTACAGCAGCTTCGGCGCAGACCTCACTCCGTACCTGGCGTTCGCGCGCCAGGACAACGTGCTGGCCGTGCGCCTGGCGCCCGAGCCCGAGTCGTCGCGCTGGTATCCAGGCGCCGGGATCTACCGTCATGTCTGGCTCGACGTCACCGACCCGGTCCACGTGCCGCGGTGGGGCACGTCCATCACGACGCCGACGGTGGACGCCGAGTCGGCGCACGTGAACGTCAGGGCCGAAATCGCGAACGCCACGGACGCCCTCGCGTCGGTGACGGTCGAAACCGCGATCGTGGACGCCGATGGCAACGAGGTTGTCCGCGGCACGCCGATGCCGGCCACCGCTGAGGCCGGGTCGTCGGTGTTCGTCGAGAGCACGCTGACGATCCCACAGCCCGTGCGCTGGGACCTCGCGCAGCCGTATCTGTATCGCGCCGTCACGGTCGTGCGGTCGGGGTCGGACGTGCTCGATCGCTACGTGACGCCATTCGGCGTCCGGACAATCGCCTTCGACAAGACGACGGGCTTCTCCCTCAACGGACGGCACGTGAAGTTCCAAGGGGTGTGCCTGCACCACGACCTCGGCGCGCTCGGGGCCGCGATCAACCACCGGGCGCTCGAGCGTCAGCTGCAGATCATGAAGGCGATGGGCGTCAATGCCCTCCGCACGAGCCACAACCCGCCGGCGCCAGAGTTGCTCGATCTCGCCGACGCAATGGGCCTGCTGGTCATGGACGAAGCCTTCGACATGTGGAACAAGACGAAGGTCAAGAACGGACACGGCAAGTATTTCGCGGAGTGGGGCGACCGTGACCTGCGCGACATGATCCGCCGCGATCGCAACCATCCCAGCATCGTGCTCTGGAGCATTGGCAACGAAATCCTCGAGCAGGGGAGCCCCGACGGAGGGCAAATTGCCAAGCACCTCTCGGACATCTGCCATCAGGAGGACCCGACGCGCCCGACGACGGCGGGTTTCAACCAGTTCGACGGGGCCATCAAGAATGGGCTCGCGGCCGCGGTGGACGTCCCCGCATTCAACTACTCCGCGCGGCGCTATCCCGAAGTCGTGCGCGATCATCCGAACTGGGCGTTCTTCGGGTCGGAGACGGCATCGACCGTCAGCACGCGCGGCGCGTATCACCTGCCGATCGAGAAATACAGCAAGCACCCCTCACACGAGATCACCAGCTACGACGTCATCGCGCCGTTCTGGGCCTACATCCCCGACTGGGAGTTCGAGATGCAGGCGAAGGTGCCGCAGGTCGTCGGGGAGTTCGTGTGGACCGGGTTCGACTATCTTGGCGAGCCGACGCCGTACTACGGTTGGGGAGAAAAACCGGATCCCGCCGACTGGCCCGCCCGCAGCTCGTACTTCGGGGCCGTCGATCTCGCCGGCTTTCCCAAGGATCGCTTCTACCTCTATCAGAGCGTGTGGACGTCGGCGCCGATGGTCCACGTGCTGCCGCATTGGAACTGGGCGGGCCACGAGAAGGAGCCGATCCCGGTGTTCGTCTACAGCAACGCGGACGAAGTCGAGCTCTCGCTGAACGGCACGTCGCTCGGGCGCAAGAAGGTAGGGTCCGAACCTGTGGACCTGCCGGTCGGCGGCAACGTCAGCGGCGAGCATCATTTCGCGAGCCGGTTCCGGCTGCGGTGGGACGTGCCGTACCAGCCGGGCACGTTGCGCGCGGTGGCGTATCGCGACGGCAAGGTCGTCGCCGAGGACAGCGTCCGCACCGCCGGCGCGCCGGCGCGGATCGCGCTGGCTCCGGATCGATCAGTCATCGCCCCTGACGGCAGCGATCTGTCGTTCGTCACCGTGCGGATCCTGGACAAGGACGGCGTCCTGTGTCCCGAGGCCACGAACCAGGTGCACTTCGAGATCGCCGGGCCGGGCACGATTGCGGGAGTGGACAACGGCGACTCGGCGAGCCTCGAGCCGTTCCAGGCGGACCACCGCGCCGCATTTCACGGCATGGCGCTTTTGATTGTCCGATCGGTGAAGGGATCACCCGGGACCGTGACCGTGACCGCCGCCGGCGACGGGCTCGCGGCGTCCACGGCCGCAATCACGACGAAGTAGACCGTTGAGGGGTTGGTTGTCGATTGCGGATTGACGGTTGCGGGTTGCAGTCGCGGCTCATCGCACCGCAACCAACAACCCGCAACCAGCAACGGGGTGCTACTTCACCATCTGCACCGGCGTGACGGCGGACTCGTCCACCTCGCCCGTGCGGATGCGTACGACCTTCTCGACGGGCAGCACGAAGATCTTGCCGTCGCCGACTTCTCCGGTGCGTGCGCCGCGGAGCACTGCCTGGACGGTCGGCTCGACGAAGTGATTCGAGACGCCGATTTCCAGCCGCACCTTCTCAGACAGCTCCATCTTCACGGACATGCCGCGGTACGTCTCGACGTGCTCGCGCTCGCCGCCGTGCCCCTGCACGCGACTGAGCGTGAGTCCCTGCACTTCGGCTTTGTACAGCTCCTCGAGAATTGCCGACACGCGGTCGGGCCTGACGATCGCCACGACGAGTTTCATGCCCGACCTCCCTCAGCGGCCATCGCCGCGCTGCCAACCTTCACGTCGCGATCCGGAAGCACCAGGATGGCGCCTTCACCGTCGGCGTAGGCCTCTTCGCCGTGCTGGGTGACATCCATCCCGACGCCTTCTTCCTGCTTCTCGGCACGCAGCGGGATGAACACGCTCACCAGCTTCAGCAGCAGGAAGCTGCCGATGCCGCTGTAAAGGATTGAGGCCAGCACTGCGGCCGCCTGGATGCCCAGCTGTGCCGGGTTGCCGAACAGCACGCCATCGGTGACGCCGTTCCAGGCCTTCTCCGCGAATACGCCGGTGAGCAGCGCGCCCACTGTGCCGCCGAGACCGTGCGCGGCCACGACGTCGAGCGAGTCGTCCAGCCGGGTTCGGGCGCGCCACAGCAGCGCGTAGTAGCTCGGGAACGCCGACATTGCGCCGAGCGCAATGGCACTCATCGG
Source organism: Acidobacteriota bacterium (assembly GCA_046735235.1). GTDB lineage: Bacteria > Acidobacteriota > Vicinamibacteria > Vicinamibacterales > JAENWD01 > JAENWD01. Next base: position 16,982 of record JBKPSY010000232.1, on the reverse strand, counting down.
GCTGATGAAGCCGGCGGCCGGCGTGATCGCCACCAGGCCGACGACGATCGCGGTCGCTCCGCCGACGGCGGTGACCTGCCCGTTGCGCATCAGATCCAGCAGTGCCCAGACGACCAGCGTCCCCATCGGAGCCAGGAATGTCGTCGTGAAGGCGAGCGCCGCGGAGGGACCTGCGGCGAGCGCGCTGCCGGCGTTGAAGCCGAACCAGCCGAACCAGAGCAGGCCCGCGCCGAGCAGCACGAACGGCACGTTGTGCGGCAGGAACGCCTGGCGCGCGTGGTCCTTACGCGGCCCGATGACCAGGGCAGCCACGAGCGCCGCAACTCCGGCGTTCACGTGCACGACGGTGCCGCCCGCGAAGTCGAGCGCGCCGAGCTTGGCGAGCCAGCCGCCGCCCCATACCCAGTGGGCGATTGGCGCGTAAACGACGATCGACCACAGCGTGATGAACAGCATGTACGCGCTGAACTTCATGCGCTCGACGATGGCGCCCGAGATGAGGGCGGCCGTGATGATCGCGAACGTGCCCTGGTACGACATGAAGAGCACGTGCGGGATGGTGCCCTGCGGTTCGAGGCCGACCGTCTTCAAGAAGAGCCGCGACAGATCGCCGACGAGCGGCCCCCCGGTGGAAAACGCCAGCGTGTAGCCGATGAGCGCCCAGGCGATGCCGACCGCGCCGAGGGCGATGAAGCTCATCATCATCGTATTGAGCGCGCTCTTCGAGCGCACCAGGCCGCCGTAGAAAAAGGCCAGCGCTGGCGTCATGAGAAGCACCAGCGCGGTCGACACGAGCATCCAGGCGGTGTCGGCCTGGTTGATCGCCGGTGCCGGTTGCGCATCCTGCGCGTGCAGCGTCGCCGCCAGCACCGCGATGAAGGCCGCGGTCGAAACGAAATAACGTGACATGCCTCTCCCCATCTTCAGCCGGGGCGCACGAACGGCGCCGCCGGCGGCCTTGCCCGGAGCAAGGCCTGACGACTGTCGAGTGCAGGGCGGGCTCACGGCCAGCGCCTGCAGAACGATCGGAATCGGGGGAGACTAAACGGACAGGTGTGTCGCGCCCCAGTGGGACGGGAGCGTAGTGACGGCGCGCGGATCGTTGCCGCCTGGCACCCAGGCATCGCCGTCGGCGCGCCCAAGGGCACCCGGCGTCCGCATGACGCGCAGCGGCGCCAGCGCGGCATAGCCGGATGGCTTGCCGCCCGAGAGCACGGCGACCAGCGGCATCCCTGAGGAAGCCGGATCCGCGTGCGGCGGCGACGGCAGGCAGTGAGACTTGGCGACCGCGTGACCGATGCGCGCGATGACGTGCCGGCCCTGGATCGATGCCCTTGCGTTGCCGGCGACGAGCAGGCAGAGCAGCGCTCCGCCGGCAACGACCCAGGCGCGGCGGCGCGCGGAATCCGCGTGGCGCGGCGCGCGAGCAAGCAATCGATCGAGATACGAGACTGACATCGGCAGTCGGAAGCCTTCGCTACAAAGCAACCGCAATGCCACGGCAAACCGGCGCGCCGCCTGCGATTCACGCCTGAATTCGCGGATTTCGCACCCGCCCCAGCCGCCCGATCAGACATTCATGTCGGGTCATCCCGTTGGGTCAGACAAAGTTGTAGGGATTCCCCGTGCGACGCCGGAGTCTTCCCGCCAGGACAGCCGCCGCTCGCGGGCATCACGGTCCTATCGGACATTCTTGTCGCGTCGCGGTGGCGCGGCACAAAAGTGTCGGACGGCGTCCAGGCACGGTTCAGGCGGAGACCGAGCCTCGAGACCCGACCCGCATGGCATGCGATACTGGCGCGCTGCCCGTGGGCCGAATGGGCGACGGGCCCTGGAGGGAAGAGGATGCGCACCATGCGACGAACGGGACTCATTCTGGCCGGCCTGCTGTTGCTGGCCGCCAGCGCGTCGGCTCAGACCAAGCCGAACTTCTCCGGCGACTGGAAGCTGAACACCGCCAAGAGCAACTTCGGCCAGATGCCGGCGCCGTCGAGCCTGACCGAGAAGATCGCCCACGCCGACCCGTCGCTGAAGGTCCAGACCGCGCAGAGCGGCGACTTCGGCGATTTCAACTCGGACTTCAGCTTCACGACCGACGGCAAGGAATGCCAGAACGCTATGGGCGACATGTTCAAGATGACGAGCACCGTCAAGTGGGACGGCGACATCCTGACGTTCGACAGCAAGATGGACTTTCAGGGCACCGCGATGACCGGCGTAGACAAATGGTCGTTGTCACCCGACGGCAAGACCATCACCGTGCAACGGCACTTCAACGGCCCGATGGGCGAGGGCGACGCCGTGATGGTGCTCGAAAAGCAGTAGCGGTCTTCCGGCTCGAGCCGTCGACGCTGTGCGACGGCTCGGCGCTCAGTTCTTCGACGAGGGCGCCCATCACCTGTCGGGCGCGGCCGATCGCTTCCTCCGGCAGCCGCCCGAGCACGGTCGCGACCCGCGACTCGACGGTGTCTCGAGTCGCGCGGACGACCGGAGCGGCGGCGGGCAGAACGCGCAGCAGCGCGCGCCGGTGGTCGCGCCGATCGGTCCGCCGTTCGATCAGCCCCCGGTCCACCAGGCGCTGCAGGATCCCGGTCAGCGTGCTCGGGTGCAGATGAATCGTGCGCGCCAGGTCGCCCGGCGACACGTCGCGCTGGCGGCTCACGAGGCGCAGCACCAGCCGCTGCGGCCCGGTGACGCCGAGCCGGGCCTCCATCCGCTTCGATTGGCTGCGGAGCGCATGCTCCACCTGCCATAACAGCCCCAGGATCTCGAGCACCCGCGCGTCACTGGCCGGTCCGGCCGTTGCCCGTCTCATGACGTCGTCCCCACCCCGCGCCCGCCGGCGCGGGCGCTCAACGCCTCCATCAGCCGCGGCAGCGTCACGACACCCGAGACCCGTCGGACGTGATCGCGATTCAACACCGGCAACGCCCCGCGCGACTGCACGAGCCTGTCGAACACCACATCGAGGCCATGGTCCGGATGCACGTGCACCTGGAGTGTCTCGGCGACGGCCCCGACAGGCTCGGCGCCGCGGCCGCCCTCGACTGCGCCGCGCAGCGCATCCGCCGTCACCACCCCAATCACGCCGTCGGCAGTGCCGACCAGACCGGCTTCGATCGAGTGGCCGCCGATCGCCGTCAGCGCAGCCGCGATGCTCTCGTCCGCCGGCAGATGGGGCACGTCCGTGCTCATGATGTCGCGTGCCGTCATCGTGTGCGACAACTGCCGGGCCTCCGCCGACGGCAGGTGGATCTGATCCTGCTGCAGCAGCGCGTGATAGACGGGGATGGGTTGGTAGCGCCGCGAGATGGTGAGCGCCAGCAGGTTCGCGACCATCAGGGGGACGATGATCTGATAGTCCTGCGTGAGCTCGAAGATCATGAAGACCGACGTCATCGGCGCGCGGATGATCCCCGCGAAGAGCGTGCCCATACCAACGAGGGCATAGGCGCCGGGGTCACCCGTGGGGAACGGCGCATATTGATGCACCAGTGTGCCGATCGCGCCGCCAGCCATCGCCCCGATGTACAGGCTCGGCGCGAAGATGCCGCCCGCATTGCCCGACGCGTAAGACACGATCGTCGCGACGAGCTTCAACACGCAAAGCGACAGCAGCAGCGTCAGCGCCATCCGGCCATCGAGCGCCTGGTCCACGAACCGGTAGCCCACGCCCATGACCTGCGGCGCCGCAATGATTAGCAGCCCGATGACCACGCCGCCGATCGCGGGCTGCAGCGGGCGAGTCCGGGCCGGCAGCGACTGGAACCACGCCCGCAGCGCCAGCAGCCCCTTGCAGAACGCGACCGACACGGCGCCGCCGACGACGCCGAGAACGGCGTACCCCAGCAGCTCGGCCGGATGCACGAGGTGATAGGTCGGGACGCGGAAGAGCGGCTCATTGCCCAGCAGCGATCGCTCCACGACGACGGAGGCCACCGACGCGACGACGGTGGAACCGATGAGCGACGCGTTCATGTCGCCGATGATCTCTTCGAGGGTGAAGATCACCGCCGCCACTGGCGTGTTGAACGCGGCCGACAGCGCGCCGGCAGTTCCGACCGCCACCAGGTCTCTGACGCGATTCGGCGACAGTTTCAGCCGCTGGCCAATCACCGACGCGATGCCGCCGCCAATCTGCACCGACGGGCCCTCGCGTCCCATGGAGTGGCCTGACGCGATACAGAGCACGCCGGTGATGAACTTCCCGATAGGGACTCGGGCCGGGATGACGCCGCCGTGCAAGTGAAACGCGGCCTCCGTCTGCGGCACGCCGCTGCCGCGCACGTCGGGGAAGACCCAGGCCAGCAGCATGCCGGTGACCAGGCTCACCAGGACCGGCACGAGAAATAGTCTGAGGAGCGGCGGGTCGTCGCCGAAGAACAGACGGGCCACGCGGTCGATCGCGACGCTGAAGGCGACCGCCGAGAGGCCGGCAATGACGCCCACGACGATCGTCAACGCCAGGAACGTGCGCTTCTCCTGCAGCAACAGCTCCTGCAGGCGGGCGAATGCCGGGAACCTCAGCGTCATATCGCCGACGGGCCTTCCAGACCCATGACTCCGAGGCTAGCAGGCGAGATAGTTGGGGGTCAAACGAGTTGATGAACGGCCAGGTCGGCGGGTCGAGGGGCTGTCTACGCCAGATGCCGGCCGCCGTCGACGCGGATCGTCTCGCCGGTGACGAAGTCTGTCTCGCAGAGAAACAGGACCGCTTTTGCAATCTCGATCTCGCCGCCCCAGCGTCCCAACGGGGTTGCCGCGGCGACTTCGTCGATCTCCTGCGGGCTCATGTCCGGCGGCGCGAGAATCGGCCCGGGCGCGATTGCGTTCACGAGAATCTGATCCTTCGCCAACTCCAGCGCCAGCGCCTCGGTCAGCCCGATCACGCCCGCCTTGGCCGTGTAGTACGGCGTGAAACCCGGGTAGTGCGGACGCCCGCTCCGCGCCAGCCAGTCCGCGAAGTTCACGATACGCCCTCCGCCGGCCGTGCGCATCGGCGGCACGCAGGCCCTGGCACAGAGAAATACCGACCGCAGGTTGACGTCGATGTCGGCATCCCACCAGTCCGGCGTGATTTCGTCGAAGGCGCGCGACCGGTAGATCGACGCCATGTTCACGAGCACGTCGAGACGGCCGAACGTGGCGACCGCGTGCGCGGCGATGGCCGGACCGCCTTCAGCGGTCGCGACGTCGGCCGCGACGACGGTGGCCCGTCGTCCGGCCGCGACGACGTCCTGGGCAGTGTCTTCCGCCTCGCGCTTCGATCCGCGGTACGTGAGCACCAGGTCTGCGCCGCGCTCGGCGAGCGCGCGCGCGACCACCCGCCCGATGCGCTTGCCGCCGGTGACAACCGCCACCTTGTTGGTCAGATTCATGGCGAGCAGGCGCCGGCGGCCGCGCGATGACAGCCGCCGGCCGGAACCGTCAGTGCAGGACGGTCTTGAAGAGGTCGATCATCGCCGCGAAGGACTTCTGATCGGCGTCGGCGTTGTACGACAGGGCCGGCATGCCCGCCTTGTCGGCGTCCGGGTTCGTGAAGGCGTGCTTCGCACCGGGATACGAGATCACCTTGTAGTCGACGCCTGCCGCCGTCATCTTGGCCTTGAAGGCGTCCACCGCTGCGGGGGGCACCATCGGGTCGTCCGCGCCGGTCTGGACGAGCACCTTGCCCTTGATGGATCCGGGTGCGACGTTGCCCAGCGCGCCGAGCGCGCCGTGGAACGTGACGATGGCCGCGAGCGGCTCGCCCTGCGCCGCCATGTTCAGCACGACGCCACCGCCGAAGCAGTACCCGATGGCGGCGATCTGCGACGTGTCGACGTGTGGGTCGGCCTTGAGCACTGCCAGCGCGGCATCGAACCGCGCCTTCACCACGGCCGGGTCCTTCGTCGCCTCGCTCATGAATTTCATCGCGTCGTCAGGATGCGTCGTGACCTTGCCCTTGCCGTACATGTCGAGCGCAAAGGCGACGTAGCCCGCCTCGGCCAGCTTGCGCGCCTGCGTGCGCGCGTGCTCGTTGTGGCCCCACCACTCGTGGACGACCAGCACGCCGGGGCGCTTGCCTGTCGCCGAGTCGTTCCAGGCCAGCATCCCCTGCAACGGCGTGCCGTCCTGCGTGTAGTCCACGACGCGCGTCTGGACCGCGGCAGAGGCCGTGCTCGTGAGGCCCGCGGTCAACACGGCAGCGGCGAAGATCGTCTGAAGCTTCATCCGGTTACTCTCCCGTCCGCCCCTCAGATCATGTGTTCAATCGTGAGCTGATCGCGTGCGGTACCGTCCCCGGTCGAGGTCGGCACCGCCGCGAGCGCAGTGAGCGCGACCGCTACGACGACCAGCTCTCGCTGCCGATCTTCCAGGCGCCGCCTTCTTTCACGACGTCGATCGTGCCCTTGGTCGGCTTCTTGTCGGGATCGAGCGCCGTGACGTCGAGGGTTGCGCCCGTCGCACTCGAGGTTTCCTTCACGACCTTCACATTCGTGATGGCTCCCATCATCTTCATCATCTCGAACATCTTGGCGCGCTCGGCCGCCGGCGTCTGGTTCATCTGATCGACGTTCTTCTTGGCCATGTACGGGATGAGATCCTCGGCCTTCTTCGCCTTGTCGAAGGCCGCCCGATACGCCATGTAGAACTGCGTTGCCGTCTGCGTCTGTGCCACGGCCGGCGGCGCCAGCGAGGGCGCCAGCAGGACGCCGACGAGCACTGCCACGAGACCAACTACCTTCATTGAGCCATCCTCCCACACGCGCCCGGGAATGGGCGGCTCATAGTAGATCAGATGAGCCGTACCAGGGCGCTGGGTGCAGGGTGCAGGGGATCCGACGCCTCCCAGGTCGGATATCGTGTCGCCATGCGCATCAGCAGACGTCGCCTCCTCCAGTCGCTGGCCGCCGCCGGGGTGCTCGGGATCCCCAGCCCGGCGCCCGCCCGCGATCTTCCTCGTATTGCGCCGGGCCCCTTCAAGCCCAGCCGTGAATCGCTGGCCGGCTGGCAGGTGCCCGACTGGTTCCGCAATGCGAAGTTCGGCATCTGGGCGCACTGGGGCCCGCAGTCCTCGGTCGAAGCCGGGGACTGGTACGCGCGGAACATGTACATGGAAGGCAGCCCGCAGTACAAGCACCACCTCGAGACCTACGGGCATCCGTCGAAGGTCGGCTTCAAGGACGTGATCCCGAGGTGGAAGGCCGAGCGCTTCGATCCGGCCGGGCTCATGGCCCGCTACAAGAAGGCCGGCGCCCGCTACTTCATGAGCATGGCGGTGCATCACGACAACTTCGATCTCTGGAACTCCGCACATACCCGCTGGAACGCCGTTGCCATGGGTCCACGCCGCGACGTCGTCGGCGAGTTTGCTGCCGCCGCGCGCCGTGAAGGCCTGCGCTTTGCCGTCAGCGACCACTTGTGGATCAGCTACAAGTGGTTCAGCACGTCGCACGGCCACGACGCCATGGGCCCGATGGCCGGCGTGGCGTACGACGGCGTGCAGCGCGAAAACGCGGACCTGTATCATGACATCACCGAGGTCCACACGAAACTCGACTGGAACGAGACCGGAATTACCGATGCCTGGAAGCAGATGTGGTTCCGACGCATCATGGATCTGGTCGACAAGTACGATCCCGACCTTCTGTACTGCGACGGCCCGATTCCGTTCGGCGACCTCGGCCTCGGCATGCTCGCGCACCTCTACAACCAGCGCGCCGCGAAGCGAGGCGGCGTGACCGACGCGATCTACACCAGCAAGCGCCGCGAGGACTCCGAGCACGGCACCTGCGTCTTCGACGTCGAGCGTGGCGTCGTTGACGCGATATGGCCGACGCCGTGGCAGACCGACACGTGCATCGGTGACTGGCACTACAAGCGCGGCATCACCTACAAGTCCGCGAAGACCATCGTCGATCTGCTCGCCGACATTGTCAGCCGCAACGGCAACCTGATGCTGAACTTCCCGCTGCCGAACAGCGGCATGCTGGACGACGAGGAGCTGAAGGTGCTGTCCGGGATCACCGACTGGATGGCCGTGAACTCAGAAGCCATTCACGACACGCGGCCATGGAAGATTTTCGGCGACGGCCCCGTCGCGACGGCCCCGAAGGCGCCGGCGAGCTCGTCGTTCAACGAGAAGGGCCGCAAGGACCTCGGCCCCGACGACGTCCGGTTCACGACGAAGGGCGATGTGCTGTACGCCATCGTGATGGGGCTGCCGGGGCGCGAGGCCGTGATTCCCGCGCTGGCGATGGGAGGATCGAATAGCGTCGGGACCATCCGGAACGTGGAGCTGCTGGGAGCGTCCGGAAAGCTCGAGTGGCATCAGGACGCTTCGGGGCTTCGGGTCACGATGCCGGAAAAGCCGCCGTCAGACTTCGCGGTCGCCCTCAAGGTGATCGGCGCCTGAACGCCGCGGCCGTCAGTTGATCACGAGGATGTCGCGGCGTGACAGCGGCGTCAGTCCGGAGGGATCGAGATCGGGATCGGTGTTGCCCGGCACCCGCAACCAGGCGACCGCGGTGTGAAACCGTTCGGCGGCGCTCGGCGTGACGTTCGTGCAATTGCGCGATGCCTGCGGGTACATCAGCGAGCCGGGGTCGGACACGTGAAAGAACCCCATCGCATGCCCGACTTCATGGGCGATGACCTGGCGCGGTACCGTGATGTTGCCGCAACTGCAGACGCCGTCGTCGAGCTGGATCATGCCGGCGAGCTCGCCGACGAAGGACTGGCCGCAGATGTCGCCTCCTGATTGCTGCCGCACGAAGGTGACGATGATCCAGCCGTCCTGCCGCGGCCGCGCCGCCGGACCGTGTTCGAGCGCGCCGACCGACAGTTTGCCGTTCGTCCAATCAGCGACCGCGCCCGGGATGGTGTCGTATACGCCCTCGAGCACGTCCTGCGCGATGGCGTCGCCGTTCTGATCCACTGTCCGGACGTAGATGTTCGGATTGCCGCCTGGCCACAGCTGAAGCGGCTCGAGCGCGCCGGGCCTCTCCTGCGCGTCGCGCGCCAGCTCGCGGTAGAACTTCAGTGAGAACGGCGATGACAGCGAGATCAAATCGACGTCCACGCCGGTGCGCGGCCCTGACTGCCAGCGGACCCACACACGCCGCCGGAGGTAGTTGTTCGCGGTGATCTCGAGCGGATACGGATCCTGTGAGGGCGTTCCGAGGCCCGAGATCGTGTACGCGCCAGCGGCGTTGCTGAGAACGGTCGAAAGACCCGGCGTCGAGAGAACGGCGCCGGAGATGGGAACGCCGGACTGGTTGGTAACCCGGCCCGACACCGACCAGTCCGACGTAGTCGGCGTAGTCGGCGGGGTGAATCTGAGCGGCAGGTCCGAATTGGAATTGCTACCACCGCACGCGGCGGTGACGACGAGCCAGGAGATTGCAGCCGCCTTGCGCAAGCAGCTCATGCGCGACTCCCGACGCTGGCGAGTTGATTCCTACCACAGCCCCGGCTGCACGCCAACCCTCGTGCCGCTGAGGAGGACTTTTGCACAGTTGTCGAGGGCGGTTTGCACAGAAAATTTGCACGAAACCTCCGCCAGAGCTTGAAATTCAGTGCAGTCCGGTGCATTCCTCTTAGCAGCCGCGGCGTGCTGAGGCGCAACCCTTCGCTCAGTCGCTCCGCAGTTGCTGTCGGAGGACGGCCCGTATGCCAGCTCCATCCGAACTGTTGGATGCGACAAGCGATGGACTGCTGACGCTGACGCCGGACGGTCTCATCAGCTACGCGAATGCCCGCGCGGCGGCGCTGCTGGGCGTCGCGGCCACGCAACTCGTCGGACGCCCTGTGACGGGTTTCATCGCGGAGGATTCGCCTGGGCGGCCCGAGTTTTCCGGGCGCGACTCGTCCCGGGCTCCGCTCGAAACCAAGCTGCGGAGCCACGACGGCTCGTTCCGCTGGGTCCTGATCACCGAGTCGCTGGTCGGCCGCCGCGCGCATCAGGAAGTGCTCGTCACGCTGACGGATCACACGCGGTACCGCGAATTCGAAGAGTTCCTGAGGCAGGCCCAGAAATTCGAGGCGCTCGGGCGGCTCGCCGGAGGGATCGCGCACGACTTCAACAACCTGATCACGACGATGTACGGAAGCTGCGATCTGTTGCAAGCCCGATTGTCCGAATCCGATCGCGCGGCGCACACCTATGTCGAGGACCTCCGCCGGTCGGCCGAGCGTGCGGGGGAGCTGTCTCACCAGCTCCTCGCGTTCAGTCGTCAGCAGCGGCTGGAGCCGAGGCCGGTCTGTCTGGACGCGATCGTGCGCGACACCGAGCGCATGCTCATCCGGATCATCGGAGAAGACGTCCAGTTGATCGTGTTGGCGTCCGCGGCGGACGCCCTCGTCCACGCCGATCCCGGACAGATCAGCCAGGTGCTGCTCAACCTTGCTGCCAACGCGCGCGACGCCATGCCGCACGGCGGCACGCTCACGATTGAAACGCGCACGATCACCCTCCTGGACCCTCCGCAGGAGCCGCAAGCGCTGCCGCCGGGCCGCTACGTCTCGATGCTCGTCACCGACACGGGCCTGGGCATCGCGCCTGACGTGCTGCCGCACATCTTCGAGCCGTTCTACACCACGAAGGGCGAAGCCGGCACCGGACTGGGGCTGGCGACGGTGTTCGGCATCGCGCGCCAGAGCAACGGCGACATCCTCGTCAAGAGCGGCGCTGACGGGACCTCCTTCGAGCTGCTGCTGCCTCTGATCGAATATCCGGCCGCCGTCTGAGCCCTTCATTACACCGTTGTCATCTTCCGGTCAGGCCGCCGCAAGCCTTCGTGGCGTCCAACTCAATAGACACCAGGAGGTGACTGTTCATGTCCGTACTCAATACCAAGGCCGGCGGCCGCGCCCGGCTCGCCATTGGCGCCGGCGTGCTGGCGATCGCTACAGCCGGTGCCGGGGCGTGGGCCTCGGGCGCCCGCGCTGAATCCGGTCCGGCGCCCGTGGCCGCCGCGGCGGCGCAGGCCCCCGAAGCTGGCGTGCCGTCGAGCCGGCCGGTCCTCTCATATGCCGACGCCGTCGCGCGCGTCGCGCCCGCTGTCGTCACCATCCGTGTCGAGCTGAAGGCCGAGCCCGAGCCGACCGACATGCCCGACACGTTGCGCCGCTTCTTCGGGCCGCAAATGGCGCCCGAGAACATGCCCCATGAGCGGGGCCTCGGATCGGGAGTGATCGTGTCGCCGGACGGCCGTATCCTGACCAACGCGCACGTCGTTGACGGCGCGGTGAACGTCCGCGTGACCCTCAACGACGAACGCGAATATCCGGGCAAGGTCGTCGGCATCGACAAGCCCAGCGATCTCGCCGTCGTGCAGATCAAGGCCGACCGCCTGCCGACGCTCGCGCTGGGCGACTCCGATCGTCCGCGGATCGGCGACGTCGTGCTCGCCGTCGGCAACCCGCTGGGTCTGGGCGAGACGGTCACGATGGGGATCCTGAGCGCCAGGGGCCGTACGACCGACGTCGGCGATGGCAGCTACCAGGACTTTCTGCAGACCGATGCGCCGATCAACAAGGGCAACTCGGGCGGCGCGCTCGTCACCGCCAGCGGCGAGCTCATCGGCATCACCGCGCAGATCCTGTCGCCGTCGGGCGGCAACATCGGCATCGGCTTCGCGATTCCGTCGAACATGGCCAAGCATGTGATGGGCGAGCTCGTCTCGACCGGCCATGTGCGGCGCGCGAAGCTCGGCGTGACCGTGCAGCCCATGACCGCGGATATCGCCCGCAGCCTGCAGCTCCAGGACGCGCGAGGCGCTCTCGTCAACGACGTGCAGGCCGACGGCCCAGCCGCCGCGGCCGGCATCCGGCGCGGCGACGTGATCCTGTCGGTCAACGGTGTGGCCGTGCAGAGCAGCAACGACCTTCGCAACCAGGTGTCGTCGCTGGCGCCGGGCTCGTCGGCCGACGTGTCGCTCCTGCGCGACGGTCGCAAGCAGTCGGTGCGCGTGAAGCTCGGCGAGGTCGAAACGCGGATGACGCGCGACGACGACTCGTCGGGGCGCGGAGAGGCCGGCAGCCTCGGCATCCGCGTCACGCCGCTCACACCGGAGCTGGCGTCGCGACTCGAAGTGCCGGCGTCGCTTGACGGGCTCGTAGTAGACCAGGTCGATCCGAACGGCGTCGCGGCGGCGGCCGGCATCCGGCCCGGTGACATCATTCGTCAGATCGACGGCAAGCCCGTGAAATCGCCGTCGGATCTGCGCCAGGGATACCAGACGAAGTCCGATCGCCCCGCGCTGGTGCTCCTGCAGCGGCATGATCAGACCTACTACGCGGCGGTCGAAAGGCGGGGCTAAGATTCAGAGTGCGTAAAGTGCGTAAGGTGCGCGGGATGCATGAGGTGCGGGTGCCATCGCACCCTACACACCTTACGCACCCCACGCACTCTTACGCACCCGACTCATCTCCATGCGTGCACTCCTTGTCGAAGACGACAACATCCTCGCCGAGTTCGTCGCAAAAGGACTCGGCGAGGCCGGCTTCGCGGTGGACCGCGCGGGCGACGCCGAGCGCGGGCTGGCCGTCGCGCTCGAGCGCTCTCCCGACATCGTGATCGTCGATCTGATGCTGCCCGGGGCCGATGGCCTCACCCTCATCGACAACCTCCGACGGCGCGGGCGCACCCTGCCCGTGCTCATCCTGAGTGCGCGACACACGGTGGACGATCGTGTACGCGGCTTGCAGGGGGGCGGCGACGACTACCTGGTCAAGCCCTTCGCGTTCGCAGAACTACTCGCGCGCGTGCAGGCGCTGCTACGAAGGTCGACGGCCACGCCCGAGCCCTCACGTCTGCACGTCGGCGACCTGACGCTCGATCTCCTGACGCGTCGCGTGTCGCGACAGGGACAAGAGATTGAGCTCCGGCCGCGCGAGTTCGCGCTGCTCGAGTACCTGATGCGGAACGCGGGCAAGGTCGTCTCGAAGACGATGATCCTGTCGCGCGTGTGGGATTACAACTTCGACCCGCGCACGAACGTCGTGGACGTGCTGGTACACCGGCTCCGCGAGAAGATCGATCGCGAGTTCGAGCCCAAGCTGCTGCAGACGCGCCGTGGCATGGGCTACATGCTCGACGCGCCGCCGGCCGACTGATGTCACCCGACAGCCTCCGTCAGCGGATCGCGCAGACGCTGGGCTTCCGCCTGTCGGTCTACTACGCGCTCGTCTTCGTCGCCAGCGTTCTCGCCATCAGCACGTTTGCCTACCTCTTGCTCGAGCGGTCGCTGGTCGCGCGCGATCACGAGCTGATTCAGGTGAAGCTCGCCGACTACACGAACCGCTACATCACGACAGGGCTCGGCGGGCTGAGCGACGCCGTGGGCGCAGAGCAGGCATCGGGCGGCGACGACCGCGTGTTCGTCCGGCTCGTCGGACCAAACGCCGACGTGCTGCTGGCGAGCATGCCGCCGTCGTGGGGCGCATACGATCTCGGCGACCTCGACGGCGGGGAAGGCTGGCGGTCCGTGCCGGCGCACAATCAACCTGTCGCGCTCGAGGTGGCGACGCGACGGTTGCCGGGCGGCGTGTTCCTTGAAGTCGGGCGCACGACGCTCGAGCGCGAGCGCCTGCTTCGCGAAGTGCGCGGGCTTCTGGGCTGGCTGCTGGGTCTGGTGGTCGTGCTCGGTCTGGTGGGCGGGTTCGCGCTGACCTGGTCCACGCTGACGCCGCTGCGCCAGCTCGCCGACACGCTGGGACATATCACCCGTACCGGCCAGTTCGAGGCACGTGTGCCAGTCGGCCCAGGCCGCGACGTGATCAGCGAGCTCGGACGCACGTCGAACAACCTGCTCGAGCGCATCGAGCTGCTGATTCGCGGCATGCGCGACGCGCTCGATACCGTCGCACACGATCTCCGTACGCCCGTCGCGCGTCTGCGCAGTCGCGCCGAAACCGCACTGGCCGGCAACGCCGACGGCGACGGCAGCAGGGAGGCGCTCGCCGACGTCGTCGAAGAAGCCGACCGCGTGTCGTCGCTGCTGACGACGCTGATGGACATCTCGGAAGCCGAGACCGGCGTCATGCGCCTGGATCGGACCGCGGTCGACGTCGCCGCGGTCGCCGCCGAGACGGTCGATCTGTACGAAGACGTCGCCGAGCAGAAAGGCGTGACGTTGAGCCACGAGGTGCCCGAGGGCCTCCTCGCATCCGCGGATCGGCCCCGCCTCCGTCAGGTGCTCGCGAACATCGTGGACAACGCGGTGAAGTACACACCGACCGGCGGCCATGTCTCGATCAGCGGACGCTCCGCCGGCGACGACGTGGTGATCGAGGTGGCCGACACGGGCATCGGCGTCGCACCTGAGCATCTGCAACGCATCTGGGATCGCCTTTACCGTGCCGACGGCACGGGCCCCGAACGTGGCCTGGGGCTTGGCCTCAGCCTCGTGAAGGCCGTCGTCGAAGCCCACGGCGGCCGCGCCGAAGTCTCGAGCGCCCCCGGGAAGGGCACGACCCTCACTTTGGTGCTGCCTCGCGCCAACGGCACTGGCTCCTGACGCACTTCCGCACCTTCGCACTTCCGCACCTTCGCACTTCCGCACCTCACTGCCTGTACCATCTTGGTGGCCCGTCCCCTTCGATCACCCTCTTCAGCTGCTCCTCGCACTTGTCGCCGCGGCGATCGCCGGCGCGATCAACGCCATCGCCGGAGGTGGCACGCTGGTCGCGTTTCCGGCCATCGTGGGACTCGGCGTGACCCCGCTGGTCGCCAACGCGACGACGACGGTGGCGCTCTGGCCCGGGTCGGTGGGCAGCATGTGGGGCTATCGGAACGAGCTCGCCGGGGCGCGTTCGTGGGCGTTACGCTTCGCCCTGCCAAGCCTGCTCGGCGGCGCGACGGGCGCCCTGCTGCTGCTGAGAACATCGGCCGATCGGTTCGAACGTGTGGTGCCTTACCTGGTGCTCGCGGCGACGCTGCTCTTCATGGCGCAGGGACCAATCGCTCGGCGCCTGGGACGGAAGACCGGCGGCACGGCGATGACGAACGCCGAGCTGCCGCCCCCGCCCGTCGGCTATCTCGTCTATCAGTTCTTCGTGGGCGTCTACGGCGGCTACTTCGGCGCGGGGATCGGCATCCTGATGCTGGCCGTGCTCGGCGCGATGGGGCTGACGAACATCCACCAGATGAACGGCCTCAAGAACCTCGGCGCGCTGGTGATCAACGCGGTGGCGGCGGCGCTGTTCGCGGTGAGCGGCATCGTGCGCTGGCCCATCGCCATCGCGATGGCCGTCGGGGGACTTGTCGGGGGCTACGGCGGCGCCATGCTGGCTCAGCGGGTGCCGCAGATCTGGGTGCGGCGTGCGATCACTGGCGTGGGACTGATGGCGTTCGTGTGGTTGCTGGTGCGACGCTGACGTGGTACAACCCTGAAAGGGCGCGGTGCGTCGTGTGGCCGCGCGATCTCTGCGGAGGTTCCCATGAAGCGGCGCGATTTCCTGCGGTGCGGGGCCACGGCGGCCGGTGCGTTCGTCAGCCTCAATCGCTTTCCGCATCACCTCTACGCAGCCGACGTCAAGAAGGCCCCTCAGGACCTGGTCACGCTCGGCAAGACCGGCATCAAGGTCTCGCGGCTCGCGCAGGGCACCGGCACCAGCGGCGTGAACCACAGCTCGAACCAGATTCGGCAGCTGGGGGATCGCGGCCTCGCCGACCTGCTGGTCAAAGGCGTGGACAACGGCCTGCACTTCTGGGACCTCGCCGATCAGTACGGCAGCCACCCGCACGCCAAGCTCGCCCTGCAGACTGTCCAGCGCGACAAGGTCGTGATCCTCACGAAGACCCACGCCAGTACCGAGCAGGAGATGCGCGACGATCTCGATCGGTTCCGCAAGGAGATGGGCGTCGATCACATCGACATCGTGCTGCTGCACTGCATGCTCAACGCGAACTGGGCGCAGGACAGGGCCGGGGCGATGTCGGTGCTTTCCGAGGCGAAGCAGAAGGGCATCATCCGCGCGCACGGCGTGTCGTGCCACGACCTCGGCGCGATGAAGGTGGCCGCCGAGACTGACTGGGTGGACGTCGACCTCGCACGGCTGAACCCGGCCGGCGTCGCCATGGACGCCGACCCCGGCACCATCATCGCGCTGCTGCGGACGATGCGTCAGCGCGGCAAGGGTGTGATCGGGATGAAGATCCTCGGCGCCGGCGCGCTCAAGAACCGCCGCGACGAAGCGCTTCAGTTCGCGGTCGCGCAGGACTGCCTCGACTGCTTCACGATCGGCTGCCAGTCGCCCGCGGAGCTCGACGATCTGATGACGAGGATTCCCGCCGCCAGCGTGAGGGCGTAAACCCGATTTACTTTCTTCGGGGATTCCTCAGGCGACCCTTGATCCGCGCGCGCACGTCGGCTTGCGACAGCAGATAACGATGCCAGTCGTCGCGATCTGAGGTCACCTGCAGCGGCTTCAGCGCGAGGAGTCCCGTCGGACCGATCGAGCGCCGCAGGAACTCCCGCTCGGCCAGCGCCTCGTGCAGGTCGTCGTCCACCGGCATCTCCAGCCCGGCATTCCTGGCCATGATCCGTGCCTTGGCCTGCACGCTCAGCTCCAGTTCCAGTCTGAGCAGGCAGAACATGTCGGACACGACAGGACCTTCGAAGCGGGTGCGCAGCTCGCGCAGATAGGTGCCGAGCCGCGTCGCCTGGAAGTGCTCCGACAGCACGAGATCGAGCAGCTCGAGATCCAGATCGAGCCCCGCGCCGACCCATTCACGCGTCGCCCGCTCGCTGCGATCGAACACCGCCATCACGATCAACGGGAGGACGATCAGGAGGAGCGCCGTGGCGACCAGCGGCGAGACGAGCAGATGGTTGTACGCGGAATGGATCATCGCCGCGCCGAGCCACCCGGGCAGGATGGCGAGCGCTGCCCGGTACCTCCAGCGCTCCATGACGGCCTTCGTCAGCATCGCGGCGATCGCGGTCGTCGCCCCGTGCAGGACGGCCGTGCCAAGGCCTCGCGCGATCCATAGG
>JBKPSY010000231.1:0-47818 GCA_046735235.1 Acidobacteriota bacterium | reverse complement strand
GCCTCCTGCAGCACGAAAACGTGGCGGCCGGACGAGGCCCCGTACGACCAGCCGTCGAGGGCGTGCTCCCCGTCGGTCATCTGCTTTGGGTCGTCGGGGTGCCGCAGGTCGATCGAGAAGATCTCAGAGTGGACACCCATGTTCGCCACCAGGAGCACCGTCTGCGAATCGGCCCATGACGCCGCCTGGACTTCGTACGGAAACTTCGGCGCGACGAGGCGCGCCGCGCCGCCGCCGACCGGCACGGTGAAGATGGCAGACTGGTAGTACGAGTCGAACGTCGCGCTCGATGCGGCACGAAAGAGAACCGTGGTGCCGTCCGGCGAGACCGACGCGTCCTCCTCGGCCACGCCGTTGGATGTGAGCGCGGTCGCCCCGGATCCGTCAGCCGCCATCGTCCAGAGCTCGCCGTGCTCGGCGTCGCCGAGCAGCGGCGTCGGCGCACGTTCGAACACGAAACGGGCGCCGTCCGGCGAGACCCGGTACGACATCACGGACGACTCGCCCGTCGTCAGGCGCGTCTCCTTGCCGGTCGCGACGTCGATCGACCACAGTTGACGCTGCTTGAACTGCTCGTCGTACTGAAATACGTCGTCTTTTTTGCGACCCCGGGCACGTTCCTCAATCGTCTTGGCCTCGTCGGCAAGAAAGTAGACGCGGCGGCCATCCGGAGACCACTGGATGGCGGACGCTGCCGTGACATGCGCAGAAAGCGCGCGCGCCTCTCCGCCCGCCATCGGCAACAACTGCACTTGGGCATCGTCCTCATCGCCGCGCTTGGCAAGAAATGCCAGCGTTCGGCCGTCGGGAGACCATCGCGGGTTCGACTCTCCGCGTTCCCCACGCGTGAGCTGCTCGGGGTGCTGGCCGTCGATCCCGATGCGCCAGATGTGCCCGATGCGCTTGTTCTGGCTCCAGTCCGGGGCGTCCTGCACGTAGGCGACGGTGAGGCCGTCCGGTGAGAGTTGCGGGTCGGAGAGCCCCGGAAGGGCCAGCAGGTCCAGAAACGTCATCGGGCGGGGCGCCTGCGCTGCGTCCGCCGAAGGGCTCTGCGTCGAGCCGGTCGAAGGCGCAGGCGCTGAAATCATGGAAGGCGGATTGGCAGCATCCGCGCCGATAATGAGGCTGGCCACAAGGGGCACCATCAGAAACATGGGCGCGATTATGCCAGCCGTCAGGCTGGACAGGGTGAGCAAGCGGTTTGGCAGCCACCTGGCGGTGGACGACCTGACTCTGGAAGTGCCGGTGGGCTCCGTCTACGGGTTCATCGGGCCGAACGGGTCGGGTAAGACGACCACCCTCCGGATGATCCTGCACATCCTCCTGCCGGATTCCGGGCGGATCGAAGTGCTAGGCGACAGCCGTACGGCGATCGTTCGCGACAAAATAGGCTATTTGCCAGAAGAGCGCGGCCTTTACAAGAAAATGACGGTCAGGCGGCTGCTTCGCTACTACGGCGAGTTGAAAGGCGCGACCCGGGCGCAGGTGGACCACGAAATTTCCAGGTGGATCGACCAAATCGAATTGCGCCCCTGGCTGGACGCGAAGATCGAGGCGCTCTCGAAGGGCATGTCTCAGAAGGTCCAGTTCATCGCAGCCATAGTGTCGCGGCCCGAGCTGGTGATCCTCGACGAGCCGTTTTCGGGCCTCGACCCGGTGAACGCCGACGTGCTGCGCGACGCGATCGATGCCCTCCGCAGGGCCGGCACCACCATCGTGTTCAGCACCCACGACATGAACGTCGCCGAGCGGATGTGCGACCGGATCTTCATGATCTTCCGCGGCCGGAAGGTGCTCGACGGGACGCTCGACGAAATCCAGTCTGACTACGGGAGCGATCTGGTCCGGGTCGGAGTCGACGGATCTACGGCCGCGCTGGCGGCCGTTCCGGGCGTGGTGGGCCTCTCGACACGCGGCGCGCTGCACGAGTTGAAGTTCACGGGCGATCCTCAGGCGTTGCTCGCCGCGATCGTGGCGCGGATGCCGGTGCGGCATTTCGAGATTGCCCGGCCGTCGCTGCATGACATCTTCGTCGGCATCGCCCGCCCGACGCCTGAGGAGATGGAGGTCCAGAGTGCGTAGGGTCTTCATCATCGCCAAGTCCGAGTTCCAGACCGCGGTCCGCGCGCGCGGCTTCCTCGTCGGCATCATGCTCATGCCGATCCTCTTCGGCGGCGCCGTGCTGCTGCAGCGCGTGGTCGAGCGACAGGCGAACCAGACCTTCCGCCGCGTCGCGGTCCTCGACGACACGGGCCGGCTCCTCGCGCCCCTCCAGGCGGCGGTCGCGGCATGGAATCGCGGCGAGCGCGACCTCGGCCCGAAGGTCGCGGAGGGCCCGCAGTTCACGCTGGAGTCGATCCCGCCGCCCGCGCCGGCCGACCACGACGCGCTCCTGCTGGCGCTGTCGCAACGCGTGCGCGCTCAGGACCTCTTTGCCTTCGTCGAGCTGCCCGCCGGCCTCATCGGCACCGAGCCGGACGCGAAGATTCGGTACTACTCTGGCGCGCCTGCGTACCGCGAGCTGCCCGACTGGCTGCAGCGCGCGGTGCTCAAGGAGGTCGTCAAGCGCCGTTTCGAGCAGGCGCACGTCAGTCCTCTCGTCGTCGCGACGCTGCTGAAGCCGATCGCCATCGAGCAGCTCGGGTTGCTGGATCGCACCGCAGGAGGCAGCGTGCGGGCGGCGGTGGAGGTCGACGGCATTCGGACCGTCGGCATTCCGATCGGATTCATGTTCCTGCTCTTCCTGATCGTCGTGATGACGACGCCACAGCTGCTGAACAGCGTGCTGGAAGAGAAGATGAGCCGCATCAGCGAGGTGCTGCTGGGCGCGGTCACGCCGTTCGAGTTGATGCTCGGCAAGCTGCTGGCCAGCACCGCCGTCTCCGCGGTGATGACGCTCGTGTACCTGGCTGGCGGCGCGTGGGCGGCGCATCGCTGGGGCTACCTCGACGCGATCGATCCGCGGTTGCTCTCCTGGTTCGTCATATTCCTCGTGCTGTCCGTGCTGGCCTACGGCGCGATGTTCATCGCGATCGGATCGGCCTGCAGCGACCTGCGCGACGCGCAGAACCTCATGACGCCCGCGATGATGATGCTCATGATCCCGGCGCTCACGTGGACCCTCATCGCGAAGGCGCCGCAGAGTGCGTTCTCGGTGGGCGCGTCTCTCTTCCCGCCGGCGACTCCGTTCCTGATGCTGCTGCGCCTGGCGCTGCCCGAACGTCCGCCAGCCTGGCAGGTGGCGCTTGGCGTCGCACTGACGCTCGCGGCCACAGCCCTCGTCGTCTGGGCCGCCGGCCGAATCGTCCGGGTCGGGCTGCTGATGCAAGGCAAGGCTGTTCGGCTCGGGGAGTTGTGGCAGTGGATTCGGGCCTAAATGACTATGAAGTGCGACGTGCCAACTGCCAAGTCCTAAGTGGAGTGAGGAGTGCTGAGTCGCAAGTGACCTGCCACGCTCTCCCTTTCACTTCCCACTTCTCACTCCACTTAGCATTTCGCACTTAGCACTTCGCACTTCAGTTATCGCCAGATCCGCCTCCACCACGCAACGTCGTCCACTACCGCTGGCGGTAACCCCGCCTGCTTCCTGATGTCCTCGATCTTCCAGCCCGTGAGCGAGGCGAGCGTCTGCGCCTCGCGCTCGTGACGGTCGGGCAGCGACCGGCGATACTGCTCGGCGGCGGGACACGTATCCCCGCCGGTCCAGTCGTGGCGCAGGACGTAACGCCCCTGGAAGTTCTCGCGATTGCCGGTCTGCTGGAAGACGAGGTCCTCCGGGAAATGCGAGCCGTCGTAGCGGAGGTGCAACCGCGTGACGAAGACGTCGCGCGGCCCGCCGGGCCTCGCGTAGGCCGGACCGACGTTTGGCGGGCGGCTGAAGCGCGCAGATCCCGGATCGAGCCAGAACACCCCGAGCGTCCGCAGCTCGTCGTCCGACAGCGGATCCGCCGCGCAGGGATCGCACCAGCCCATGTCCCAGGCGTACTCGAGGAAGACCGCCCGCATGTCCTCGAGGCGGACCATGTGATCGAACATCGCGCGATAGAACGGTGCAAACCGTTCCTTCGTCGACGCCGGCAGCTCCATCCCTGACGGCAGCTTCACCGTCCGGTAGTTCGTCGTCTCGACGCGTCCCGACCGTGTGAGCGCGTAGATGAACAGCTCCTGTGTACCCGACGAGTTCACGGTGCCGAGCCGGATCGGCAACATGAACTTCGGCGACTCGTACGCCACCTGCAGCGGACGCAGGAATGCGTAGCCGAGGCGAGACTGTTCCTTGACGTTCACCTTGGCCACGAAGAACCGCATGCTCTGCCTGATGTAGCTGCCGAGCACCGCCCCGGCGCCCGCGGGCATCCGATAGCCGTTCGAGGTCAGCCATGTCTCGAGGCCGCTGCTCTGCGCGGCAGAGAGAATCACGATGTCGTATTCGCCGACGGTGTACTGGGCCTCGATCGTGACGCCGAGGGCCTTCGCGCGCTCTTTCACGGCGTCGACGGCCAGGCCGGCCGCGGACGGCCTCGCCATGTTTTCCGACATTTTGTAGACCCGGCACGGGTCTTCGTCGAAGTACTCGACCAGCCTCGGCGCGGTGTACGCGTCGACGTGATCGACGAGCGACTTCTCAGCGATGTGGATCTGATCGCGCGTGATGAAAGTCGGGACGGGAATCACGACGGCGAACTCCTTCGGATCGCCTTTGAAGTCGTTGGCCATCGTCAGCACGGTGCGATCGCCGTCGCGGACCAGGATGACCTGGGACGCCTGGTTGAAGATCGTCGTGTCGGCGCGGGCGACGTAGAAGCCACAGAAGGCGCCCAGAGGTTCAGCGAATGCCCAGAGGCACGCGAACAGGGGAATCAAGACAAGGAAGCGGCGCATGAGAAACCTCAACGGGTTGCGGGTTGATGGTTGCAGGTTGACGGTTGTGGATTGACGGTTGCGGGTTGCGGGCTCGAGTTGCACCTCGTGGCCAGGCATACCGCGCGCCAGGGAATCGCCAGTCGAGAATCGGAACGACGAACGAGCAGAGCGCAAGTGACCAGAGCAGGCCGTTCGTGCGGAACAGGCGGAACTGCATGTAGTACGCGCCGGCCGCGACGAGCGCGGCGAAAAGCAGCCGCCCGATTCGCGAATCGGGCGTGGTCTTCGGATCCGAGATCATGAAGAACGCGAACAGCAGCAGCCCGCCGTTCTCGAGCCGGTGCAGCGGGATCGCGATCGGATCGCCAAGCCATGCCGCGCGGCCGATCTGAAGAGCGACGAACGTCGCCAGGAACCCCAGCGTGACGTCCGCGCGCGCGGCCCTTGTGACGACGAGGCCCCCGAGGCAGGCCATCAGAAAGGCGAACCAGGCGAGACTGCCCCACTGGCCGGGAGAGACCCAGACGCGATCGGTCAGCAGCAGGAGGACGACGAGCGCGAGATTGGTGGGGTTGAACAGGTGCTTGCCCTGACGCCGCACCACGAACTTGCTGGCGATCGCGATGACCGCCGCAGCGGCGGCGAGCCACCAATCGCTGGTGCGAAGCAGCAGCGTGAGCGAGAACGCCGAGATCAGGGCGCTGTGCGGATCGAATGGCGAGAGGCGGCTCAGCCGGGTGCAGACCCACTGGGTGGCAAGCGCGCTGGCAACGAGCAACGCCGTGCGGCCGGCAGTGACGTCGAAATCAAGGGCCAACCCGCCGTAGAGCAGCAGGCCGAACAGGATTGCCGATTGATAGGCCCTCGGATCGGGCCGCCCACCCGTTGCCATGCCCTTTGAACGGGGTGGCTGCCGTTTCTTGCAGGCCGCCGGGCCGGCCGACGCCGCGGTAAGATCAGCGCATGACTCGCCGAACCCTGCTCGCAGCCCTTTCGCTGGCGGCGCTCCTGGCCACCACCGCGTCAGCCCAGGCCCCCGGCCGGATGAAGATGACGGTCTACAAGTCGCCGACCTGCGGCTGCTGCGCCAAATGGGTCGAGCACATGAAGAAGGCGGGGTTCGACCTGGCAGTGACCGACACGGACAACGTGTCGCTGATCAAGGCCGAACACAAGGTGCCGTCCAACCTCGCGGCCTGCCACACCGCCATCGTCAACGGCTACGTGGTCGAGGGTCACGTGCCGGACGACGTGATTCGGAAGATGCTCGCAGACAAGCCGAAGATTTCCGGGATCGCGGTCGCGGGGATGCCGATGGGCGCTCCGGGCATGGAGACCGACGGCGTTCCCCAGAGCTACGACGTGATGGCGTTCGACGCGACGGGCGCCTCGCACGTCTACGCCAAGAAATAGCTCGCTCGTGCGCGACGCCGTCATCGGTCTGGCAGCGATCGCGCTCTCGCTGTCCGAGCCGGAAGGCCTGAAATCAGCCGGCCTGAAGGCCTGCGCTACAGTCGAGGGCACAGTGACCCGCCACGATCAGCACAGCTTCGCCGAGCCGGGCGAGGCACGCGTGACACACGTCGCGATCGATCTCACGGCCGACTTCGAGGCGCATGTCTTCAGCGGCACAGCGACGCTGACGATCCAGGCCGTGCCCGCCGCGAAGGAAGTCGTCCTCGACACGAAAACGCTGACGATCGAAGCCGCGACCGACCAGGGCGGCGAGCCCCTCGCGTTCCATCTGGGTGCGGCGGATCCCATCCTTGGCCGTGCACTGCATGTCGCCCTGCCGGCCGATCGGCGGACCGTCGTCGTGAAGTACCGGACCAGTCCCGGCGCGGCCGCGCTGCAGTGGCTGCGCCCGTCTCAGACCGCCGGCGGCAAACATCCGTACGTCTTCTCGCAAGGCGAGGCGATCCTCACCCGTACGTGGATTCCGACGCAGGACAGCCCCGGCATCCGCCAGACGTACGACGCGCGCATCGTCGTGCCTGCGGCGCTGCATGCGGTGATGAGCGCCGAGCAGCTCACGCCAGACGGCGAGGTCCTGGCCGGAGCACGTCAGCGCGCGTTTCGCTTCCGACTCGACAAGCCGGTCGCTCCGTACCTGATTGCGATCGCGATCGGCGACATCGTGTTCAAGGCGGTGGGGCCGCGATCCGGCGTGTACGCCGAGCCGTCGGTCCTCGAGAAGGCCGCCTGGGAGTTCGCGGATCTCGAGAAGATGATCGAAGCCGCCGAGTCGATCGGCGGGCCGTACGACTGGGGACGCTACGACGTGCTCGTGATGCCGCCGTCGTTCCCGTTCGGCGGCATGGAGAACCCACGGCTCACGTTCGCGACGCCGACGGTCATCGCCGGCGATCGATCGCTGACCTCGCTCGTCGCGCACGAGCTCGCGCACTCGTGGTCCGGCAATCTCGTGACCAACGCCACGTGGAGCGATTTCTGGCTGAACGAAGGCTTCACGACGTACTTCGAGAATCGGATCATGGAGGCGCTCTACGGCGCCGACCGCGCCGACATGCTCCAGGCGCTCGGACGCCAGGAACTCGTCGCGCTCCTCGACGAGCTCAAGAACAAGCCCGGCAATCAGGTGCTGCACGTCGATCTCACGGGCCGCGACCCGGACGACGGCGCGACGATCGTGCCGTACGAGAAGGGCGCCGCATTCCTGCGGATGATCGAGCAGCAGGTCGGCCGTGCCCGATTCGATGCCTGGCTCCGCGGCTACTTCCAGCGCCACGCGTTCACATCGCTCACCACCGATCAGTTCCTGGCCGACTTCCGCGAGTACCTCCTCCAGGACGATGCGGGACTCGAGGCGCGGATGCGTGTGGATGAGTGGCTGGAGAAGCCCGGGCTGCCGTCAAATGCGGCGGCGCCGCGGTCGGCGGCCTTCGATAGGGTCGACGAAGCGGCCCGCCGGTTCGCGGGAGGCGCCGCGCCGGGCAGTCTCGAGACGTCCGACTGGACCACGCAGCAGTGGCAGCGGTTCCTGTCTTCCCTTCCGCCAAGCCTGACGTCGGTCCAGATGGGGGAACTCGACGCAGCGTTCCACTTCACCGCCTCGGGCAACAGCGAAATTCTCTTCACCTGGCTTCGCCTGGCCATTCCCCGGCACTACGAGCCGGCGGTGCCCGCCTTGGAACGTTTCCTGACCTCCCAGGGTCGCCGGAAGTTTTTGACCCCGCTCTACAAGGACTTGTTGGCCAGCCGGTGGGGCAAAGAAGAAGCGAAACACATCTACCTAAAGGCACGTCCGCTCTACCATTCCGTCGCGACGGCGACTCTGGACCCGATTGTCGGGGCCGGCGCCGGAGGATCTGGCTCCAGTCAGTAATCTCAGCCGGCTCATGTGCCGATAGGGATGCCGTGAGCAAGTCTTCGGGCGAACCGGCCGTCGGTGTCGATACGACACAGGCCGCCGAACCGCATCTCAGGGCCGTTCTCGAAACGCAGCCGGTCATCCTTGTGCGCCTGGCGCGAGACGGCACCTTCATGGCCGTCAACGAGTCGGGCGTCTCGGCGCTTGGCGCCGAGCGACTCGAACAGCTCCTCGGGACGTCGATCGCTGCCCTCCTCCCACAGGACGAGCGCAACTCGCTGCTGGTGTTTCTCGAGAAAATCACGTCAGGAAACCGCGGATCGCTCGAAATCGACCTGACGGCGCTGACCGGAACCCGTCACACGATGCAGCTGCACGCGGCGCCGCATCCGGGCGCCCCGGACGGCATCGATTCGCTGCTGGCCACGCTGCGCGACGTCACCGAGTCGCGACGCCTCGAGCAGTCGCTCGTGGAGGCGATGGCCAAGCAGACCGAGCAGGAGTCTGTGCACGAAGCCGAGCGCGCCCGCCTGGCCGCCGAGCTGGCCGAAGCCCGGTCGCTCGGCAAGGCGGCCGAAGCCAACGAAGTCGCCGTGCTCGAACGCAAGCTGGCGGAAGCCGCCGAGCTCAGGTCGGCGCTCGCCCTTCAGCACGCGGCCGAGGTCGAAGGGCTGACCGAGGCGCTCGACGAGCGCACCCGTATCAGCGACGAGCAATCGGCGCGGCTGAACGAGATGGCCGCCAGCGAGCAGCGCCTGAAGGCGGAGCTGAAGGAGGCGCTGGCGCGGCACGACTCCGCGACTGCCGAAGGCGCGTCGGCGCGCCAGGCGCTCGAGTCTGCTCGCGAATCGGCGAACAGTGCCGTTCAGGAAGTCACGACGCGATTCGAGGCCGATGTTCAGGCGTTGAAGGACGCCCTGAACCAGGCGATGGAAGATCAGGCGCAGCTCGCGGAGCAGGCCGCGACCCACGAGCAGACGGCGGCCGCTCACGAACAGGCCGCGACCGACGCCCGCACTCGCGTCGCCGAGCTCGAGCGCGCCGTCGCCGAGCTCCAGCAGTCGACCGGCGAGACGATCCGCGGCTTCGAGTCCCGGGTCGAGGCGCTCGATCGCGATCTTGCGGCCGCGACGGCGGCGCACCAGGAGCTCGAACGCCAGCATCAGGCGCGCCTCGGGCAGCTCGAAGCCGCGCTCGGCGCGGCCCGCGACGCCGAGCGTCAAGTGGCCGCTCGGTTCGCGACCCTGGCGCAAGCCGCCAACCGCGTCGCGCAGGAGGCGCGCTCCCTGGCCGCGTCGGCCTCCGCGAGCGCCGGCATCACTGCGCAGGCGCTGGCGACCCGGATCGAGCAGCCGTTGAGGGACGTCCTCGGCGGCGATATCTCGCTCGCGATGGCCGTGGCGACACCGGACTCCGTGATCGCGGTGCCGGCCGATCGCGTCGAGCAGGCGCTCGTCGCGCTGGCGGTGAATCGCGGCGCTGCGATGCGGTCAGGACAAATCGTGCTCGAAATCGCCGACGTCACTGTCGACCAGGACGCCGCGAAGGGCCGCGGGGACATGATCCCGGGCGACTACGCGCTCGTGGCCGTGCACGTCGCTGGCGAAGGCGCGGCAGACGGGCTGCCGGGCACGTTGTTCGAATCGGGCGATGCGGCGGCCTGGAGCAGCGCGCAGGCCGAGCTCGGCGGCGCGCACGAAGCGACGCGCGCGACGGGCGGCACCTTGTGGCTCGCGCATGAGGGCCCGGGCGTGGTCTTCGAGCTTTACCTGCCGCGGCAGGCTGCGGTGGAGGCGCGGTGATGGCCGAGAAACAGGACGCCGCCGTCGAGGCCGGTGTTCGCGCCGTCGACCCGCGGTACCCCGCGGAAGCAATCTCCGCGATCACCGGCATGCGGCTCTCGCCGGGCGAAGCCGTGCGCCTGGTGAACCTGTCGGCCAGCGGCGTGCTCGTCGAGGGGAAGACGCGCTTCGTGCCGGGCACGCGCGTCGGCGTGATCTTCGAGGGGCCGAAGGCGCCGCCGACGGTGAAGGGCCGCGTCGTACGCTGCCAGGTGTCGGCGATTGCCGGCGGCGGCAGCCTGCAATATCAGTCGGCGATCCAGTTCGAACAGAAAATTGAAGTGCCCGTGGACGAGGCCGCGCTGCCCCAGCAGGCCACGCCGGCCCCCGCCGCACCTCCGGCGAAGACCGCCAGCTCGAAGAAACAGGCCGAGCCGCCGGCGCCGCCCAAGCTCGTCAACCGCTGGTAGCGCGTCAGGCCACCTGCTGGCCGACGAACTGCACGATCGACGCAGCGTTCATCGCGCCCGACACACGCTCGGCCACCTGGCCGTCCTTGAACAGCAGGAACGTGGGGATCGATCGAATCCCGTAGCGCGCCGCGAGGTCCTCGACCTCGTCGGTGTTCACCTTCGCGACGACCAGACGTCCGCCAAGCAAGCGCGCGACCTTCTGGAGCTCCGGCGCGACGGCGCGGCACGGGCCGCACCATGGCGCCCAGAAGTCCACCAGCACGGGCACACGCGATTCGGACACGAGACGATCGAATTCCAAAGACGACGCCGCGGTCACGGGCTCGGATGGCGGCGGCAAATCGGCCTGGCACTTGCCGCAGCGCGACGCCTGCCCGAGGTGCTCGAAGGCCTGCCGGTTCGTCGTCCCGCAGCCGGCGCACGTCGTCAGCACGCCCTTCTCGTCCACACGCAACCCGCTCATTGCTCAATCTCCCACTCGTCGAGTTGTTCCGCCAGCGCGGAGGCCGATGCCATGTGCAACATCAGTCGGTCGGCGTCGCCGAACGCCTGCACGAGCACGTCCGGATCGCCGGGGGCGGCACCGGCATGAATCCGCGCGGAGGCCGACGCTCGGAGCGCCGCATACGCCGCAAGAATCGACGCGAACCACGTCCTCAGGTCCGCGCCGTAGTAGCCCACCCAGTTCGCAAACGCGCGCGCCGCCAGGTACCGCCCCACCGGCCCGCCCCAGCGCTCCCAGCCCGGCACGTCGAACATAGGAGTCGCCTCGAGGCCTGAAGGTTTCAGGCCGTCAGGGATGCAGCCCTCGACGAGGCCGCACAAGGCCCGCATCGACGCCTCGGACAGCCTGAGCGGCTCGGCCACTGCAGCGCCGCGCTCGAGGGCGGCGACGACGGCGTCTTCGAGAGGGGATTCGGCCGGCCGCCAGGCGCGCACGGACTCGACGGCGTCGCAAAGGCCGGCCATCGACACTTCAGGTGGGCGATCGGTGCGCGCGAGCAAGCGCACGGCGCCGCGTTCCCAGCGATCCCATCCCTCCCAATCCCAGAGGAGATCGCGCCTGAGGAGCGGTGGCAACGCGTCGCGCGCGTCGAGGCCTTCGAGCGCGAGATGGCGATCGATCACCGGGCCCGACGTGACGACCTCAGCATCGCCGTCGTCGAGCAGCATCCGCGCGGCAGTCGGGCACACGTGAGAGAGCGCGACGAACGTGCCGCGTGGATCGATCAGGGCGACGCGTGGAAAATGACGGCACGCCGACGGCAGGTGCGCGTGATCGACCTGCCGCTGAATCGCGCAGAGGTTGCCGCGGCCGCGCTCGAAGAAGACGCACGAGCCGTCGGCTCGGCGCCGCAGCACGGCCGGCTCGCCATGGGGCAGGTCCGCAGCCGTTTCGAACAGATCCTGCCCGTGGTGCGGCCCGTCCAGTCTGAGCTGTCCCCACTCGAGCGCCGACTTCAGCGACCGGTAGAGCGGCGCCTCGACGGGAATGGTCCAGCCTGACGTGCAGCAGACTCCCGCATGCCTGCAGCGATAGAGTGCGTGGAAGGCAAGAACGTGCGTATGCACTGGCGGCCCGCGAGGCCGCTATTCTGTCCGCAACGCGGCGATCGGGTCCACTCTGATCGCGCGCCATGCCGGGATCGCGCTCGACAGCACCGACACTCCCACCAGGACGGCCGGGGCTCCACGGCAGCGGTGCCAGCAGTGCGGCCCGGACCACGCTGTTAGATAGCCGTCGTCGCGCGGCTCGTCCATCCTGTCCGCGAATCGTCACATAGAATGAGCGGATGTCAGAGGCGGTGCCCTACCGCGCGACGGCCGCCGGCGCGGCGTACGACGAGCTCGCGCGTCTGCCCGTGTCCGTGCTCCTCGACAACGTCAGGAGTGCCTACAACGTGGGCGCGTTCTTCAGGACGCTGGACGCTGTCGGCGGATCCCGGCTCTTCCTGGGCGGCTTCACGCCCACGCCGGCACATCGCGGCGTCGCGAAGACGGCGCTCGGCGCCGAAACGACGCTGTCGTGGTCGGCGGTCGATGACGTCTCGCGCCTGCTCGACGAGCTGCGCGCGGGCGGCGCGGCCATCGCCGCAATCGAGACGTCGCTGGCCGCCGTGGATCTCTTCGACTGGCGGCCCACCTTCCCGGTGTGCCTCGTGTTCGGCCATGAGGTGGACGGCATCGCCCCGCCGCTGCTGGATCGCGCGGACGTTCAGGTGCGCCTGCCGATGCTCGGCCGCAAGCGATCCCTCAACGTCGCGACGGCGGGCGGCGTCGTCCTCTACGAGCTGCTGCGGAAGTACCGCGAGGCACAGCTCCCGAAACGACCCGCGTGAGCCTGACAATCGCCACCTGGAACGTCAACGGGATCCGCGCGCGTGCCCAGCAGGTGCTCGACTGGATTGCACGGGACGCCCCCGACGTCGTCTGCCTGCAGGAGACGAAGGCGCGGCCTGACCAGCTGCCGGCCTTGCTCTTCGAGCCCGAAGACTACTGGTGCCGCTGGCACGGACACGGAGGCTACTCGGGCGTCGCGATCTTCGTGAGCCGTCGCATCGCGCCGGAGGCGCCGGCGTTCGCGCATCCGAATTTCGATTTCGAGTCCCGGATCATGACCGTCGACGTGGCGGGCGTCCGCGTGGCATCGGTCTACGTGCCGAACGGCGGCAAGGACTTCGCCGCGAAGATGGACTTCCTGGACTCGCTGGTCCAGTGGACGCAGGCGACGGCGGCGGCGCAGCCGCTCGTGATCTGCGGCGATCTGAACGTCGCCCACACCGATCTCGATCTGCATCCGAAAGAGCGGAAGCCGGGAGTCATCGGCCAGCGTCCGGACGAGCGCGCCATGTTCGATCGGCTGCTTGGCGGCGGGCTCGTCGACGTTGGCCGCACGCTCGCGCCGGCGGCCGACTCGATGTTCTCGTGGTGGGCGCCCTGGCGAAACATGCGTCAGCGCAATATCGGCTGGCGCATCGACTACGTGCTCGCGGCGCAACCGCTGGCGGCGCGCGCGACGTCCTGCCCCGTGCTGGCCGACATCGGCACGAGCGATCACGCGCCGGTGGTGGCGACGTTTGGGTAGGGCCATCGGTCCATGGGTCCATAGGTCCATGGGGCCATGGGTCCATGGGTCCATGGGTCCGGAGGTTGCGATAAGCTTCCGCGCATGAGCGATCTTTCCAGACGCGAGTTCATCGGACGCACGGCCGCGGCAGCCGCGGCGATGGCCATGTCGCCGGTCGCGCGCGCGTTTGCGACGCGCCACAAACTCGGCTTCGACAACTTTGCCGTCCGCGGATTCGGGTGGAAGGCGCCTCAGCTCGTGGACTACGCGGCCACGCTCGGCTGCAGCTCGATCCTGATCAGCGATCTCGACGCGTTCGAGACGCTGGACGAGGGCTACCTCACGACGGTGCGACAGCGCGCGGCGGCGAAGAACCTGCAGATTCATCTCGGCACGTGGAGCGTCTGTCCGAGCTCGAAGGCGTTCAAGGCGAACCGCGGGACCGCCGATGAGCATCTCGCGCTTGGCATCCGCTCCGCGAAGACGCTCGGCTCCCCCGTCATCCGTGTCGTCCTCGGCACGTGGGAGGACCGCCTCACCGACGGTGGCATCGAGAAGCACATGGAGGATCTCGTCGCCGTGTGCCGCCGCGCGAAGCCGCTGGCTGTCGACTCGAACGTCAAGATCGCGATCGAAAACCACGCTGGCGATATGCATTCGACCGAGCTCGCGCGCCTCGTCGAGGCCGCCGGCGCCGACTACGTCGGCGTGAACCTCGACTCGGGCAACGCGTGCTGGACGCTCGAGGACCCCATCGACAACCTGCGAAACCTCGGAAAGTACACCGTCACCACCAGCCTGCGCGACTCGGCGGTCTGGAATACGGACGACGGGGCGGCGGTCGCGTGGACGGCGATGGGCGAGGGCCAGGTCGATCTCAAGGCGTACTTCGCGCTGTTCGACGAGCTCTGCCCGAACGTCGCGGTGCACATCGAGACGATTTCCGGCTTCAACCGCGAGTTCCCGTACTTGAAGCCGGAGTTCTGGAAGGCGTGGCCACATATGCCCGCCGAGTCGTTCGCGCACTTCCTGGCCTTCGCGAAGAAGGGCACGCCGCGGCCGACCTTCAAGGCGCCCGACGGCGCGGACAAGACGAAGGCCGAGCAGGCGTATCAGAAGGGGGAGATCGAGCGGAGCCTCACCTACTGCAGGGAAAAGCTCGGGCTGGGCTAGTGTTCCCTTGTAGCGCAGACCTTCAGGTCCGCCACCACGCGGCGCAGGCCTGAAGGCCTGCGCTACAGCCGATGCTCACTTGAACAAATCGTCGAACGCTTTCCTCGCCGAGGTCGGCGCCGTCGATCCGGTCTCGCGCTCCACGCGCACGGTGGGATGGAACAGCTCGCAGCGGTTGCGCTCGTCCTTCGGCGCGACGCGCGCCGGGATTGACTGCCGGCACTCGAAGCGCGCGCCGGGATCGAACGACTCGCACTGCACGCACGAGCGGAGATCGACGCCACAGCGCTTGCACTTGCTGTCATACGCGATCTCGTCGCCGACCGTGTTGCCGCACCGCGTGCAGCGGATCGTCTGCGTGAAGCCGACGGTCTTGGTGACACGGAACTCCGTCGGATCACGCGGGCCGCGCGGTTCCTGTGGCTTCGGCGCCGACGGCGTCCGCGGCGCCCGCGGCTCGTCCTGATATCCGCGCTGACGGTATTTCCGCTCCGACATCGACTACTCCATCGGCCAGACGGTGAGGCCCGCCTGCCCGCGAATCAGGCCAATCAGGGATTTGCCATCTGGGCTGAAAGCGACGGGGTCTGCAGGCCCGGACGTGGGAATCGCCGCGTGCTCGGCCAAGGTGGAACCGTCAAGCAAGAGCACGGCTGAGGGCCGTCCGCTCGCGTCCGGATCCCAGGTTGCCGCCGCCACGAGGCGGCCGTCGGGCGAGACGGCAAGATCGCCGATCACGAAACGCTGAACCGGCGATGATCCAATCGTGGCCCACGTCGTCGTGTTCCACGCGCTCACGTTGCGCGACGACCCGCCCGTGTAGAGCACGCGACTGTCGGGCGACCAGGCGACGGCGAACGACGTAAACGTCATCGAGTCGATCGTCTTGACCGGCGCCCAGGTCTTCGCGTCCCAGATGTGCACGTCGTTGTCATCGCCCGCCGACGCGAGGAAACGTCCATCGGGCGAGAACCGGACGGCGTTGACCCCTCCAAGGTGGGCTGCGAGCCGCTTCGCCTCAGCGCCGTTGGCCGCATCCCTCACGATCACGTCGCCGGATTCGCCGCCAGGGTTCGCCCACCACTTGCCGTCGGGCGAGTAGCCGAACGAGCCGGCAGCGCAGGGCGGACGCGACACGTCGGTGCCCACGGCGGGGCGGCGCGCGTCGCCGTTCGGCCAGGCGATCAGCCAGGCGGATTGCCCCTCTGGACCCACGAGCGTCTGGCCGTCGGGACAGAGCGCGAATGTCCTCAGGTGCGTGCCAGGCGCGATGGTCCGAGGCGCCGGTGCCGCGGCGAGAGCGACGCATGAGAGAGCGGCGGCCGCGAGCAACGGGTGACGCCGCATCATGCTTTCTCCAGCACGAGCTCGAACGTGACCGCTGCCGTCGGCGTGCCCGGATCGCCGGTCAGCAGGACCGGGCGAACCAATTCGCGCGTGACGACCAGCGGATCCGCGTTGAAATTCTTGTCGGGATCGCCCTTGAACACTGGATCGGTCGCGAAATACAGCTGCGTCACCAGCGGCTTGCAGCCTGGCGCCTTCACCATGTAGTGAACGTGCTGCGCGACCCGATCCGGATAGTGCCCTGGCATGACGGTCTCGACCTGATACGCGCCCTTGCCGTCGGTCGGCAGGATCGAGCGGAAGTGATATCCCTCGATGTCGTAGTGTCCGTGATGATCGGCGTGCCACAGTTCAATCGTGGCGTCCGGCCGCGCCTGGCCGCTCGCGTCATACACGACACCTGAAATGACCAGCGGCATCCCCGGGTCGCCCTGCTGGCGCAGCGTCGCGGTATGCGGCGCGCCACGACGGTAGAACGGCCCAAGCGCGTTCGAAGGCGTCGGGTGCTTCGCGGCCTGTTCGGCAGCCAGCATCACGTCCACAAAGCCGCGACCGAACACCGGAGTGCCAAGCAGCACGCCGGAGGCCGCACACCGTTGCAAGAGCTCTCGCCGGGACAGTAGAGTCATGCGCGAACGATACGCTTCCATTCAAAGCTGATCAACTGGGAGGAACCGGGGGGATGGGACCGAGCGCATGCGTCAGGTCGTCGTCGCCGAATGCCTCGCCACTCGAAGAGCCTGGATCGCGGCGCCGCGCGCGCTCGCCGTGTCGCCATTGGGCATGATCCGGATCGGGATGTCGGCTTGCTCCTGCCGCTGAGTCGGCATCGACGCCGCGATCTCCGCGAGGAACCATCGCCGGAAATCCGCCGACACCTCGATGGCTCCCCCGCCGACGATGAGGGCATCCGGATCGAAGGTATTGACCATCTGATCGAAGAACAGTCCCAGGGCATGCGCCTGCACGCGGAAGATGTCGCGGCACATCGCGTCGCCAGAGGCGGCCATGCCGCGCACGCGCTTGGCTGCCTCGCGCATGTCCCCTGCCCTTGCGAGCTCGTGACTTGGATTCTTCTGGAGGAACCACGGCAAGAGCGCCTTGGCGATCGCGGTCAGCGAACACAGCGACTCGAGATCGCCCGTGCGTCCGCAATTGCAGACCGGCGTGAGGCCCTCGATGCCAGGGATGCTCTGGTAGGGAATCAGGACGTGCCCGAGTTCGCCGCCGAAGCCGGCCCGGCCCTTCACGACATGCCCGTCGACGATGACGCCGCCGCCGAGACCGGTGCCGATGATGGCCGAAATCGAGGTCGCCTTTTCGGGCTCCTCGAAGATGGACCAGTGACCCCACAGCGCACCGGCATTCCCGTCATTCAGGTACGTCACCGGACGCCGGAGCACAGCCGACAGGCTGGCCGGCAGATCGAGACCCGCCCAGGCCGGATGCACGAAGTTCGTGGATCCTTTCGCGCTGAGCACTCCGATCGCACTCGCCGGGCCAGGCGTGTCGAGCCCCACCATCACCACGTCGTCCATCGCGACGCCGGCCTTCCCGGCGGCGATGGCCAACCCGTCAGCGATCTGCCGCAGGCAGATATCAGGGCCTTCGATGGACCTCGCGGGATGCTCGCAGAGATCTTCGATCAGGAAACGCCCCTCGAAATCGACGAGGGTGTAGTTGACGGCGGTGCCTCCGAGGTCGATGCCTGCGATGGTTTGCATGGGAGTCCCCGCCCGCGGCGCATCCGCGGGCGTCCGGACGGTACCAGCGCCTCTGGCGGCGGTCAAGCGGGGAAAGACCCGGCGCCCTGCTACTCGTAGCGCAGCGCCTGCACGGGATTGACGCGCGTCGCGCGAAGCGCCGGCACGAGCGTCGCGATGGTGGCGACCGCCAGCAGCGCCGCCGCCACCGACGCGAACGTCAGCGGATCGGTGGCCGCGATACCGAACAGCTGCGCCTGGAGGACGCGCGTCAGCCCGGCGGCGCCAAGGAGTCCCAGCACGACGCCGACGGCCGCCAGCGTCAGGCCCTGTCGCAACATGAGTGCCAGGACGTCGGACCGCGCCGCGCCGAGCGCCATGCGGACGCCGATCTCGCGCGAGCGCCTCGTGACGTCGAAGGCCATCACGCCATAGATCCCGAGCGCCGCCAGCACCATCGCCAGGACGGCAAACGTCGCCAGCAGCGTCATCGAAAGGCGCCGCTGCCCCACGGCGCGATTCATGAGAGTTTCCATGCTCGCCACGTCCGAGATCGGCTGATCCGGGTCAACCTCTCGAATCGCGCCGCGCACCGCGTTCACGATCGCCGCAGGATCGCCCGCCGTTCGGACGGCCAATGTCATCTGCGACTGCGCGCGCTGCGGATACGCGAAGTACAGCTGCACACGATGCTCGGCATCGAGTCCTTCGTGCGCCGTGTGATCCACCACGCCCACTACCGTGAGCCACTGCGCATCGGGCTTCGTCGAGTCGTCGAAGGTCACTCGTTTGCCGACCGGATCGGTGTTCGGCCAGAAGCGCCGTGCGGCCTCCGAGTCGACGACAACTACAGGCATCGAGTCGGTGCGATCGGCGTCGGTCAGCAGCCGGCCGCGGAGCAATCGGACCTTGATCGTCTCGAAATACCCGGCGGTCACGAGACGGAGGTCTCCCCACGGCGCCGGCTGGCCCTTGGGCGGCTGATATCCCTCGACCGTGAAGGTGCCGGTTCCCCAGTTCCCGCCGAACGGGATGTTCGACGTCGCTCCGACGGACACGACGCCCGGGAGTGCCGCGATCTTCTGGCGTACCGCCGAGAAGAAATTCACGAGGGAGGCGTCGTCCTTGTATTTCGTCTTTGGCACCGTGAGGTTCATCGTCGCCAGGTGGGTGGGATCGAATCCCGGGCTGACGCCCTGCAGCCGCGCGAAGCTGCGAAGGAGCAGCCCGGCGCCGACGAGCAGCGTCAGCGCCAGCGCCATTTCGGCGACGACGAGCGCGCGACGCAGCCAGCGGCCCTGCTGGTCGCCCGCCGTGCGGGCGCCGTCCTTGAGCGAATGCTGGAGATCGGTGCGCGACGCATGGAGGGCCGGGGCGAATCCGAAGATGAGTCCCGTCGCGAGGGCGATGCCGAGCGTGAACAACAGGACGGTGCCGTCGATGCTCACGCCGCCCGAAGGAATCTGATCGGCGGGCGCCAGCGCGAGCAGCGCCTGAATGGCCGCCACGGCGACGCCGAGGCCGGCCAGGGCGCCGGCACCCGCGAGAAGCAGGCTCTCGGTCAGCAGCTGCCGAATCAGGTCGCGACGGGTCGCGCCGATGGCCGCGCGCACTGCCATCTCGCGCGTCCGCGCCTCCGAGCGCGCGAGCAGCAGGTTCGCGATATTTGCGCAGGCGATGAGCAGCACGAACCCGACGGCGCCGAGCAGGACGAGCAGCGCGGGCCTCAACTGTGCCGTCATGTAGTCATTGAAGGTTCGGGTCTCAATCGTCCAGGTGCGGTCGTACGACGACGGATGATCGCGCTTGAGCCCGTCGGCGAACGCCGTGACCTCGCGCGTCGCCTGATCGACCGGAATGCCCGGCCGCAGGCGCCCCAACGAAAACAGGAACTCGCTCGTTCGGGCCTCGTCTCCGTACTGCTCCTGCTTGAAAACGGCCGGCGCCCAGATCTCGACGCGCCGGTTGAAGAGCGAGTAGAAGCCGCGAGGCATGACGCCGATTACCTCGAACGGCTCGCCGCCGAGGACGACCTTCTTGCCGACGATGCTACGGTCCGAGCCGAAGCGCCGCTCCCAGAGGCCGTAGGCGAGGACGACGACGTTCTTGAAGCCCTCGCGACAGTCCCCGGGCAGGAACGTGCGGCCCAGCATCGGCGCGACGCCGAAGACCTTGAAGAAGTCCGCCGTCGCATACGAGCCGGTCAGCTTCTCCGGCTCGCCGGCGCCGGTGAGATTCACGTTCCAGCGGCCAGCGACCGCGAACACATCGAAGATGTGCGTGCGCTCGGTGATCTCCTTGTAGCTCGGCACCGCGAAGCCGGCCTGGAGATTGTTGAGGTCCGGGTAGTAATGATCGAGCGTGACGAGACGCTCGGGGTGGTCATACGGGAGCGAGCGCAACAGCACCGCGTTGACGAGCGAGAAGATCGCCGTGTTGGCGCCGATCCCCAAGGCGAGCGTCAGGATCACGACGAGCGAAAACCCGGGCTGGTGGACCAGACGTCGAATCGCGTAGCGCATGACTTCGGCTCCCTGGTGTCTACTCGGACTTCAGCGCATCCATCGGATCGACTTTCGTCGCAGCGCGGCCGGGCGCGAGGCTGGCGAGCCCGGCCACGACGACGAGCGCGGCGACGGTTCCTGCCATCGCCCACGGATCGAACGGCGTGACGTCGAACAGCATCGACTCGACGAACCGGCCCAGCGCGACGGCCGCCACGAGACCGGCAAACGCGCCGCCGGCCGCCGACGTCAGCGCCTGACGCAGCACGAGGCCGGCCACACGGATGGGCTGCGCACCAAGCGCCACCCGGATCGCCAGCTCAGCGCGCCGCTCGGCCACGGCAGCCGTCGTCACAGCGTAGATGCCGAGCGCGGCCAGCACAAGGGCTAGCCCGGCAAAGAGCGACAGCAGGCTCATGACGAGGGTTCGCGTCGCCAGCGTCTCGCCGAGCACGGCCCGCATCGGCCGTACCTGCCCGACCGGAACGGACGCGTCGATGTCGCGCACGACGCGGGCGAGCGACGGGGCAATCAACCCCTCCGCCGGCTCCGTTGTTTTGACGGTAACGGTCATGAACTCGTTCGCAAACCGCGCATACGGCCAGTACGTCATGGGATGCGCCGCAGTCTCGAGGTTTTCGTGCCGGACGTTGCCGACAACGCCGATGATCCGATCGGGTGCGGGCGAGTCCCAGTCGATGTGGATGTCACGGCCGATGGGATTCTCGTTGGGGAACGACTCGTCGGCCAGCGCCTGGCTGATGACGACCACATGCGCGCGGTCGCCGGTGTCACCAGGCCCGAAGGCGCGGCCTTGCAGCAGCGGGATCCCCATCGCGCCAAAGTAGTCGCCGGTCACGATTCGGACATCGGCCACCGGCTCCTGGCCGAGGGGCGGTTTTGGTTTGCCGATGACGTCGTAGCTCGTCGCGGCGCCAAGTCCCGTCATGGGCAGGAAGCTGACGGCGCCGACCGCCGACACACCGGGCAGTGCGGCCAGACGCTCGGTGACGGCCTGATAGAACCTCGCCCGCGACTCCGGACGCGAGTACGCGTCGCCGGAGAGGGAGAGCGGCAAGGTCTGCACGGCGTCGATCGAGAAGCCCGGCTTCACGTCGAGCACCCGCGCGAGGCTCCGGATGAGAAGGCCGGCGCCGGCAACGAGCACGACGGCGAGCGCCACTTCGAGGCCGACGAGCACCGGGCGCAGCCGTGCGCCTGCGACGCCTGTCGATCCGCGCAGGCCGTCCTTCAGCGACTCGACGAGCGCAAGTCGCGTCGCAGCGAGCGCCGGGACGAGGCCCGCGAGCAGCGCGGCCACGAGCGCCAGCGCGCCTGCAAAAACGATCACGCGCGCGTCGAGCGTGACCTCCGCGAGTCGCGGGACCGTGGCGCTGTCGGTGACGAAGTGCTTCAACAGACTCAGCCCGGCCGCTGCCGTGAGCCACCCGAGCATGCCGGCAGCCGTGGCGAGCAGCAGGCTCTCGCCGAGCAGTTGCCGGACGAGCCGTCCGCGGTCCGCGCCGAGCGCCGCACGCACGGCCAGCTCACGCCGGCGCGCCGTGCCCTTCGCGAGCAGCAGGTTCGCGACGTTGGCACACGCGATGGCGAGGACCAACCCGACCGCCCCGACGAGCAGCAGCAGCGCCGGACGAATCTCGCCGGTCACCTGCTGATGCATCGGAACGACGTGTGAACCCCAGCCGGTGTCGAACTCGGGGAACTTCTTCGTCAGCTCCGCGGAAATCGCGTTCATCTCCTGCTGTGCCGTGGCGAACGCCACGCCCGGCTTCAGTCGCGCGATGGTGATGAGCCAGCGGCCCTGCGGCGTGCGGTTTTCCTCGGAGAAGCCGGTCGGCAGCCACATGTCCACGTCGGGATCGAGCACGCTGAACCCGGACGGCATCACGCCGACGAGCGTGAACGGCTTGCCCTGGATCTGCAGTGTCCGGCCGATCGCCGATCGATCGCCGCCGAGCCGCATCTGCCAGTACCGATGACTGACGACGGCAAGCGGCTTCTGACCGACGTCCTCGCTTTCGGTGAAGACGCGCCCGAGCGCCGGCGAGACGCCCAGAATCGGGAAGAGCGCGGCGCTCACGACCTGCTGGGGGACCATCTCCGGCGTCAGACCGGCGCCGCCGACTGTGACTTTGAACGTCAGCGACACGGCGGCGAGATCGACGAAGGTGTGCTGGCGATCGCGCCAGTAGAGGAAGTTGGCCGGGGATCCGACGTTGGTCATGTTCCCGCGACGCGGGCTGGTCTCCCAGACCACGGCGAGCGAAGAGGGATCGCGGTACGGCAGGTCGCGGAGCAGAACGCCATTCACGACAGAGAAGACAAGGGTCGATGCGCCGATGGCCAGCGTGAGCGCGCCCAGAGCGGCGGCGGTAGCCAGCGGCGTGCGGGTGAACAGGCGCAACGTGTGACGCATCGGGACCTCATCGCGTGCGAAGTGCCAAGTGCGAAATGCCAAGCGAAAGGCGACAGCGTAAGTGCTAGAATATTAGCACTCACGAGGCGGCTTGTGTAGTAACTGACGGGACTCGTATAGTGCGCGCGATGGTCGGTGCCCTGATCCTCGTGGCC
Source organism: Acidobacteriota bacterium (assembly GCA_046735235.1). Classification (GTDB taxonomy): domain Bacteria; phylum Acidobacteriota; class Vicinamibacteria; order Vicinamibacterales; family JAENWD01; genus JAENWD01. The sequence continues at coordinate 24,984 of JBKPSY010000231.1, read as the reverse complement.
GCGCTCCACAGCGGCAACGCGTCGCCGGCCGACACGGGAGGCCCACGGCGGGACCTGGCCGTCGACGAACAGCACGGCGGCCACACACTCGCTCGGCATGTCGGTCGTACGGACCTCGAGCTCCGCGATCGCCTGAGGCGCGAGTCGCACATCTCGGCGGCCTCTTCGTACGTGGACCGCGCCGCGGCCGAGCTGATGGTTGGCCTCGCGCTCGAACGGGAACGCGGACGGCTCGAGTCCTGGGCACGGCGGCGCGGCTCGCGGCCGAATCTCGTGCTGCACGTGGACGCACCGCGAGGCCCGCCGATCGGCCGCGTGCTCGTGCGCGGCGCCGCGACTGCCGTCCCGGCCAACTCCGCGCTCGTCGTCCTGCGATGGGATGTCGAGGCCGGCGACTTCTTCGTGCTCACTTCATATCCGGAGGCCCAGTGACGCCTCGCACCCGTCCGTCGATGTACCCGCAGCTCGAGGCGTTTTTCGGCGGCTATCTCCACCAGGACTTCATCGAGGAGCACGGCACCCTCGCCGGGGCGGTCGCGGCGTTCGCTCGAGATGCCACCGTCCGCGAGCGGCGCGCCCTCGCGCGCGAGTGGAAAGCCTTTCGGAAGGACGCGCGTCACTCGGTGACGCTCGCCTCGACGCGTGCGGCAGTCAGCGCGCTCGGCGCGGCGTGGGCACCGCGCCGCGCGGACGATCTCGCGCGGCTCGACCGCCTGATCTCCGCGCTGGATTCGCGATAAGCTCGCGCGGTGCGCCCTCCAGATCTCGGATCCCCGACGCTCCTCCGCTCGCTCGACCTCAAGGCGCTGAGCGCGGGCCTCTTCAATACGGTCGTCGGCGCGGGGATCTTCGTGCTGCCCGCAACCGTGGCGGGTCTGCTCGGCACGGGCGCCGCGTTTGCGTATGTCTTCTGCGCGGTCGCGATCCTGTTCGTGATGCTGTCGTACGCGTCCGCGGGCAGCCGCGTGACCGAGGCCGGCGGCAGCATTGCCTACATCCACGCGGCTTTCGGGCCGCTCGCCGGCTTTCTCGGCGGCGTGATGATCTGGCTGAGCGACACGCTGGCCGCCGGTGGCGTCGCTGCCGCATTCGCGGCCGCAGTGTCGGTGTACGTGCCGGCCGTCGGCGATCCGATCGGGCGCACGCTGCTGCTTGCCGTGGTCCTCGGCGGCCTTGCCGCGATCAACGTGCGCGGCGTGGCCAAGGGCGCGAGCTTCGTGCAGCTCGTCACGATCTTCAAGCTCGCGCCGCTCGTCGCGTTCGTCGTGCTGGGGCTCGCGCTCCGGTGGCACGACATCCCGGCGCCGACAGTGCCAACGGCGGAGTCGCTCGGCCGCGCGGCGGTCTTTCTGATGTTCGCGTTCTCGGGCGCCGAAACGTCGATGGCGCTCTCCGGAGAGGTCATAGAGGCGCACAAGACGATCCCGCGCGCGCTGCTGCTCGCGCTCGGCGTCATCACCCTGCTCTATGGTTCGGTACATGCCGTCGCGGCAGCCGCCCTCGGCCCCTCGCTGCCGGCGTCCACGGCGGCGCCGCTCGCGGCAGCGGCAGGCGCCTTCGGCGGAGCGCCGATGCGATCGCTGCTCCTGGCGGGGACGGCGATCTCGATGCTCGGCTACTTGAGCGCGATCGCGCTGGCAACGCCGCGGAGCGTCTACCGCATTGGCAGGGTCGGCGTGCTCCCGAGGGCACTTGGCAGCGTGCATCCGCGCTTCCGGACGCCACACGTCGCGATCATCGCGCAGATGTTCGTGACGTTCTCCATCGCGGCGACTGGCACGTTCACGCTGCTCGTGCCCCTGGCCACGGTGGCGGTCCTCGTGCTCTACCTGACGGTGTGTTTCGCCGCGTGGCGCCTCGCGCGCCTCGACGTCCGCGCCGAGGGCGAGCCGTTCAAGGTGCCGTCGCCGGTCTTCGCGATCGGCGCGCTGCTCTGCGTCTGGCTGCTCTGGAACACGACGCTGAAGGAGCAACTGCTCGAACTGGCGGTCCTCACCGGCGCGGCGATGCTCTTCCTGTGGCGCACGCGCGGACGAGACCCGGACGCTGTGGCCGCCGAAATCACGGAGCAGTCAGCGTAAAGCCGATCTCCACCTCATCCAGCCGGCCCCACAAAAGCTTCAGCGTGAAGTCGTTCACGTCGCGAACCGCGTTCGGTCCGGGCTTGAGCCTCCGCGCGGCACCGACATCGATGATGAGGTTCTCGACGAGCGGCTTCACCTGCTCGATCAAGTACGCCTCCGTGCGCCGGGCCTGATCGGCATCGAGATGCGCGGGATCGATCTGGTGCGGCTGCAGGTAGTCGTCGATCGCCTGCGGGCGGACGATCGCGGCGTACACGAAATCCACGGCAAGCCGCTGGAGCAGCACCTGCTCGCGTGCCAGGCGACTGCCGGCGGCGTCCCGCGAAATCGCCGCAGCCGTCAGCGCGCGGGCAATCGCGATGGGCGCGTCCCCGGCGGAGAACCCGGCAAGCTTCTGGAAGGCGTGCGTCACGCGCAGCGCTTCGATGAAGGGAATCGCGGCGCCCTCGCCTGGGGCGCCGACGTCCGCGACGGAGACCCGGCTGCCAGCCGCGAGAGCCCGCGCGACCCTTTCGCCAGCCGCGGCGGCGGCGTCATCGGGGCCCGCGTAGATCACGCACAGCGCATCGGCGCGCGCGCCGCGCGGAGGCGTCGAGAGACCCGCGACGTCGAGCGACGCCTGCAGCGCGGGCCCTATCTTCGCAGTGCCAGCCGCTGGCACGACGTCGACGCCTATCGTGCGACCTGGCTCCGCGAGCGCGCGAGCGACGAGCAAGGTCCCCAGCGGATCGGTGACGGTGACGAAGACGGCCCGATGCGCCGACAGCGACGAGCCGAGCGCCGAACTGATCGCCCCTCGCTCGGCCGCGACAACGCCGCGCGGTTCTTCCGGCTCGGCGCTCAGCGCGAGATAGTCGATCGTCCCGGCTGCCACGAGATCCGCTGCCGCCTTTGCCACGGCAAGATTCCTCGCCCGCAACGCCTTGTATCGATCGATCATCGTCGACGGGATTTGACTCTCGATTGAACGGGCTTCGGCCGAGGCCTGCGGGTCCGCGGCGTCCGGCCCGCCGAGCTCGGCCCAGCGCACCAGCGCCGTCTTCCAGGCGCCCTTCCGTCCGTCATCGCCCAGCGACGACCCCGGCAACGTCGTGAACGCGTAGATGTGGATCGAGGCGGCCCGCGCACGAAGCCGCTGGATGGCCTTCATGCGCGCCAGCGCCTTCTCGACGGTGGTGTCCGGACGTCTCGATGCCGGCAGCCCGCCGTAGGCGAGCATGTCGGTGGACACGACCACTGCGGCGATCTTCGTGAGGTCCAGTAAGTCGAGCCACTCGGCGATTCCGTCGGCGTCGCCCTCCGCATCGCCGCGGCCGAGACGGTGCCGCGGCGGCGTCACGACCTCGCCGCCCGACAGAGTTCCAAGAGCGACCACATCGCTCAGGTTGACCGGCCGCTCGTCGATCGGAACCAGCCCGACGCGGGGCGCGGCCGGCACCGCCGGCGCCGCAGGGGCGACGGCCGGGAAAATGATGGCGATCAGGAGCGCAAGTGCCCCGCGGCGGACCCTCATGCAGCGATTCTATCGGTTGAGGTCAGCGGGCCGGCCGCCCTTGAACCGCCCCCTCGCACGCGATTACAGTCGAGAGATGCGCACACGCCTTGTCCTCTCGTGCCTCCTCAGCACGTCCCTGGGCGCCCAGATGGCCGCAGCCCAGGCCCCCGCCAGCCAGCCGCCCGCGGCGCAGACACCCCCGGGGCCGGCCGCGCCGGCCGCTCACCCGCCCGTGAAACGCCGTCCCATGGCAGCCGCGGCAGTCACCGTGACGATCTCGGTCACCGACGAGAAAGGCGGCGCGCCCATCGGCGGCGCGAAGGTCACCGCCTTCATCGAGGGCGCTGCGAAGGAGGCTCAGACGACGGCCGGAGGCATCGCACGGTTCCTGTCGGTGAAGCCTGGCGAGTATCGCGTGCGCATAGAGCACGAGAGCTACGTCACGCTCGAGCGCGACATCGTGGTGAAGGGCGTCGCGCTGGATGTGACAGTGCCGCTTTCCGCCGCGCCCGCGCCGCCGCCGAAGGCGCCCGAGCCGGCAGTCAGCACGAACAGCGCGCCACCCGGTGACGCCCGCGCGCTGTCGATCGTCGATTTCCTGGAAAGCAATCGTCTCAGCGGCCGCGATCCGTCGAGGACGGATCAGCTCGGCTGCACGGCCAGCGCGAAGACGACGCTCATCCAGGTACGCGACTCGCTCGAGGAGAAGTCGCTGTCGGATGCCGACGAGGTGCTCTATGTCGTCGCCGGCGAAGGGACGCTGCGTCTCGGCAACAAGGACGTCGCGCTCGAGGCAGGCGGGCTCGCCGTCGTGCCGCGAGGCACGGCGCGCGGCCTGACTCGGAAGGGGAAGAACCCGCTGATGGTGCTGTCCGTCGTGTCGGGTCCGCCGTGCACGGGGGGAATGACGAATAGCAAGTAGCCAGGTCCATGGGTCCATGGGTCCATGGTCCAAGGGGCTATGGGTCCTCAGGTTCACGGATGACCGGGTCGATGGGTTCCAAGGGCGTTCTCGCCCATGGACCTATGGACCCATCAACCTATGGACCTACCTCTGGACCTACCTCCGGACCTATCCCCGCGCCTCAATACGCGCCCACGCGTCCTTGAGCGTCACCGTGCGGTTGAACACGGGCTTGCCCGGCGCGGTGTCGGGATCGACCGCGAAGTAGCCAATCCGCTCGAACTGGAATCGCGATCCTGCGGTGGCAGACGCGAGTGAGGGCTCCAGCTTCGCCGTCTTCACTTCGAGCGAGTGCGGGTTCAGGAACGTCCGCCAGTCCTTCCCCTCGTCCTCTGACGGGTTTTCGACCGAGAAGAGCCGATCGTACAGGCGCACCTCTCCGTCGATGGCGTGCTGCGCCGAGACCCAGTGCAGCGTCGCCTTCACCTTGCGGCCATCCGGAGCGTCGCCGCCGCGCGTCGCCGGGTCGTACGTGCAGCGCAGCTCGACGATCCGCCCGGTCTCGTCTTTCACGACCTCACGACACGTGATCAGATAAGCGTTTCGCAGGCGCACCTCGCGCCCAGGCGCGAGGCGGAAGAACTTCTTCGGCGGATCCTCGCGGAAGTCGTCCTGCTCGATGTAGACCACACGAGCGAACGGCACCTTTCGCGTGCCTGCGGATGGGTCCTCCGGGTTGTTGACCACGTCCATTTCCTCGGCCTGGCCCGCGGGGTAGTTCTCGATCACGACGCGCAGCGGGTCGAGCACTGCCATGGCGCGCGGCGCGCGCTTGTTGAGATCCTCGCGCACGCAGTATTCGAGCAGCGCGACGTCGATCACGTTCTCCTTCTTGGCCACACCGATGCGCTCGCAGAAGTCGCGGATCGACTCCGGCGTGTAGCCGCGGCGGCGAAAGCCGCTGATGGTCGGCATGCGCGGATCGTCCCAGCTGGCGACGTGCTTCTCCTGTACGAGCTGCAGCAGCTTGCGCTTGCTCATCACCGTGTAGCTGAGGTTCAGCCGCGCGAATTCGATCTGCTGCGGAGGCGCTGGCATGTCTACGATCTCGAGGACCCAGTCGTAGAGCGGCCTGTGCGCTTCGTATTCGAGCGTGCAGAGCGAATGAGTAATCCCCTCGATCGCGTCCTCGATCGGGTGGGCGTAGTCGTACATCGGGTAGATGCGCCACGCGTCGCCCGTCCGGTGATGGCTGGCGTGCCGGATGCGGTACAGCGTCGGATCGCGCATGTTGATGTTCGGCGACGCCATGTCGATCTTCGCGCGCAGAACGCGTGAGCCGTCGGGGAACTCGCCGGCCTTCATGCGCCGGAACAGATCGAGGTTCTCCTCGACCGGGCGGTTGCGGTACGGGCTGTCACGCCCGGGCTCGGTGAGCGTGCCGCGATGCTCGCGGATCTGATCCGCCGTCAGGTCATCGACGTATGCCTTGCCGACACGTATGAGCTGCTCGGCGTAGTCGTACATCTGCTGGAAGTAGTCCGCCGCGTACAGCACGTCGCCGGCCCAGTGGAACCCGAGCCACGCGACGTCGGCCTCGATCGACTCGACGTACTCGATGTCTTCCTTCGTGGGGTTCGTGTCGTCCATCCGCAGGTTGCACCAGCCGCCGAACTCTTCGGCGACGCCGAAGTTCAGGCAGATCGCCTTGGCGTGGCCGATGTGCAGGTACCCGTTGGGCTCCGGAGGGAACCGGGTACGCACACGGCCTCCGTGCTTCCCGACAGCGCGGTCGGAGAGGATGATGTCGCGGATGAAATCGCGCGGCGGGGCGGTCGCCGGCGAGGTATTCGAGGTTTCCATTGACCCTCAATTGTAGCCTCGGCCGGGCGTATCATTCGAATACCCCTTCAATCGATGAGGCAAATCCGTGCGCACCACACGGCGTGACTGGCTCACCACCCTCGGCCTGACGGCCGCGGCGTTCAGGACGCGCGTCGAGGCTCGCGAGACGGCGGCGTCGGATCAGGCGGCGGCGCCGGGATCCCTCGCGCTCTCCGACTTTCGCCCGAAGAGCATGCTGCACGTCCCTGAGACCGATGTGCCCAGGGCACGCTTCCCCGTCGTCGACGTGCACTGCCACGTCGCGCGCACGGCGCGAGAGGAGCGAGGCGTCCCCCTCGGCGAAGCGACCGTGATCGACGCCGACGTCGCGAGCGTCGTCGCGATGATGGACCGGCGAAACGTGAAGACGATGGTGAACCTGACGGGCGGGTACGGGTCCGGCCTTGCCGACTCGGTGCGCACGCTGCAGCAGGCGCACCCCGATCGGTTCGTCGTGTTCACGGAGCCCGCGTGGGATCGGTTCGCCTCGGGCGGCTACGCGAAGTGGCAGGGTGACGAAATCGCGCGGGCGAAGGCCGCCGGCGCGCGCGGGCTGAAGATCCTGAAGACGCTCGGACTCTATCTGCGCGAGCAGGTCACGTCAGGGCCGCTCGTCGCGATCGACGACAGACGGTTCGATCCGATGTGGGAGGCGTGCGGGGCGCTGGGGCTGCCAGTCGCGATTCACATCGCGGACCCCGAAGCGTTCTTCCTGCCGATCGATCAATTCAACGAGCGGTACGAAGAGCTGAACGCGCACCCTGACTGGTCGTTCCACGGGCGCGACTTCCCGACGTTCGCATCGCTGATTGCCGCGCGCGATCGCCTGCTGGCGCGGCACCCGAAGACGACGTTCATCGGCCTGCACGTCGGCCACGACTCCGAGAACCTCGCCGCGGTCGGCGAGGCGCTCGATCGGTTTCCGAACTTCCACGTCGAGACCGCCGCGCGCATCGCCGAGCTGGGCCGCCAGCCGCGGGCCACCCGGCGGTTCTTCGATCGCTACCAGGATCGCGTCCTCTTCGGGACAGACACGACGCCGGACCGGGGCACACTTGCGGCGGACTCGTACGTGGACGCGACGTACCGCATCCACTTCCGCTTCTTTGAGACCGACGACGAGTATTTCGACTACTCGCCGTCGGTCGTCCCGCCGCAGGGCCGCTGGCGGATCTACGGCCTGGCCCTGCCCGACGGGATCCTTCGCAAGCTCTATTTCGAGAACGCCGAGCGGTTGCTCGGTCGAGCCCGGCCGATCTGAGATCGCTCTATACGGGATTCCTGCCCTGGATGACGCGGATCAGCACGATCGCGATGGCCAGGATGAGCAGGATGTGGATGAACCCGCCGAGCGTGTAGGAACTCACCACGCCCAGGAGCCACAACACGAGCAGCACGACGAAGATGGTCCACAGCATTGCCGTCCTCCGCGCCCTGCTAGGGCAGGGGGAATGCCAAGCGCCGCCGCGCCTGGGCAGTTGGCTTAACTGATTGGAAATGCTGAGTTTACTGGACGCCACCCCGAATCAGCGCAATCCGGGCAGTGGGCGGTGGCCATGTAACTTCTACGCGCACGACGTCAGCGCGGCCGGTAGCCCGGCCCCCGCAGCGCACGCCCGGGACGTGCCTCGGTGATGTGCCCGTCCGCCACCACCGCCTGGCCGTTCACGATGACGTCCTTCACGCCCACCGCATAGTGGTTCGGATCCTCGAACGTCGCGACGTCGTGGATCGTCGCCGGATCGAACACGACGACGTCGGCGGCGAGACCGGGGCGCAGGATGCCGCGATCGCCCAGCCCGACGCGCGACGCGGGCTGCGAGGTCATCTTTCGAACGGCTTCCTCGAGCGCCATCAGCTTCTCGTCGCGGACGTACTTGCCGAGCACGCGCGCGAACGATCCCCAGCCGCGAGGATGTCCCTTGGTGCCGGCTAGCGGCCCATCCTCCGCGCGCTCCTGCGAGTCCGTTCCAATCGACACCAGACGATGCGCCAGCGCGGTGCGCACGTCGTCTTCCCGCATGATCGCGATGATGCAGGCGGTGTTGCTGTGATCGGCGATCACGATGTCCATGAGCGCGTCGCGCGGGTCCTTCCCCATCTCGCGGCCGATCTCGGTCAGGGTCTTCCCTTCGTATTTCTTCAGCTCCGGGTTCAGGACCTCCGACACCATGACCCCGTCGCCGCCGCCGGATCCGAACCACTGGTTCTCCCACCCTGGTGACTTCGGATCGTCCATGTCCTTCTTCATGCGTTCCCGTTGCGCGGGATCCTTCAGTCGTGCGACGAGCGCGTCGGCGCCGCCTTCGCGCGCCCAGAGCGGCAGGCACGCGTCGAGGTTGTTCGACGCGCGCGTGTATGGATAGACGTTCGCGGTCACGTCGAGCCCCTCCGCCCGCGCGGCCTCGAGCCGCGCCAGCACCGCCGGCATCCGGCCCCAGTTCGCCTGGTACGCGGTCTTGAAGTGCCAGATGTTGGCCGGGATCTTCGCCTCGCGGGCGATCCGGAAGACTTCGTCCATCGACGCGTCGATGGCGCCGCTCTCCGAGCGCTGGTGCGTGAAGTAGACGCCGCCGTACTGACGCGCGACCCTCGCGAGCTCGATGAGCTCCTCGGTCGACGCGAACCGGTCCGGCACGTACTGCAGCGACGTGCTCAGGCCGAGCGCGCCGTCCTCCATCGCCTGCGCGACGAGCTTCTTCATCGCGTCGAGATCGGCGGGACTGGCCGGCTTGTTGACCGTGCCGAGCACGTACGACCGGATGCCGCCCGCACCGACGAACGTCCCGAGGTTGATCGCGGGCTTGTTGCGCGTCTCGAGGCGCGCGAAGTACTCGGCCAGCGTGTGGAAGTCCTGGGTCACGCCGAAGTGATCCCAGGTTTCTCGCTGCAGCCGGATCATCGTGTCGTTCACCGGCGCAATGGAGGTGCCCTCGCCGGTGACCTCGGTCGTGACGCCCATCAGGATCTTCGACGCGGCGCGCGAGTCCACGAGGAGGTTCATCTCGGACTGCCCGAGCAGGTCGATGAAGCCGGGCGAGACGACCATCCCGGCGGCGTCGATGCGCCGGGTCGCGGTCTTTCCGGTCAGGTCGCCAACCGCCGCGATCCGGTCGCCCTTGAGCCCGACATCGCCACGGAACCACGGCGTGCCGGTGCCGTCGACGACACGGCCGCCGGCGATGAGGACGTCGAAGTCTGGAGACTGGCCGCGGAGCAGGGCGACAGCAGCGAGGAGAGCGAACGCGACGGACGCGAGGACTCGAGGACGCGGCATGGCGCGCATGGTACCGCAGAAGGAGGTCCATGGGTCGATAGGTCGATGGGTCGATAGGTCGATGGGTGCATGGGTCCATGGGTCCATAGGTCCATGGGTCCATAGGTCCATGGGTCCATAGGGGAAGCCGCTCGCATCTGTCTCATGCACGCATGCACCCATGCGCCCATGCGCCCATGCACCCATGCGCCCATGCACCCATGCGCCCATGCACACCCATGCACCCATGCACCCATGGACCTCTTGTTGTATCCTCCGCGCCATGCTGACGCGATACTTCCGCTCGCGCCGCCTGGCGCTCGCCGTTCTTCTTGTCCTCGTCACCGTTGCCCGCTCCACGGGCCAGGGCCTCCCGGCGGCGCCGCCCGAGTCGCTCGGCCTCTCGCAAGAGCGTCTCGATCGCCTGTCGAAAGCCATGCAGGGCTACATCGATGGCCAGCGCGACGCCGGCATCGTCACCATCGTCGTGCGTCAGGGGAAGGTCGCGCAGCTGGCCGCGTACGGCAGGCGAGACATCGAGGCGGACGCGCCGATGAAGACCGACACGATCTTCCGGATCGCGTCGATGTCGAAGGCGATCACCAGCGTCGGGATCATGATGCTGATGGAGGAGGGCCGGCTTCTCCTGAAGGACCCGGTCTCGAAATACATTCCGGCATTCAAGAAGACGACCGTGGTAGTGCCGCCGCCGGAGGGCGCGGTGCAGGGCAGCCCGGCGTCGGTCGTGCCCGCGAAGCGCGAGATCACGATCCGCGACCTGCTGACGCACACGGCCGGAATCGGCTACGGCAGCGGCCCCGCCGAGGCGCAGTACAAGGCCGCGAACGTCTTCGGGTTCTATTTCGCGGACAAGGCCGAGCCAGTCGCCGCGGTGATCGACCGGCTGGCCGCGCTGCCCTTCGACGCACAGCCCGGCGAGAAGTTCGTGTACGGCTACAACAGCGACATCCTCGGCGTCGTCATCGAGAAGATCTCGGGGATGAGCCTGGACGAGTTCTTCCGCACGCGAATCTTCCAGCCGCTGAAGATGGTGGACAGCTCGTTCTTCCTGCCGCTCGAGAAGCGCGATCGGCTCGCAGCGGTGTACTCGCTCGTCGATGGCAAGCTGCAGCGCGCGCCGAATCCCGGGCTCGGCCAGGGCGACTACGTCGACGGGCCGCGCATGTGCTACTCAGGAGGCGCCGGCGTGCTGTCCACAGGCTCCGACTACGCGCGGTTTCTCCAGATGCTCCTCAACGGCGGAGAGCTCGACGGCGTCCGGCTGCTGAGCCCGAAGACGGTGGAGCTGATGACCGAGAACCACGTCGGCGATCTCTTCAACGAGGGCAAGACGGGTTTCGGCCTCGGGTTCGAAGTCCTCGAGAACCCCGGCAAGGGCGGCGTGATCGGATCCCCCGGCGTCTTCTCATGGGGCGGGGCGTATCACACGGTCTACTGGGCCGACCCGAAGGAGAAGCTTGCCGCGGTGCTGATGACGCAGCTCCTGCCGTCGGCGGGGAGCGATCTCAACGACAAGTTCCGGGTGCTCGTATATCAGTCAATCGTGGGCCCGCCGGTCGCCACGCCCGCGCACAAGTAGCGCGGTCTCTGTTGGCATCGGCCTATTAGTGTTTTTGAAGGAGTCTCCCTAGCGGATCGCGATCGTTTCCCGATTCGCCGCGTTTGCTACCGTTGCCGGACTCACGGGAGGGTTCGGCAATGGTTCAGTGGAAGTCGGCCGTCACGACGGCGCTGGTGGTTGTGGCAGGCGTGGTCGCGGGGCCAAGAGCGGCGCGGGCGCAGGGCTGTGTCCTGATTCGGCAGAACGGGCCGCTCCTCGGGCAGGGTATGAGCCCCGATCTGGCCCCCGGTCAGTTCGAGTTCAGCTTCTCGACGCGGACGTCGACCGCCGACAAGCACTACAACGGCGACGTCGAGCAGGTGCAGCGCCAGGAAAAGGGCACCTACGTCCTCAACAAGCAGCACGCGTACGACTTCGCGCTGCGCTACCAGGCGAACCATCGCCTTGGCTTCACGGCGAGCATCCCCCTCATCGACGCCTCGTGGGCACTGCCCTACCCGCTGGCGCCTGCGCCGGGTGACCGCGTGCCGCAGCGCGGCGTCGGCCTTGGCGATCTGACGGTCACCGGCCGCTATTGGCTCCTGGATCCGCTGAAGCACGTGCGTGGCAACGTGGAGGTCGGCCTCGGCATCAAGATGCCGACGGGTTCGGCCGACGACACCGCGTTCTATCCGACGCTCAACGGGACTTGGAGCGACAAGGCCATCGATCAGTCCGCGCAGCCGGGCGACGGCGGCGTGGGCATGCTCTTCGACGCGCAGGGCTACTGGCGCTTCGGCAAGAGCATGGTTTACACGAACGGGTCGTACCTCTCGAACCCGAAGAACACCAACGGCACGCCCTCGATTCTGGTCGGGCTGCTCGGACCGGCGGCGAATACGCCGGCCAACGCCAACAAGCTGGTGAACTCGGTCGCCGATCAGTATCTATTCCGGATTGGCGGCGCGACGATCATCCCGGGCACGCGTCACCTCTCGGGCTCGCTCGCGTTCCGCGCCGAAGGGCTCCGTCGCTACGACCTCTTCGGACGCTCGGACGGCTTCCGGCGGCCAGGCTACGAGCTCTATCTGGAGCCGGGCTTCTCTTACGCCTACAAGGGACAGTCGTTCTCGTTCAACGTGCCCATCGGGCTCTATCGCAACCGGCTGCCGGATCCCTACACCGGCGCGCACGGCGACGCGACGTTCCCTGACTACGTGTTCCTCGGCAGCTACTCGGTGCGCTTCGGCAAGGGCGTGAGCCCGCTCAAAGGGCCGCAACCGAAACCCGCGGTCCCGTCGCCCCCGGTCGCGAACAACAACTAGCGACTGGCTGGGGCCCGGCGGCGCACCTACCCGCCGCCGGGCTCCTCTTGCTCACGAACAGGTGGGGGCCATCGGTCCGGCCGGTCCGGTCGTCAGCGCCTCGATCTGCTGCGTGAGCGCCTGTTCCCCGTCTTCCCACTGCTTCTGGAGAACCGCTCGTTCGTCGCGGATCACCTTCAGCCGGTCCTCCTGGTCGTTCAGCTGCTTCACGTAGCGCTGCACCAATTGTTTTTCCTCGGCGCTGCCCTTCAGAGCCGTCATGTTGTTGCGAAGCCGCTGCTGTTCGTTGGCAATGGCGTCGGCCTCGTTCTGCCGCGTCGCGATTGACTGCTGCAGCGCGTCGAGCTTCGCGCGCTGCTGCTGGATGTCACCGATCGCCTGTCGCGTCGCCGGATCCAACTGCAGGTTCTTCGCGTAGTACTCGAGCTGCTGGGTCGGCGTATTCGTCAGCACGACGGTGCTGCTGACGAGTCGGTAGAGCGAAACACTCAGCGAGGCGGAGGCCCGCGGACCGACAGGCAGCATGAAGCGCCACGCTCCGGTCGTTGTTTCTTCAGGGCTGGCCTTGCCCTTGCCCTCGGTGAGCTTCCATCCCGAACTGCGCGGGTGTTCGATGACGAGATCGCGCGCGGTGCCGTCCGCGTTCCTTGCGGTGTATTTGGTTTCAGAGCACTGGAGCGCGTCCACCGTCATGACACCGCGCGCAATTCGGGCCTGTTGCACCGGCTGCGGAGCGCCCGTCGTCTCCGCCTCGACGCGCATCGCGAGGTCGAGGGCATACGACACGAGCCGCCGTTCGCCCGCCTTGACCGTCTCGACGATGCCCTCTCCGGAGAAGGTTTCGCGGTCGAGAATCGCGACGGTGCCGCCGTCCAGCGTGACGCCCGTGTTGTTCGTCAGCCAGATGGCGCGCCTCGGCTGCGCAAGACCATCGGACGGCGCCCACACGGAGACACGCTTGACGTCGATCGGGGCCGAGACAATCGGCACCATGGCGGACTGATTGCGCGGGATCGTCACCAGCCCCTTGAGCTTGTATTCGAAGAGGTCGCCGAGGTCCCGGGTCGTCGCCTGGGCTCGCGTTTGCGCGATCGTGAGTGCGACGTCCGCCGGCACGTTGCCACCGATACTGAGCGCCGCCGGCGGAGGCGCTGGACGATACGTGCCGCCACCGGATCCTCCGCTGAGCCCGCGTGACTTCGTCGCAGCCGTCACCGACACTGTCTCTGACACCGAACCCACGCCCAGCGGGATCTTCGCGCCGGACGCCGCGTCGAATGTCGCCTCCTGCGACCGAAACCCGGCCAGGCTGACGCTGGCTCGAATCCTTCCGCCGAGGCCGCCCAGCGAGAAGTTGCCGTTGGCGTCGGTGATCGTCTCGAACGACCGTCCGCTGTCGTCGGTGAGCCGTACGGCGGCGCCGGGAAGCGGGCCGCCGCTCGTATCGGTCACGACCAGGCCCGTGTTGAAGCGGTCGATGGCCCCGCGGTCGGCTTGCGGCGTCGGGAGCAACGCTTCGCTCAGTGGCACCTCGGGGCGTCGCAAATACATCGGCTGCGAGATCGACTGGCGAAACGACTGCGGCGCGCCCGCGACGAGCGAGAGCTCCACGTCCGACCAGTCGGCGCCGCCGGTGTTGTCGACAATCGCCCAGCCCTGAAGCATCGGCTTGGCGTCGCCCTCGGGCAGCACGACCCGATACGTCGCCTTCCATACCGGCGCCTCGCTGATGTAGCTGACGTAGACCCGGCGCGTGCCGCTGCCGGTGGCGACGATGTTGAGGGCGCGGCGCTGACGATCGAACGCCGCAGCGACATTGGCCAGGTACTGATCGACGCGGCGACTCAGACTGGCGTCGGCGAAATGAACCGACGTCAACGGTCCGAGCTCGAACGAGTGGACGGTGCCTGCATCCGACAGGACGGAGAGGTAATCCACTTCCATGGAGTTGCCGTCGCGGATCTCAGGCCGTCCGTCCACCGTGAGCAGCCGGCCGGCGACCGTGGACCCGCCGCGAGCGACCTCAACGCGCGCGCCGCGGAGCGACCGCAGCAGCTCGGGAAATGACGCGTCATCCGCGATCGGCAATCCAATCGCGTCGAGCCGTCGATCCAACGGGGCGTCGGTGTTGTAGCCGACGCTGGCGACGGCACCTCCGTCGAGGTCCAGTACCGTCAGCGTTTTCAGCACGTCGTCGAGCTGAGCGCTGGTGAAAGGCACCGAGATGCGCTGGTTGCCTGTCACCCGCCCGACGTGCTCGAAGAATCCAATTCCGCTTTTGTAGAGTACGACCCTCCGGATCGGCAGGTCGCGCGTGTCAGTGGCGGTGGGTCCCTGGGCGCCGACCAGGCTGAACCCGACCGCCACTCCGGCCAGTACAAGAAACAGCAGACGTCGCATCGCGTGCTCCTTGGGGGGATTGGACGCCGATTCTCAGGAATCGGCTGCCCCCAACGGTGCATGCGGCGTGCCCGACGGCTCGCGCGATGCCTGCCCGCCACCAGCCGCCCGCGGCCAGCTACTTCTTGCCCTTCTTCTTCCGCATCGGCTCCGCCGGCTTCTCCGCGATGGTGAAGGTGCCCGCCTTCTCGGCGTCGCGGAAGAACTGCACCACGTTGCTCAGCGCCACGGGTCCGAACTCGGCGGCAATCGCGTTCCTGACGTCGAGGATCGAGTGCGTGCCGTCGGCGAAGTTTCGAGCCTCCATCGCGTAGTACCCCGTCAGCGGCGGCGGCGCGGCGCCCGGCACGATGCGCGGCCCGAACGGCTGCGCCTCGACGCCGGGCTTCCTCGACGGGATCAGCCGCGCGGCCGCCTGCTCTTCGTCGGTGAGCGACGGTGTTTCGACGACGGGCGCCTTCAGGCGGGCAGCTGCGACCTTGTAGCTCATCTTCACTCGCGCGGTGTCGAGTACCTCTGACTGACCGAGGGCCTGCTCGAACGAGGCGATGCTCGCCGCCGCATCCTTGTCTCCGGCCGCCAGCGTCGTCGCCGACCGCACTTCGGCACGCTCGCGCACGTAGGCCTGCATGACCACGTTGAGCGCTTCCTTGTAGTTCTGCTGCAGCGTGTCGGCAGTGCTCGTCGAGATCGACACGAGCGCACTGCCGAGATCTGCAGCCAGGCGCTGCTGCGCGTAGCCCAGGGCGACCTGGCTGATCGCCACGGCGTCGGCAGGACCGGCATTGGCGATCGTCGATCCGATCGTCACCATCAGGAACGCCGAGCGCTTCATCTGCGTCGGGTCCTGATTCGACGGCGAGTCGTCGCTCGAGTGGTAGACCGCGTCGGGCCAGTTGCCGAACTGCACCGCGGGAATGCGCGGATCCCAGTCGAGGTGCACCTGATGATCGCTCGACCCGTAGAACTTCTCGATGTGGTACCAGAACGGGTCGTGCGTGCCGGCCGGATCCACGATTGGATTCGAGAACGCGTACGCGATCCGGCGGTTGTGCAACTTCTCGCGGTTCGTGTCGCCGACGTAGTCGAAGAACTGTCGCGAGACGTCGTTCAGCACGCTCGGGATCGAGTACATCGTCTGATTGAGGTGCAGCGAGTTGTGGTTGATGCTCTGGTTCGCGCCAACCATGTCGGTCGACACCGAGGCGACCGCATGCGCCGCGAGATCAGTGTGTGCCTTCAAGTACGCGCGCGTGCCGCTGATTTCAGGCACCCACAGGAAGCGCACGGTCCGCTTCGGCTTGGGAAGCACGCCCGCGTTGATGAGCGCGATCCATGCGCGGCCCGCCTCGAGCTGTGTGGCCGGCCCGCCGCAGTTGTCGTTGGCGCCCTGTTTCGCGATGCCCTCGAACAGATGCGCGGTGAAGTGAAACTCTTCGTTCGTCGATCCATCGCCGGGGATCGTCGCCACGACGACCTGCATCGGCGCGTCGTACTCGGTCGCCTTCACGATGGCGTGGACCTTCACGTGCTGGTGCCTCTCCAGCCGTGACAGCAGATCGAGGCCCATCCGCAGCGACAGGATGAAGCCGAACGTCGTCTTCGGCGTCGACGCGCCGGATGCGGCCGCCGCCGCGCCAGGGCCGCCGCCGATGCCGCTCCAGCCGATCTGATCCGGCCGATCGACGGGCTTCCCGGTGCCGTTGAAGAAGCTGACGACGCCCTCGGCGCCGAACTGGCGGACGGCGAGATTGTGCGCCGCGCCGACGGGACCGGAGCAGAGGACGATCTTGCCCTTGACGTCCTTGTCCTTGTAGTCGTCCGCCGAATCGCCGCGGCCGACGTAAACAAGATCGGCGGTGACGTCCGCGCTGTGGCTGCCGGTGGCAAGCGTCGTCGTGACGTCGCGGAAGCTCGTGATCAGTTGGGGCGTGCCCGGTTCAGTCACCCACAGCTCGGCCATCTCGCCGGCCCACTGCTTCGACCCGAGCGGAAAGCGCTCGATGTGCACGTCGCTGAAGCCGTACTCCTTCGCCTTGGCCTCGGCGTACTTCGCTTCGCGGTACGTGCCCTGATACTCCTCGGCCGGCCGGTTCCGCTCGTACGGGCACATCTCCATGACGTTGTGGAGCGCCTGGGCGCCGGACAGCTGGTTGGCGATGGCGTTGAGCGTGGCCTGCGAGAGCAGGGTCTTCGGGTCCGGCTGCTCCTGCGCCGCAGCGGGCGCCGCGACGAGCAGAAGTCCGGCAACAATCCATGAACGATGCATCAAGTTCTCCTGAACGCTGGCTGCCCGGGACCAGCGAGACGAGGGACGCGCCGTCGGCGCGCGGGATAGACAGCGGATTTTACTTCGGCCTGACCTGAATGCCGGGACGAAGGATCGAGGGTCGTCGCGGCACTTCCAGCATCAGCTGCCCAACGGCGACACCGCCTGCCAGGACGAGCAGCGCGACGACGCGCATCCAGAGGGCGGAGTGGCGCCAACCCCACACGGCCAGAACCGCGGCCCACACGATGAGCAGGACGTCGCGACGCCACCACGCCGACCACTCGGGATGTGTGAGCGTGACCATCGACAGCAGCTCGTTCAGCGCCAGCACCAACCACGCGGTGCGCACCAGTGGGCTGCGCCCGACCCACGCCAGCGCCAGCCACATCAGCAGGAGCAACACGCCGTAGCCGGGCGCGTGCGCGACGGACGGACGCTGATCGCTCGATCGGAGCCAGAAGATCAAGTCGTACGCGATGAGCCCGCCGACGCCGGCGGCCATCGCCAGCGCGAACGGCGCAAAGGGACGCTCTTCGTCGGCAGTCAGTCTGAGCGGCATGGGGAGCCTCAGCGAGCGCTCGCGAGCTCGCGGCCGATGTCCACGACGGCCTCGATGAGCGCGTCCAGATCGGGCCGGTCCGTCCTGAAGTTGACGATGCAGGCGCGCAGCACGTAGCGCCCGTTCACGAGGGCGTTCGAGACGTAGGCGCGTCCGCTCCGCTGCAGTGCGTCGAGCAGCTTTTCGTTGAGGACGTTCAGCGCACGCTGGTCGTCCTCCCGGCGATCGATGCCCGGCGGGACGTATCGGAACGTCGTGATGCTCAGGCCCTGGCTGACGGCCTCGAGCTCTGGGTGGTCCTTCGCCAGCTCGAAGAGCTCGCGGGACAGGCGGATGTCGTCCGCGATCGACTGCGCGAGGCCGTCGCGGCCGGCCTGCCGCAGGCCCATCCACACCTTCAGCGCTCGAAGCGCGCGCGAGTTCTGCGGGCCGAGCTCGAAGTAGTTGGGCGGCGGGCTGGGCTCGTCGGTCTCGAAGTGGTAGTAGGCAGGGTTGTAGCCGAACGCGTCATGCAGGTGCGCCGGATTGCGGACGAGCGTGCAGCCGACCTCGAGCGGCGCGTAGAGCCACTTGTGCGGATCGATCGCCACCGAGTCGGCGTCGGCAATCGCGTCGAGATCCGTGGGCGTCCCTGGGACGATCACGGCCGGCGCGCCGTACGCGCCGTCGACGTGGAACCAGAGGCTCTCATCGCGGCAGACGTCGCGAATCTCGCGCAACGGATCCACCGCGCCCGTGCCCACGGTGCCCGCCGTGCCGACCACGAGGAATGGACGATGGCTCGCGGCGCGGTCCTCGACGATGCGGCGCCTGAGCGCTGCGACGTTCATGCGGCCGTCGCTCTCAACGGGAATCCACCGGAGCTCGCCGGTGCCGAGCCCGGAGAGGTCCGCGGCTTTCTGAACCCACGTGTGTGTTTCGGTCGAGCAGTAGGCCGTCAGGAGTGGTCGGTCGCCAGACAACCCCTCGACGCGTACGTTGCGGCCGGCGCCGGCGGCACGAGCCGCCCAGTACGCCACGAGGTTCGCCATGTTCCCGCCGCTGACGAGAATGCCGCCCGCGCCGGCCGGCAAGCCGAGCAGCTCCGCGATCCAGCGCACGGACTGCTCTTCGATGAGGGTTCCCATCGGCGAGAGCCCGAACGAGCCGCAGTTCGGGTTGACCGTCGCCGCCAGCAAATCCGCCAGCGCGCCGAGCGGCGCGGCGGACGCCGTGATGTAGCCCATGAAGCGCGGATGGCCGTTGAAGACCGAGTGCTGAAGCAGGAGGTCGACGGCGTCGTCCAGGATGGCGGCGGGATCGCTGCCGGCCTCGGGCACGGGTCCACCGCCGAGACGCGCGCGAAGGGCCGCCGCGGACTCGCCCGGGTGGACGCGCCGCGACGGCAGCTCCTCGAGAAAGCCGGCCAGCCGATCGACGAGCCGGTGCCCGAGCGCCCGAAAAGTGTCGGGGTCGAGCTCCAGCGGTCTTGTGCGCACTTTACCTGCTGAGCCGTGGCGCAACGGCGAAGGCTAGCGCTTGCCGTCCGTCGTTGATGTCGTCGGCGATGCGGCGCCCCCGGCCTTCAGGTGCGCGTCGAACCAGCCGACCCAGCGCTCGAGGCGATCGCGCTGATAGCTCGGCATCGTAATCCCGTGATGCTGGCCCGGATAGATCACGAGCTGGCTCTCGACGCCGTTGCTCCTCAGCGCCTGATACATCTGCTCGGCACCGACGAGGGGCACATTGAAGTCCTTGTCGCCGCCCATGTAGAGCGTCGGTGTTTTGATCCGGTCCGCGTGGAAGAACGGGTAGCTGACCTTCAGCCACAGGTCCTGGTGCTTCCACGGCTGCCCCATCTCGGTGTCGTACTGGACGATGTACTGATCGACGCCGTACATCGTGAGCTGCAGCGCCGAGCTGGCGCCCGAGACGGCCGCCTTGAAGCGCGTGTCGCTCGCGATGGTGTAGTCGGTCAGGATCCCGCCGTAGCTCCAGCCGCAGATGCCGAGCCGGTCCGGATCGGCGATGCCTGACTTGATCACGCCGTCGACGGCGGCCAGCAGATCGACCACTTCGAGGTTGCCCCAGTCGGCATAGATCGCCTTCTGGAACTTGCTGCCACGGCCGGAGCTTCCGCGGTAGTTCACCTGCAGCACGGCGTAGCCATGCGCCGCGAGAATTTCCCGCATGCCGTCGAAGCTGTAGTCGTCCTGCCCGTTGGGACCGCCGTGGATGTAGAGCACGGTCGGCAGCTTGCCTGCCGGCCCGTTCGCCGGCCTGGCCAGCAAGCCGTTCACGACGTTGCCGTCCTTCGCGGTGAAGGTGAGCGGCTCCACCGTGGAGAACGCGACGTCAGACATCCACGCGTTCTGATTCGACAGCTTGCGCAGCGCGCCGTTCTCGAGTGCGTACACCTCTTCGGACGCGTCGGGCGTGCCCACGAGCACGGCGCCGTTGCCGTCGGCGCCGAGCGACAGGCTGTTGACGACCTTGTGGCCCGTCGTAACACGCTCGAGCGCGCCGCCGGCGACGGGCACGCGGCCGATGTATTCGTCCCGGTCGTCCTCGACGCGTACGTAGATGGCGTTGCCGTCCTTCGAGAACACGGGCGAGGCGACAGCGCGGTCGAGCGCCGCCGTCAGGATCTTCGGCTCACCGCCGGTGGCCGACACGACGGCGAGCTTGTCGAGGTTGTACGCGTAATAACGAACGTCGTCGCCCTGCAGGTAGGCGAGCCACTTGCCGTCGGGGCTCCACGCGGGACGCCCCACGTCAGGGCCGGGGAACGTCGTGATCTGCTGGGGCGTCGCGCCGGCCTTGGCGTCGATGACCCAGACGTCCGGGTTGTTGGTGCGATCGGGCTCGGCGCCGCGCTCGCTGATGAACGCGATCTTCGTGCCGTCGGGCGACCACGACGGGTTGCGCTCGTCGTACGTGCCCGTGGTGAGCTGCTCGGCCTTCTTGCCGTCGACGTCGAAAAGATAGAGGTGCTCACGCAGCTTGCCGAGATAGCCGGACTGATCGGTCTTGAACGCGTAACGATCGATCACGATCGGCGGCGCCGTCTTGCGCTTCCATCCGTCCTTCTTCTCCGGGTCGTCGTCCGGATCGGGATCGTTCACGACGAGCACGAGGCGCTTGCCGTCAGGCGACCATGCGTAGTCGTCGATGCCGCCCTTGATGTCGGTGAGCTGCAGCGCCTCGCCGCCGGCGCGATTGAGGAGCCACACCTGCGCGCCCTTCTTCTTCTCGTCTTCGTCGCCGCGCGAGGCGAGAAACGCGAGGTACTTGCCGTCCGGGCTCCACCGCGGCGTGGACTCGTTGTCCTTGGACGACGTGAGCTGCACCTGCTCCTTGCCGTCCCAGCTCACCATCCAGACGTCGCGGTTGTGCTTGTCTTTCTCGACGTCGGTGGTGCTGACCGTATACGCGACCCATTTGCCCTCCGGGGACCGCTGGGGATCCGAGACGGCGCGGAACTTCGCCAAGTCGTCGTACGAGAACGGGCGCTTCGTCTGCGCGGCGAGCGGTGCCGCGATGGCCGCGACGAGGGCCGCCGCGAGGATGACAGGCTGCTTCATGAGATCCCTCGGAAGTGACACGGAAAACGGAAGATTACCGCAGTCAGGGGCGGAACAGGACACAAACCGGCGTCGGCACGTCGTGCGACGTCCCGGCGGTCAGACGGCCCGAGGTCGCGTCACGGCGGAAGACCGTCAGCGTGCTGGACTCCTGGTTGGCGGCGACGAGCCAGCGGCCAGTCGGGTCGATCGTAAAGTTCCGCGGCGTCTTGCCCCCCGTCGGCGTGTGTTCGACCAGCGACAGCGCACCTGCTGGCGTCACCGCGAACACGGCAATACTGTCGTGCCCGCGGTTCGATCCGTAGACGAACGAGCCCGCGGCGTCGATCGCGATCTCGGCGGTGCTGTTCGTCCCTTGAAAATTCGCCGGCAGGGTCGAGACGCTCGCGCCCGGGGTGAGCGCGCCGGTGCGCCCGTTCCACGTGTACGAGGTGATGGTCGAGCTCAGCTCGTTGATGCTGAACGCGCTTCGGCCGCCAGGATGGAACGCGAAGTGGCGAGGTCCCGCGCCCGGCGGGGTCGCCGCCGACGGCTGCGGCGCCGGCTTGATGTCGCCAGTGGCCGGATCGAAGGTATAGACGAACACCTGGTCGAGTCCGAGGTCTACGGCAATCAGATGGCGATTGTCTCGGCTGAAGACGACGTCATGGGCGTGCGGCCCTTCCTGACGTTCCTTGTTCGGCCCGCCGCCCCAGTGGGTGAGGAGCGAGATGGACGGGCCGAGCCGGCCGTCGGCCCCGATCGCGAACTCGGCGAAGTTGCCCGCGGAGTAGTTGGCGACGACGAGGAAGCGGCCCGTGGCGTCGATGGCGAGATGGCAGGGATCGGCGCCGCGCGAGAGCTGGTGGTTGAGCTCCGTGAGGGTGCCCGCGGCGGGATCGATCGCGTAGGCCGTGACAAGGCCCGAATGCTCGGGGCCGTCGTGCGTCTCGTTGACGGCGTAGAGGTACTTGCCGTTCGGATGGAGCGCAAGGAAGCTCGGGTTCGGCGTCTCGGCGGCTACGGTCAACGCCGGCAACGCGCCCGTCTGCTCGTCGAAAACCGCGGTGTAGATGCCCTTGCTTTTCGTCCCCTCAGTGTAGGTGCCAATCCAGACGCGGCGGCCCGCATCAGCGGACCATGCTGAGCGCCCGGCCGCGAGCACAACGAGCAAGAGGACGCAGACAACGAATCGCTTCACGGGAGCCTCGGTCCTACGACAACATCAATCGGAGCTTCGTGACAGATGCCTTCGGCAACGTCACGACAAGATCGCCGGCGGCGCCAGGCGTCACCGGGGTCTCCTTCGGCGCCGGCACCGCGTCCGGCGCGTCGAACGAATTGTGCGCGTCGAGCGCGCCGGCGTTCAGCGTCGTGATGGCGGCGCTCGCGATCTTCGCGCCGCGCACGGATACCGTCGTCTCGCGCGCGTCGGCGGCGCTCGGGTTCACGACCGTCAGGGTCACCGTCTTGTCGCGCCGTGACGCCGATCCGGCGAGGCCCCAGAAGGTCGCGGGCTGCCCGTTGCGCTGGTAGCTCACGCGCGGCGCCATGAATTCGGTGCGGACCGACTCGGCGCCCATGTGATCCATGTACATCTCGAACACGTGGTAATTCGGCGTCACGATGAACTTGGACTCGTGCGCGACGAAAAGCGATTGCAGGCAGTTCACGAGCTGCGCGATGTTCGCCATGCCGACCTTGTCGGCGTGCCGCTGAAACGTGTCGAGCGTGAGCCCGGCCAGCAGCGCGTCACGCAGGGTCGAGACCTGGCCGAGCGTGTGCGACGGGTCCGACTCACTCCCCGGCTTGTGCCACGCGCCCCATTCGTCCACCACCAGCTTCACCTTCCGCGCCCGATCGAACTGCCCCATCGTCTGCCAGTGCGCGGTGATGAAGCCGTCCATCTTGTCGGCGTCGCGCAGCAACTCATAGTGCTGCTCGAGCGTGAAGCCGACGGCCGGCCCCTTGCCCTCGTTCCAGTCCGTCGTCTTGCCGCTGCTGACGTTCCACGCGTAGTGATGGAACGAGAAGCCCCAGAGCCGTCCGGCCATTCCCGGATTTCCGGCCGTGAGCTTGTCGAAGAAGCGGCGGGTCCACTCGACGTCGCCGCTGTTGGCGCCCGCGGCGATGTAGCGCAGATGCAAATCGTAGGACGGCACCCAGGCGGTGTAGCGCTTGAGCTCGACGGCGTAGTCCTCAGGCGAGAAATCGCCGCCGCAGCCCCACGGCTCGTTGCCGACTCCCCAGTAGACGACGTTGAGCGGGTCGGGCGAGCCTTCGGCCGCGCGGACGCCGGCGAGCGTCGTCGTGCCCGCGGGCGAGTTGCAGAACTCGATCCACTGATAGAGATCCTTTGCGGGTAGCGATCGGATGTTCGCCGCGAGGTACGGCTGCGCGCCCGCCAGCTTGCAGAAGCGCGCGAACTCGACGGTGCCGAAGCTGTTCGGATCGTACTGCGACGGCGAGGCGGGCACCTTGGTGTTCACCCAGAAATTCGTGCGCGTCGCGCGGCTCGCCCGCGGGCCGATGCCGTCGCGCCAGTCGTAGCTGTCGGCGAAGCAGCCGCCCGGCCAGCGAATCACGGGGGCCTTGATCTGCTTCAACCGCTCGACGATCGACTTCCGGATGCCGCCGTCGTTCGGCACCGGCGATCCGTCGCCAACCCAGATGCCGTCGTAGACGACGCCGCCGAGGTGTTCGGCGAAGTGTCCGTAGAGCTCCGGGGCGATCGGGCCGATTGGCTCGTCGAGCAGAATGTCGATGCGCGAGTCGGCGGCGCGCGCCGAGCGCGGCGCGACGAGCGCAGCAGCGCCCGCGGCACCCAGGGCCTGAATGAAGGCCCGTCGCGTGGTCAGCGGTCCAGATCCAGACATGCCTGCGAACGATAGCATGAGCCTCGACGCGGCCGGGCGGGGTGGCAGGCGCCCCTGCTGCTGACGCTCTTCGTCGCGCTGGCGCTCCTCCTGTCGATGATCGGCCTCTACGCGGTCGTGTCCCAGGCTCTAGGCTCTGGGCTCTGGGCTACTGCGGCGTCTCGCTGACGACCTTCCCATTGATGACGACGCCGGTGACGTGCGACGTGAACTCGAAGGGGTCGCCGTCGAACAGCGCGACGTCGCCGTCCTTGCCGGCTTCGAGCGATCCCACGCGCTTGTCCACGCCGAGCACGCGGGCCGCGTCGATCGTGATGAGCGAGAGCGCGTCCTCGAACGCAAGGCCGTTGGCCGCGGCCTCTGCCGCCTCGAAGAGGACGAGCCTCGTCTTCGGCACGTAGGTCTCGTAGCCGCTCTGCAGCGCCGTCAGGATTCCAGCCTTCTTCAGCGTGGCTGGCGTCTCCATAGAGAGATTTTCGGTGTCCTGGCCAGCCCTGAACATCGTCGGATGGACGATGACCGGAACCTTCGCAGCCTTGATCTGATCGAGCACCAGGTAGCTGTCGGCCGCGCCGTCGAGCACGATCTTCAGGTCGAACTCGCTGGCGACCCTGAGCGCGTCCATGATGTCCACCGCGCGCTGCGCGGTGATCAGCAACGGCAGCTCCTTCGCGAGGACCTTGCCGAGCGTGCAAGCCACCATGGCAACGGGCACGACCGTGGCGTCTTCGACTTCGTCGCCGACGGTCTTCACGATCATCGTCTGGCCGGACACGAGCGCCCCAGGCGCGTGGCCGGTGTTGATCGTGGTCACGCCGTGCGTGCG
>JBKPSY010000230.1:0-9065 GCA_046735235.1 Acidobacteriota bacterium | reverse complement strand
GGCTTCGCCGGAGCGTGCTTCTCGTGCTTCTCGTGTTGCTTCTTGTCGGGCGGCGGATCAGCCCTCGCAATCACCGCCGTTCCGAACAATGGAATCGCGGTGATGCTGAGGGCTGCGATCAGTTTCTTCGCGAACTTGGCTCGCATGACACACTCCTCACAGCGTCAGCCGTGCAACGCTCTCTTGAGCGTGTGTCCTCAAGGTCTGTGCCAACAGCAACTCAGGCACTGAGATCGCTGACCTCCCGGCGTCTAAAGAGTTACGTCAGCTCATCCTCTGTGAGAGCGCATCGCGTCGAGGTGGGAAAAAGGACGTCATTGTTGACGGCCGTCGAGCTGGCGCTGGTACGCGTCGTGGTCAAAGTGCCCGCGAGATTCGACGATCAACCCGTCGTCGCCGAGCCGCCATTCCTCGTAGCCGCTGATCCTCACGGCGCGCCCCGTCCCACCGGGTCCCGTGTTGGTGCCCGTGAGCGTCCAACGAAACACCGGACGCCCGCCTTCGATGCCGACGCTGTCCATCTGCACCTTCATGTCGGGCAGCGCCGTCATGAATCCCTGCGCCGCAGCGGTGATCGCCGGGCGCCCCACCGCTGGCGAGTCGTCGTTGATCTTCAGCGAGCCTTTCGGCCCGTAGAACGACGCGACGCTCAACGGGTTCTGGCTGCCCCAGGCCGCGGCGTACTTGGCGCCGAAGTCCTGCAGGCGATCGAGCTCCGGCGTGCTCGTGACGGCGCCGCCCCCAGGCAGGCGCTTGATCTCGATGTGGCGGTACTCCATCTGCCCGCGGTCACCCTCGACGCCAATCGGGCCGGAGTCCGGCAATTTGAAGTTCGACTCGAGCACTTCCCCGTTGCACGTCGCCAGCGCCACTCCGCCGTGCACGGTGACGACGAGATCGTTCCAGTCCTGGGGCTTGTAGTGCTTCAGCTCCTTGTAGGGCCCGGCAAGCAGGTAGTCGCGGCACTGCAGCTGCGGCCCACGCAGGTAGACGCCGCTGTCGGCATTCGGCGTCGCGCGGAACTGCAGCTTCAGGATGAAGTCCTCGCCGAACTCCTTCGTCGTCCACAGTTGCTGGATCCGCCGGCCCTCGGCGGGCGTCGTGACGACGAGCCGGCCGGCGATCGCGCGGAAGCGGCCGTCAGGGGTGGATGTCCTGCCGTCAAATGGCGACGCCTCGTCTACGAACGGCCACATCGCGGCGTTGGGATCCGAGGCCTGCCACTTCTTGGCGTTCGCGCGATCGGTCTCGGACGTCGGACGGAAGCCCCAGCCCGTGAGGTCGCGGCCGTTGAACAAGCTCTCGAATCCTGCGTCCGGGGTGAACGCATCGGCCGTCGTTTCGACGAACCCGAGCGTCCCGAAGACGGGCCGCAGCGCCGCCGCCCACTTCCCGTAGCCCGTTGCGTTGGGGTGCAGCAGGTCGGGGAACTCGGATTGCGGCGCGTCGCCGTCGGCGTCGGCGAAGAGCCGCCACGTGTCGAGGACGGTGATCTGCGCGTCGCCCTTCACCGCGGCGAGATACGCGGCGTTGACCGCCTTGATCTGATCCGCCGGCCGCTTTTTCGTCGCCGAGCTCGGGAACACCTGGCACAGCACAATCGGCATCCGGCGATCGTGCTGCTCGAGTGCCGCGACGATCAGCTTCAGGTTGCCGGCGATGACGTCCGGCGACGCGCCTTCTTCGAGGTCGTTGGTCCCGATCAGCAGCACGACGGCCGCCGGGTTCACGGCCAGCACATCGTCCTGAAGCCGGATGAGCACGCCGCGCGTCGTGTCGCCGTTGATGCCGCGATTGGCGATCTTCATCCCGGGAAACGCCGCCGGCAGATCCTTTTCCCAGCCTTGCGTGATCGAATCGCCCAGGAACACCACCGCGCCCTGGTCCGCGGCGCGCGATGCGTTCCACGCGGTGCGCCGTTCCGTCCACGTCTGCTTGAACCAGTCGTACCGACGGATCGGCCCGGCTCCGGGCAATCCGTCGTCGGTCGCAGGAACGTCGAGCTGACTGGTCGGTCCCGGACGAAGCTTCGCGATCTTCTGCTCCGCGCTTTCGCGGATGCCCTGCTTGAACCGCTCGTCGATCGGATCGGCGGCCAGCAACGACAACGCCTTCTCTGACGCCGCGAGCGCGCGTTCGCGGTCGCCGTCGGCCATGTAGCCGTCGCCGAGGCTGTCCTGGGCGTTGGCCGAGGTCGGATGGGTCTCGGCGTTCAGGGTGAACAGCGCGACCGCGTCCTTCGTGCGCTTGTCCTGGAGCGCCTCGTAGCCGGCAAGATTCAGCGCGGCCTCGGGAAAGAGATACGCCTTCGGATCGCGCTGCAGGCTCGCCTTCGCAAGGTCGATGGCCTGCGGCACTTTCCCGGCGTCCACGAGGCCCCAGAACTCGCGAGCCGGCGTCGCGACCGGCGCCATCTTCACGCGCGGGTTCGCGACGTGCGCGACGAGCGTGTCCAGGTACCAGGCCGTGATCGCCTTGGGCAGCTCGGGGTGCGGCCTGAATATTTCGGTGCCGTGCTTGCCGTCGGCGAACCCCATGAACTTGTTGCGGGCGTTGCCGCTCAGCTGCGTGAGCCACCGCATCTGCTGCGGCGCATCCCGGTCGTACTGGTCGTCGTCGGCCGCAGCCGCAAATACCGGCAGCCAGTTGTTCTCCATCAGGAACCGGCGGCCGTCGCGGTTCGCTGGACCGGCGAGCAGCACGAGCGAGCGGACCTCGGGGTGGCGCTTCGCCGCGAGCAGCGCTTGGGTGACGCCGCAGCTGCCGCCGCCCACGCCGACTCGGGCCTTGTCGACGCCCGGCTGCGCCAGCAGGAACGCGTACGCCTTGTCCACATCGCCGGGCCAGGTGCCGTTGACCAGCTGCTGCGCCGCGACGGCGCCGAGCGTGTCGAATCGCGGGCCGCCGCTTTCGCCGAAGCCGCGATAGTCCACCGTCAGCGCGCTGATACCGGCCTCGGCGAGCTGGGTCGCCAGCGGATCCCATGAGTGGCGATCCGTGTTGCACATGTGCAGCAGCAGCACCGCGGGCCCGGCCTTCGCGGCCGCGAAGTACGTGCCCTTCAGCGCGACGCCGTCCGACGCGGTGATGGTGACATCGCGGGATGCCGGCGCCGCCACTGCAGCCCGGGCGATGACGAACAGCGTGAGCGACAGCACAGCTGGCGCAGTCAGTCGACGAGTCATGGCGTTACTTTCCTCCGAGCGTGCGAAGTTCTTCGGACCAGTTCAGCACGAGATCCAGCCGCGTCGGGCGTGAGTCCGGCGCCGTGCGAATCAGCAGGAAGCGCTGCCCGTCCGCCGAGACGTCGAACTCGTGCAGATAGCCCGAATCATAGGCTGACAGATCCAGCAGCGTCTGGCGCGCGCCAAGCGTGAACGCCGGCGTCAGGCGAACCTGAACGCTGACGAGCTCGTCGCCGGCGCGATAGAACAGCTGATGCCCATCACGTGACCACACCGGCCCGGTGCCGCCGTCGAGAGACACTGTCACGCGGGTGCCTTTCCCCGATGCGGGAATGACGTAGACCTCATCGTGGCCTGAGTCGTCCGACGCGTATGCCACGAATCTTCCATCCGGCGAGACGCTGGCCGACCCCTCGTTGAACGGCGTGACGACCAGCGGCGACACGCGCCCGTCAGGGCTCAACGTGAGCAGGTCGTTGCCGGTTGCCGGCTGACGCTCCATGAAGATGATCGTCCCGTCGGGCTCGACCGCCTCGACGTGCTGCGCGAACGGCCGCTTGAGCAGCCGCGTCGCGTCGCCGCCCTCGACGCCAATCGTGTAGAGATCCCAGTCGCCGTCCTTGTTCGAGCTGAACGCGATCTTCGTGTCGCCCGGCAGCCACGCGCCCGACCACGAGCGTGTGTCGGACAGAATGCGTGTCCGGACGCCGGTCGTGAGATCGACGATCCACTGGTCGTTGGTGCCGCCCACCAGCACGCGCGTGGCGTCGTGGGACAGGAGCGCCTGATGAATGGCCGAGGGCTCTCCCGGCAGCAGTTCCGGCCGCCCGAGGCGATCCACCCAGGCCACCCTGCGATCGTTCGGGCTGCCCGGCACGTAGACGGCGGAGCCGGTTTCCGAGACCGCCAGCCACGGCTTCATCGTCGCGAGGCCCCAGTTCACGTTCTTGAAGACCGGGATATCCGGAGTGACCAGCTCGGTCGTCGACGGCGTCCAGCGCGCCGCCATTACGTTGCCCACGTCATCGTTTCCGAGGAGGGCGCCCAGAGGAGCGTACGCGGCGCCGCCGTACGTCCGTCCGTTCGTCGTGGCTGGACGCCATGAGTTCGTCTTCGACGACAGCAGCGCGGAGTAGAACACCTGACCCCAGAACCCGAAGAGGATATCGTCAGTACCCCGCAGACGTTGCGGAAGAACGTGCGCGTACCCGCGGTCGCCGCCGTCGGGCTTCGTCAGCTGCGCGGGCGGTCCGCCTTCGGCCTTGACCCGCCACAAACCCGATCCCAGGCTCGGCACGTAGACGATGGTTCCGTCCGCGCACCACGCGGCGCCCCACGGCGTCGGCGCGTGCGCGACGTCCATGGCGCCCCCGCCCGCCGTGGACGAGCGCCGCAATCGTCCCCCGGCGAAGAAGCCGATAGAGCGGCCGTCTGGCGAGAAGAACGGATAGAGCGCGCCGCTGCTGTTGGCGACGGCGTGCGGGGCGAAGTCGTTCAACGAACGGATATAGAGCTGCGACGAATTGGCCGTCTTTCCGGCGGCGTAGGCCACCAGCTGGCCGTCTGGGGAGATTGCCGGCGGCGCGGTCACCTGCTGTCCAGGCGGTAGCGCGATCGAGAGACGCACCGGCGTCGCAGTCGAGGCCGGCCTCGCGAGCCAACCGCTCGCGGCGGCCGCGATCGCGAGGACGCCGGCACCGAGCGAGAGTGACAACGCGCGGCCTCGCGACGGCGCAGGGGCGGGCCCGCTGCCGGACGCCGACGTCTGCGGCGCCAACGGTGTCGAGTCGCCGCGCCCCTCGAGGGCATCGTCGATCAGCAGGCGCGCGTCGCCGGCATCGCGAAGGCGCTGCCGCGGATCCTTGACGAGGCAGCGGCCGATGATGCGGCGCACGGCCGCCGGCGTGCCCGCGGGCAGCGACTGCATGTCGGGCTCGCGCGAGAAGATCAGGCCGATCGTCTCCGCGACGGTTCCGCCCTCGAACAGCCGGACACCGGTCAGCATCTCGTAGAAGACGACGCCAAAGGCCCAGATATCCACCCGGCGATCGACGCCCTTGCCGCGCGCCTGTTCGGGGGCCATGTAGGCGGCGGTGCCCATGATCACGCCCATGGCGGTCATCGCGGGAGACGCTACCGTGGGACTGTTGGCGACCGTGCCGGAAATGTCGCTGGAGGTGTCCGCGGCGAGCGCCTTCGCCAGGCCGAAGTCGAGCAGCTTGACCGTGCCGTCGCTCCTGACCTTCACGTTGGCCGGCTTCAAGTCGCGGTGGATGAAGCCTTCCTCGTGCGCGGCTTCGAGCGCGTCGGCAATCTGCCGCGCGACGGGCAGCGCCTCGGCCAGCGGCATGGGCCCGCGCGCGATGTGGACGGAGAGATCTTCTCCCTCGACGAGCTCCATCACGATCGCGACCCGACCGTCGACTTCTTCGAGGCCGTGAATGTGCGCGATGTTCGGATGGTTGAGCGCCGCCAGCGTCTGCGCTTCGCGCGTGAACCGTGCCACGCGATCGGCATCGCGGGCCAGCGCGTCGGGCAGCACCTTGATGGCGACCTGGCGATTGAGGCGGGTGTCGCGAGCCCGGTACACCTGGCCCATGCCGCCGGCGCCAAGGGGCGCGACGATCTCGTAGGCGCCGAAACGCGTGCCGCTCGCGATGCTCACGGCTTCAACGTCCCCATCCAGATGTCGCCTTCGCTCGCGGTTTCCGTGTACAGAAGCCAGCGGTTGTCCCGCGACACGCCGACACCGATGCCGACGTTCAGCCCCGCGACGGGCACGACGACGTGGGAGTCGCCGGTGTCTCCATCGACCCAGAGCACACTTGCGGGATGCCGAATGATGAGATGACGGCTGTCGTTGAGCCAGGTCGGAAACAGCCAGCGCACGCCGCCCAACTGGCCCACGACGGTCGTCATGCGCTTGTCCGCCAGCGAGTACACTCCGAGCCGGTAGACGGAGCCCTCGTTGTTGATCAGGAGGCCTGCGATTCGCTGGCCGTCCGGCGACCAGCTCGCGGGCAGGAATCGATCGCCCGCCCGCATCCCGATAGCGGACTCGCCGGGCGGCGCCGGTGAGCTCGTCTTGGCCGGATCGATGAAGTGCCAGCTGCTGAACCCGAACACCATGCGGTCGCCGGTGGGGGACCAGACCGGAAATCCGGGATTGCCGGTGTTCTGGGTAATCGGCCTGAGCCCGCTGCCGTCGGCATTGATCATCCACAGCTCGTATGTTCCAGACCGGTCGGAATAGAACGCGAGATGCGATCCGTCGGGGGACCAGCTCGGTCCGCGGTCGCGGAACGGGTCGTCGGTGAGCCGGCGATAATCGGTGCCGTCGACGCTGGCGACGAAGAGATCCTCGCGGACGCCGCTCGTCGTGAACGCCAGCCACTTGCCATCCGGCGAGAGACGCTGGTCGCGAATCGGCTGATTGCTTCTGAGCACCGGCGCAGGCGCCCCCGTCAGGACGCCACGTGTCGCGTCGAACGGCGCTCGCTGAACGGTCGACCGGTAGTCGAGACTGGCGAAGACGAACCGGGATCCGTCCCTGGCAAACGACACGTCGCCGCTCCACGCGGACGGCGTGAACATCGACTGGGGCTCGCTCAAGGGACGTCCGCTCTGCTCGTCGATCCGCACGCGCCACAAGTTCATCGTGCCGCCGCGCGTGCTCGAGAAATACAGATACCGTCCGTCGGGCGACCACGCCGGGCTCCAGTCGAGCGCGACGTCATTGGTGACAGCGACGCCGCCCGTCGCGGCATCGGACCCGTCGGCCGCAACCGTGTGGATGTCCCGCTGCCCCGCCTTGGCGCCGACGGTCCAGTACGCAATCCGCGCGCCCGATGGCGACCACGCGGGCTGCAGCGCGCGCTCGGACACAGGCAGCGTCCGCACCTGGCCGGTCTTCACGTTGACGACCTTCAGCGCGGTCGTGAGCGACGAGATGTCGGTCGGCGTGTCGAAGTAAGTCGTACAGACCACTATTTCGTTTCCGTCCGGCGACCAGCTGGGCAGATAGCCCGAGTCGAGCAGCCGGGTGACCGACTCGCCCGTCACGGACATCACGAAGATGCCCCCGCCGTCGCGGCCCGATCGGAACGCGATGCGCTCGCCGTCAGGTGAAAATGCCGGCTGCGCGTCTTCCGCGGGGGCCGGCGGCGAGATCCGCTGCGGCACGCGGCCGCCAATACGCTGGAGATACAGGGCGTTGTCTGGGCCGTTCAGCTTCGCGTAGACCACCGACTTCCCGTCAGGGCTGATCGACGGCGTCGTCTCGAGCCCAAGTTGATCGGTGACCTGTGAGAACTCCACGACGGCCGGGCCCGCGTCCGGAGGCCGCCGCGCGATCCACCCGACAGCGCCAGCAAGGATCGCAACGATCGCGCACGCGCCGACGATGGGCCATGGCGAGCGCGACGATTGCGGCGCCGAAGGCGCTGCAGCCGCGCTCGCGCTGACCGAATCGCTCTTCCCTTCGATCGCGTCGTCGATCAGAAGGCGCGCGTCGCCCGCATCGCGGAGGCGTTGCCGCGGATCCTTCACGAGGCAGCGCCCGATGATGCGTCGAATCCCCGGCGGCGTCGTCGGAGGCAGCGCGTCGAGATCCGGCTCGCGCGAGAAGATCAGCCCCAGGGTCTCGGCGACCGACTCGCCTTCGAAGAGCCGAATAGCTGTCAGCATCTCGTAGAAGACAACGCCGAAGGCCCAGATGTCGACGCGACGATCGATCTTCTTGCCGCGGGCCTGCTCGGGAGCCATGTACGCGGCGGTGCCGAGGACCACGCCGGCGCCGGTGACGGCCGGGGATGCGATCGTCGGGCTGTTCGCGAGCGTGCCGGAAATCTCCCTCGAGTCGTCCTGGAGCAGCCCCTTGGCGAGGCCGAAGTCGAGCAGCTTGACCGTGCCGTCCTCGCGGACCTTCACGTTGGCCGGCTTCAGGTCGCGGTGCACGAAGCCCTGCTCGTGCGCCGCTTCGAGCGCTTCGGCGATCTGCCGCGCAATGGGCAGCGCCTCCGCGAGCGGGATGGGGCCGCCGGCGATCAGAACGGACAAGTCGTGCCCCTCGACGAGCTCCATGACGAGCGCGACGATGCCGTTGTTCTCTTCGAGACCGTGAATGTGGGCGATGTTGGGGTGGTTCAGCGCCGCAAGGGTCTGCGCTTCCCGCGTGAATCGCGCCAGTCGCTCGGGATCCCGCGCGAGATCGTCGGGCAGGACCTTGATGGCGACGTAGCGATTGAGCTTCGTGTCACGGGCCCGATAGACCTGGCCCATGCCACCCGCGCCCAGCAGGCCGATGACGTCGTACGCGCCAAGGCGCGTTCCGGCCGCGAGACTCACTGCGCGAATTCTATCTCAACGGATAATCAGGGTCTCGGCTCCGGGCTTCGGGCTCCGGGCTCCGGGTACGACATGACGCTCGACGATCTGCGACGCTATGCCGTCGCTCGCAGCCTGTTCCCGCCGGTGTCGCTGAAATCCGCCGTGGAGACCCTGGGATTCGTGCAGGCCGACCCGATTCGCGCGCCGGCACGGGCGCAGGACCTCACGCTGCGGCATCGCGTCAGGAACTATCACGCGGGCGACCTGGAACGGCGCTACACCTCGCTCGGTATCGAGGAGGATTTCTTCATCAACTACGGATTCGTCTCGCGAGAGCTTCACGCGCTGATGCACCCGCGCGTCGATGCCGGCAGCTGGCACAAGACGCGCCGCGATCGGGCCGCGCTCGTCCTGGAGTTCGTCCGTGCGCGCGGCGAAGTGCACCCGCGCGACGTGGACGCGCATTTCGCGCACGGCCGGGTCACGAACTACTGGGGCGGCACCTCGAGCGCCACGACTCACCTGCTCGACCACATGCACTACCGCGGCCTC
>JBKPSY010000229.1:0-30614 GCA_046735235.1 Acidobacteriota bacterium | reverse complement strand
GACCTCGATACGAGCAGCGTCGGCGCGGCCCTAGGCGCCGGCGCTGGCCTCCAGACGATCAAGGACATTGGTGCGAACTATGGCCCGGCGGTGTTCGATCGGCCGCACCGGTTGGTGGTGACCTGGCTATATGCACTGCCGTTCTTTCAACAACGGCACGATCTGCTAGGAGAGGTCGTCGGCGGCTGGCAGATCGCGGCGATTGGCACGTTCCAGGACGGGCCGGCTCTGACGCCCGCCTCGTACGGCGTGGCATTCGCCGGATCGCACGCCAATCTGCTCGGCGACCCAAACTTACCGCGCGGCGAACGGACGATCGATCGATGGTTCGACGTCAGCCAGCTCTCCAACCCCGCGCCGGGTCAGCTGGGCAATGCCGGAAAAGGCGTGATTCGCGGCAGTGGCAACAACAAATGGGACGTGGTGATTTCGAAGTTCCTGGACGTCGCGACGGGACACCGCCTCGAGTTCCGCGCGGAACTATTCAACGCGCTCAACCACCCACAATTCGACGATCCGGTCGTCACGCCGGGGAACAATCCGCTGGCCGGCAAGATCGTCTCGGCCAGTGATTTCGGATTCAGTCAGACCGAGCGCGTCATCCAGCTGGGAATCAAGTATCGTTTCTGAACCGTGCGGACCGCCGGTCTGACCATCTGCATGATCCTCTCGTCCTGGGCGTCTGCCTTCGCACTGGACCCGCGTCTGGACGTCAGTCAATACGCTCACACCGCCTGGAAGATCAGCGAAGGCTTTTCTGAGGGCATCATTCGGTCGATTGCGCAGACGGCCGATGGGTATCTCTGGCTAGGTACCGAATTCGGCTTGCGACGGTTCGATGGCGTGAGGGCCGTCCCGTGGGAGCCACCGGCGGGGCAGCGTCTCCCCAGCAGCGATATCAGAAGCTTGCAGGGGGCGCGCGACGGACGTCTTTGGATCGGCACCTTTCGAGGGCTGGCAAGCTGGAAGGACGGCAAGCTGACTCACTACCCGGAACTGGATGGCCAGGTTATCGAAGCGCTGCTCGAGGATCGTGAAGGCACGATATGGGTCGCCGGTTGGGCGCCTTCCGTCGGGAGACTCTGCAGAATTCAGGGCGGCAACATTCAGTGCTATGGAGAGGACGGCCGTTTCGGCTCAGGAGTGACGCCCATATATGAGGACAGCGGAGGCAATCTCTGGGCGGGAGCGATGAACGGCCTGTGGCGATGGAAGCCTGGTCCACCCAGGCTGTCCATGCCCGATCCGGCCCAGAGAATCTACGCGCTTGCCGAAAGCGATGACGGCGGAATCCTAATTGCCACGCACAGCGGCGTCACGAAGCTGCGGAACGGAAAGACCGAGGCGTATCCGCTTCCTGCCGGACTGCAGTTCCAACCCCACAGGCTGCTGCGGGACCACGATGGTGGCCTGTGGATCGGCGCCCTGGTGGATAGCGGATTGTTGCATATCCATGAGGGCAGAACGGATCTGTTCACCACAGCCAACGGCCTGTCAGGCGCATCCGTTTCCGCTCTCGTTGAGGATCGGGAAGGCAGTATTTGGGTCGCAACGGTAGACGGGCTCGATCGGTTTCGCGAGTTCGCGATTCCCACGATTTCTGTCCAGCAGGGTTTGTCCAGCCGAGGTTTGGGGTCGATTC
Organism: Acidobacteriota bacterium; assembly: GCA_046735235.1. Lineage (GTDB taxonomy): Bacteria > Acidobacteriota > Vicinamibacteria > Vicinamibacterales > JAENWD01 > JAENWD01. The sequence continues at coordinate 28,972 of JBKPSY010000229.1, read as the reverse complement.
TTGCCGCGAGGGACGGCAGTGTTTGGCTGGGCACGTCCGACGGACTGAACAGATGGAATCAAGGCGACATCACCGTCTATCGTCACCGCCAGCAGCGTGGCGGTCGCGGCGCCTCCCAGGTCACGGGTCCAGCCGTCGCGATGGGCGCGGAGTGGCAGCGCGCGGTCCGGGAGATTACTGACACAGGGCTACCGGAAAAAATAGCGGAGTCCATCTTCGAAGACAACACCGGGCATATCTGGGTTGGGACGCAAAGCGGGGTGGCGTTCTTGAAGTCTGGCCGGTTTGTTCCCGTCGCGTCCATACCGTACGGTGTCGTGCATTCCATCACCGGGGACACTGCAGGGAACCTGTGGCTGAGTCATCAGCAGGGGCTGTTTCATTTACTCGACGCGGCTCTGGTCGAGCGCATTCCCTGGACCAGGCTCGGGCGTCGAGAACCCGCTACTGCCGTCCTCCATGATGCGCGGCAGGGTGGTGTATGGCTTGGCTTTCGTGACGGTGGCGTTGCTTATTTCAACGACGGCCGGATACGCGCCTCGTACGCAGCCGCCGAAGGCCTGGCAGAGGGAATGATTCGCAGCTTCTACGCGGATGCCAGCGGTTCTCTCTGGGCCGCAACTGACGGGGGACTCAGCCGCATCAAAAATGGCCGCGTTCTGACGCTCAGCAGCCGGAACGGACTGCCATGCAACACGGTTCACTGGATGATGGAGGATGACGCCCATTCGGTCTGGCTTTACACGGTTTGCGGTCTGGTGCGGATCGCCCGGTCTGAGTTGGACGCCTGGGCCTCCAATCCAAAGCAGACGATCCAGCCGGCAGTCTTTGACAGTACTGACGGAGTGAGCAATCACCTGTATCCAGGCGGCTATAGCGCGAATGTTGCAAAATCTGCGGATGGCAAATTGTGGTTCTTGCGCCTCGGCGGTGTCAGCGTACTCGATCCGCATCATCTCCCCTTGAACAAGCTTCCGCCACCGGTGCACATTGAGCAAGTCACTGCCGACGACAAGATCTACGACGCGACGAACGGGCTGCGGCTGCCGCCGCGCATCCGGAATCTCGCGATCGATTACACGGCGCTTAGCTTCGTGGCCCCGGAAAAGGTGCGCTTCCGCTACAAGCTGGAAGGTCAGAATCGAAACTGGCACGAGGTTATCAACGATCGCCAGGTCCAGTATACGAACCTCGGGCCGGGCCCCTACCGCTTCCGCGTCATGGCGAGCAACAACAGCGGCGTCTGGAACGAAGTCGGGGCCACGCTGGAGTTCTCGATCGCGCCGGCCTACTACCAGACGCGCTGGTTCCAGGCGCTCGAGGCGGTGGGAGCGTTCGCGGTGGTCTGGGTCGGGTACCGGTTCCGTGTCCGCCAGGTCGCGCGCGCCTACCAGCGGCGGCTGGACGAGCGCGTCGACGAACGCATGCGCATCGCGCGGGAGCTGCACGATACGCTGCTGCAGAGCATTCACGGTCTGCTGCCGCATTTCCAGACAGCGGCCTATCTTCTACCGGAGCGCCCGGTCGAGGCACGAGCGCAGCTGGATGAGGCTATTGTTCAGGCGGCGAAGGCCATCACCGAAGGGCGCGACGCCGTACAGGGATTGCGAGCCTCGACGCTCGACCGCAATGACCTCGCGATCGCGATCCGGACCGTCGGCGACTCGCTCGCGGCCGATGTGAGCGCGCCGAAGCGGCCTGACTTCGCCGTCGCCGTCGAGGGGGAGACGCGGGATCTGCATCCGATCGTCCGCGACGAGATCTACAAGATCGCGGCAGAAGCCCTGCGCAACGCCTTCCGGCACGCGCAGGCCGGGCGAATCGAGGTCGAAATCCGCTACGACCACCACCAATTCCGGTTGCGTGTGCGCGACGACGGCAGAGGGATCGATCCGGCGGTGATCGCCAACAGAGGGCTGGCGGGGCATTACGGGTTGCACGGCATGCCGGAACGAGCGGCGGTGATCGGCGGGGAACTCGCGGTCTGGAGTGAAGTCGGCGCCGGGACGGAGATCGATCTGCGCGTTCCCGGCCGCAGCGTCTACGCGAAACAGCAGCGGCGCTCGTGGATCTCGCGCGTGTTGGCCTCGAAGCCGTCCGCAGGAAGTGGAGGACATGTGCCATGAGTGGCGGGAGCTCCCCGATTCGGATCCTTGCGGCCGATGACCATCCGGTGGTGCGCCAGGGGATCGCTCGTCTCGTTGGCGTCCAGCCCGATATGACGGTGGTCGCCGAGGCCGCGACGGGCCGGGAGGCCATCCAGCAGTTTCGCGCCCACCGCCCGGACGTGACGCTGATGGACATCCAGATGCCGGAGATCAACGGCCTCGACGCGCTCATCACCATTCGAACGGAGTTCCCGGATGCCAGGATCATCGTGCTGACCACTTATGAGGGCGATGTGCACATTCTGCGCGCGGTCAAGGCCGGTGCTCTGGGCTACCTGCTCAAGAACACGCTCCATTCGGACTTGCTGCAGACGATCCGAGCAGTCCATGCGGGCCGCAAGAGCCTGTCGCCCGAGGCCTCGTTCCAGGTCGCCCAACATATGGGCGATCAGGCGCTGACGCCAGCAGAAGTGGTCGTGTTGCGGCTCATCGCAGAAGGCCACGGCAACAAGGAGATTGCCGACAAGCTCGCCATCACCGAGGACACGGTGAAGGGCCGTGTGAAGAGCATTCTTGCGAAACTGGACGCCAACGACCGGACGCACGCGGCACTCATCGGTCTCAGGCGGGGCATCATCGAGTTGTAGGCGACACTCTCACATACGCACTGCGGGATGGGATGCAGAGCTCGACAGCCGTCCCTTCGCCCTCCTTGCTCCACACGCTGAGCGTGCCTCCCATGAGCTCCGCGCGCTCGCGCATGCCGGGGACCCCATAGTGACCGGCCGCCTCCTGGCGAGGCAGCCGCGCGACATCGAAGCCCTTGCCATCGTCCTGGACGCGGAGCCGAAACTGATCTCCGTCGTAGCGAATCTCAACGTCGACGTCGGTGGCGTCCGCATGCCGGAAGGCGTTCCGGAGTGCTTCCGCGGTGATCTTGTAGATGTCGTCGCGGAGAATCGGATGAAGCGGGCGAGGTTTACCTTCCACGGTGACATGAAACGCCGGGGCCGGACGATCGTCGGGACCGGCCGCGAGTTCCGCTCCGAGGGCGCCTATGGCGTCCGCGATGTCGCTGTTGCCCGCGGTGGACTCGCGCAATCCCTGCACGGCGTTTCGCCCCTCCGTGATCGCGTTTGCCGCCTCGGAGATCGCGGCATCGAGCTTTTGTTTTGCGAGTTCGGGCCGCTCCGCCCACAACTGGGACACGGTCTGAAAGCGAAGGAGCAGCCCGTGAAAGCTCTGCAACAGCGTGTCGTGCAGCTCCCGCGCAATTCGGGTGCGCTCGCTGACTCGCGCCTCGAGCGTCATCTCGAACCGATGATGCAGTTGGCGCACCCGCACCTGGTACCCGGCCCACAGCAGCCCCAGCGCCCCCGCCCCGCACAGCGCCGCGAACCAGGACGTCTGGTAGTACGCCGGGGCGATGGAGAACTCCAACACGTCGCCCTGTTCGTTCCACAGCCCGCTGTTGTTCGCCGCGATGACGCGGAACCTATAGGTGCCGGGACGCAGATTCGAATACTGCACGTGACGCTCGTTGATCACCTCGCGCCAGTCGCGATCCTGTCCGTCCAGGCGGTACTTGAAGCGCACCTTCTCCGGCGCCACGAAGCTGAGCGCGGTGTAGTCGATCTGCAGGTCGCGGACCCCTGCTGGCAGTCGAACGGTTGGCGCCGCGGCGCCACTGGGCAGGCGCTGCGATCGAATTTCGGAATCCGCGATCAGACGCTCGACATGGACCGGCGGTCGAACCGTATTGACCGACAGGCGATGCGGGTCGACGACCTGAATGCCTTCCGTCGCGAGAAACCACAGCTTCCCATCGACGGACCTGACGGCGAAGGGCCCATAACTGCTTGGTGCGCTCTGGATCTGCACACCGTCGGAAGCATCCCAGACCGTCGCGTGAATGCGGCTGGTCGGATGGGCGATCCACGTTTCCAGGTCCGTCCGGCCGATGCGAATCAGCCCGCACACCCCATCGGCCCACATCGCGCCAGTGTCGTCACGCATCATCCAGTGAATGGTGTCGCACGGCAGGCCGTTCCGGCTCGTCAGCGTGTCAATGTGGCCATCCTTGATGCGGCTGATCCCGCCCTCCGTGGCGGCCCAGAGCGCCCGGTCTTCGCCGATCTGTAAGGCGGGAATGTGTCCTTTGCCCAGGCCGTCGGCTTCAGTGTACGAGGCGCGGAGTTGCCCGTCCTTGAAGTATTCAACACCGCCGTCGGTCCAGAACGACAACCACACGCCGCCCGCGTCGGACAGCACGACCTTCGCTTGCTGCGTGCGTCGCAATGTTGACCACGGGAAATGCTCGACGACGCGTGCGGAGCGCAGGTGCGTCAGTCCCTGATGCCCCGACAGCCATAGGTTGCCCGCCTCGTCTCCCGTTATGGAGTACACGTCTTCGCTCGGCACGCCGGGCACCGCGACGAACCTATTGCCGTCGGAATAGGCGAGGCCGCGTTTCGTGAAGACCCAGATCCGCCGCCGTGCGTCTTCAAACAGCGACTCGGTTGACTCATCAGGCAGGCCGTTCGCCCGACGAAATATTGTGGTCTGTCCGTCCTTCAACCGCGTCAACCCGCCCGGCGAGGCGAACCACAGGCTTCCGTCCCTGGCGGCAACGACGGACGTGATCGCATCGCTCGCCAACCCCTGCTTCCTCGAATAACTCCTGATCGGAAGCTCGCGGAACCGGTCGAGACCGGCAGATGACGATACCCAGATGTTGCCTTCACGATCCTCGAAGAGGCTGCAGATGATGTCACCGGACAGGCCATCCGATTTCGTAAAGGTGTCAGCCCGTCCGCCGCGGACATGGACCAGCCCTCTCTGCTGCGTCCCGATCCACAGCGCGCCATTGCGGTCGCGCAGCAGCTTGTTCGAATCCACATCGTCGTCCTGCAGCGCGGCAGGTGTGACGGCGCGGCGAAGCGGATACACGTCGATCTTGTCGCCAACGAAATGCCGCAGTCGCTTGCCGCGGATGCCAATCACGAGCTGACCATCTTCGGACGCGCTCAGGTCGGCGACTCCCTCTCGACGAGGGAGGGGATAGCGCCGCGGCGAACCAGGTGCCCACTTCCAGACGCCGGAATTCGCTCCCACCCACAGGGTGCCTGCGCGATCTTCGTGCAAGCTCCACACGAACTCGCCGAAACGGCCGTCGTCGCCAGAACAGGTGGCGCGTCCAGCGCGCACCGAACAGAGACGGCCGCCAGCGCGCGTGATGGCGCCGATCCACACGGTGCCACTTCGGTCCTCGAGCATGGACGTGGCGAATGTCTTGTCGAACTGGGGCCACCAGGTCAGCTGCCCGTCACGCCAGCTGGCCAGGCCATCAAACGTGCCGATCCAGAGAGTGCCGTCTCGTGCGCAGAGCAGACTGTAGACGCCCACGATGGGCCGTTGTTCGCCAGCCGGAGGCTGCCACCGTACGAACCGGGTGCCGTCGAAGAAAGAGAGTCCGGATCCGTTCCCGAGCCACAGGTAGCCGTCGGGCGTCTGCGCGATCGCGAACACGGCGCCCAGCGAGAAGCCGTCGCGGGCCGTCCACGCCGTGTGCGCGTACTGGCTGATCTCCGCCGGCGGCTCCGAGGCGAGCAGGCAGGGCGCGGCACACAGCAGCGACGCCGCGGACGTCGCGAAGAGCGCCAATGCACGTCGCATCTGCATCTTTGCTTGGGGGTAGTCGGGACCGGCCGCCGCACGGCGGCGCCGTGGACCGGAGGTTACTCTACTTGGGCTTTCTGCGCTCAGGCAATGGTTGCGGCAATGGAGTTCACAATCGGACCGGTCCTCGCGCCACGCGGGGTTGAGGGAATCCTTGCAGCATGCGGCGTCCTCGATCTACAACTGGCATCATGAGCGGGGGCAGTTCGCCGATTCGGATTCTCGCGGTTGACGACCATCAACTGGTGCGCAGCGGAATTGCCGGATTTCTGGCGGTCCAACCCGACATGAGCCTGGTCGCGGAAGCTGGCAACGGGCGCGAGGCCATCCAGCAATTCCGCACCCATCGGCCCGACGTCACCCTGATGGACCTGCAGATGCCGGAGATGAACGGCATTGACGCGCTCATCGCCATTCGGGCCGAGTTTCACGACGCCAAGATCATCATGCTCACGACCTACGAAGGGGACGCGCACATTCTCCGGTCCCTGAAGGCCGGCGCGCAGGGCTACCTGCTCAAGAACACGCTGCATGCGGAGTTGCTCCAGACCATCCGGGCGGTGCATGCCGGGAGACGCGGCCTCTCGCCAGAGGTGTCCTTCCAGGTCGCCGAACACGTGAGCGATCAGGCCCTGACCCCCGCCGAACGCGACGTGTTGCGCCTGATCGCCGCCGGGAACGCCAACAAGGAGATTGGCACTCATCTCGGCATCACGGAGGACACCGTCAAAGGACGCGTGAAGAGCATCCTCTCGAAGCTGGATGCCAACGACCGGACACACGCGGCGATCATCGGGTTGAAGCGAGGCATCATCGATCTGTAGCCCACTCCCGCCGGACTCGCGCCGCCGCCCTGCTCAATCGACCCTAAAGAGTCACCCCGGCGACCCGTCCGGGGGCAGCGCCGCGTCGTCGCCCATCCGATACTGGATACAGGCTCGCCTTGCGACGTCTCTATTCAACATTCGCCGGCGGTCGGCCGGGCATCGGGCTGCTGGGCCTGCGCCTGGTCATCGGCGTCGTGCTCCTGGCGCGCCTGGGCGGGACTCCGGCAGTTGCCGCGCTGCCCTTGACGTTCGCCTCCGGGACGCTCGCGGCTTCCGCGCTTCTCCTCGTCATCGGACTCTGGACGCCCGTCGCCGGAGCCGTGGCCGCGACGATCGAGATCGTCCAGGTCGCGCGACTTGACGAACATCCATGGGTCGGCCTTCTCGCCGCGACCATCGCCATTGCTCTGACGATGCTTGGACCTGGTCGATGGTCCTTCGACGCGCGGCTGTTCGGATGGAAGCGCATCGACACCCCGATCCACAGGAAGTAGCTCGAGCCGGCGCACGCCGGCACAGACCCGAAAGGGTCACCTCGCGTCCCCCGCCAAGTCGTTTCGAACCACTCTTCCAGGTCTGCCGGCCTTATTCCATCGAGTGCGGTAGACGACTCCACAGAGACCGCGAATGCGCCCGAACGGAGCTTGCCGCGATCGCCGTCGACGCTCAGAATCGCCGCAGTCAGGGAGGCTACGCGATGTTGCAGATGACCGAACGCACGATCAACGGTTCGGAGCTTCAGGGCGCCTACTTCGACGGCTCGCTGGAACTGCTCCGTGAGCTGGCCGTCACGATGGATCTCGAGGCCGCCTTGCCGCGACTCTCGGACATCGTGAGCAAGATGTTGCCGCACGACGCCCTGCGCATCGCGTGCTTCGATCAGGCGGGGCACCTCGTTCTGAGCGCGTCCACGGCGGGGGCGCCTGACATGACGGAATCCACCCGCAGCGAGCTGATCATTGACGAGCTCGGGAGCGACGCACGGGGCTACCGCTCCTTCCTGGGCGTGTCGACTCGAGCGCCGGAGCCGATCGTGCACATCGCCTTCTGGTCCAGGCAGCCGCACGCGTTCAACGGCACGCAGGCGCCGCTCGCGCGCCGGATCGCATACCACCTGGGTCTCGGCGGTTGCCGCGGCAAGTGGGGCAAGGTCTGCGACCACACCACCACCGACCGTCCGCATCGCGTCGACACCAGCGTTCAGCGAGGCGTCGATCACCTGAAGGCCTGCAACCAGGTGCGAGTCGTCGGTGAGTCCCCCGAGTGGCGTGATGTGCTGCGCAAGGCGGCGCGCGTCGCCCCGACAGACACGACGGTGCTCGTCACCGGCGAATCGGGTACCGGCAAGGAAGTCGTCGCGCGCTTCATCCATGCGGCATCGTCACGTCGGTCCGGAGCATTCGTCGCGCTGAATTGCGCAGCCCTCCCGGAGCAGCTGCTCGAGGCGGAGCTGTTCGGTTACGAGCGCGGCGCGTTCACGAGCGCGCACCAGGCGAAGCCGGGCCAGGTCGAGCTCGCTTCGGGCGGCGTTCTCTTCCTCGACGAGGTCAGCGAGATGAGCTTGTCCGCGCAGGCGAAATTCCTGCGGGTGCTGCAGGAGCGTGAGTTCCAGCGGCTCGGCGGCACTCGCGTCCTCAAAGCGAACATCCGCGTGATCGCCGCAACCAACCGCGACCTGCGCAAGGCCGTCGAGCGCGGCGAGTTTCGTGAGGACCTGTACTACCGGCTCGGTGTGTTTGACATCCAGATTCCGCCGCTGCGCGCACGGCCAGCAGACATCGTGCCTATCAGTGACGCGTTCCTGGAGGAGATCGGCAAATCCCTCGGGCGATCGCCGCTCGAGCTGACTGGCGATGCGCGTCAGGCGCTGGTGGAACACGACTGGCCGGGCAACGTTCGGGAACTGCGCAACGCCCTCGAGCGTGCCGCCATCGTGTGCGAAGGCACGCTCATCGACGTCGCGGATCTGGCGCTGCAACCCAGCCACAAGTCACTGCGCAGCGATCCGACCGATCTCGGCGTCGTCGAACGCAGCATGATTACCAAAGTTCTGCAGGAATGCCGCGGCAACAAGACGAGAGCCGCGCGGCGCCTGGGATTGTCGCGCACGCAGCTCCACCTGCGCATTCGAAAGTACCGACTCGAGGAGCCAGCCGTCGCGTAGGTATACGAACCGCCAACTCCCGCCTGACCGCCCACCTACGACAGGACGATGGACGGTTCCGCGTCGCCGCGGACCTGTTCATCGTCTCCCCGCCTGCACGAATCCTCTCGGCGTTCGCCACGTCAAACGACCATGCCCGCCGGTATTCCTCTCGATGCTGGGGAGACGCGCGATCGTTTGCCGCTCTCTAGAGTTCGCCGCGTGGTTGTTCGCGGCGAACGATGTGCGGTTTCACACGGTGCGTGTGATTACCCGAACTCCGCGCGCCGGTCGCCGCATGGCCGTTCGTCCGTAAGTTGTTGATGCGGCACGGTGCCGCTTCGTCGAGCCACCTGTGGCATCGCTGGCCCCGGCGTTGCCTTTGTCCGACGCGATGAACGCCGCCGTACTGCCCCTGCCGCGAACGAATGGGCCCGCGCTCCGAATCAGCGATCGGTTCGCGCTGTCGAGCGTCGCGGCCACCGCCGCCGTCCTCGTGGCGGTGTGCGCCATCGCGTTTGTATTGCGTGCGTCTCACCTGTCCACCTACGGCTTCAGCGAAGACGAAATCAACAAAGTGCGTGCGGTCGATCAGTACCGGCACGGCCAGCTGTGGGCCAACGGCGAGCACCCGATGCTGATGAAGCTCGCCATGCTGACCAGCATCGAGGCCGCCAGGGCCTGGAACCGAGTCGCACCGATCGAGTCTGCCGTTCCGATGGAGGCGGCCCTTCGCTTGCCGAACGCGCTCGTTGGCGCCGCGACGGCGGCGGTGCTGTTCGGCGTGTGCGACGTCTTGTTCGGGACCCCGGTCGCGCTGATGGCGGCGTTGCTGTGGGCGCTCGACGTGAACGCGATCGCGATCAACCGCATCGGCAAGGAAGACACCTTCGCGCTGTTCTTCTTTCTGGTGGCGGTGTGGAGCTACGAACGGGCGAAGCAGCAGGGCACGACCGACGTTGCCGGCGCGCAGCGCTGGTACACCGCCAGCGGCGCGGCGTTCGGACTGATGCTCGCCTCGAAGTATTTCCCCCATTACCTCGGCATCTACGCGCTCTTCAACACCGTGACCGATCGAAGGCCCGGACAGAACCGGCCCGATCAGGTGCGCTACTACGGCGCGATGGCTCTTGCGTTCCTGGTGGCCAACGTCGCGATCCTGGATCCGGAGACGTGGCGGTACTGCGTCAGCTACGTCCAGGGCGCCACGCTCATCCACCACGGCTACCCGTACGCCGGCCACCTGTACGTGAACACCTCGATGTTCTCGGCGGATGGCGTTCCCACCAGCTTCTATCTGCGCCTGTTGGCGACGAAGGTGCCGATCGTCGTGCTCGCTGCCACCGTGCCGGGCGCGATCGAGATGCTGCGACGCCGCCGTGAGCGCGGATTCGTCCTGCTGGCGCTGTGTTTCGGCATTCTGCTCGCCGGCTATTCCGTTCCGGCCGTGAAGTTCATGCGGTACGCCCTGCCGCTCTTTGCGCTTATCGACGTGTTCGCCGCGATCGGTGTCGTGGCAGGGATCGGGTGGCTGCTCCGGAAGCTGTGGCTCGCTCCGACGACTCGGGTGACCGTGGCCGCGGTGGCGCTTATCGTGTGCATCTCCGGGCCATTCCTGGCACAGCAGGGGGCGGCTCAGTTCCCCTCGCTGTTCCGCAATGCGATTGGCGAGCGACTCGCGCATGCCGGGACGATGTTTCCGGAAGAAGCCTACGACTACGGTGTCCGCGAGGCCGTGAACGCCATCGTCGCGGCTGCCCCGCCAGGTGCCGTCATCGTCAGCGACGCCCCCGGCGTCGTCACCTACTACCTCGAACGCAGCGGTCGATCGGACCTCGACGTTCGGTCGTTGTCCGCCGACGCGTTGCCGCTCGGAACCAGGCCTGCGTTCGTCATCGTGCAGCCTGAACACCTCACGTTCGAGAACCGCGACACCGTCGCCCGCCTCCAACGCCAGTCGGCGCCCTGGCGCCAATTCTTTGCAGACGACGCGCTGACCGCCCAGGTGTTTCGCGCTCCAAGGAGCTGAAGATGGAACGGACCCTCACCGTCAACGCGGATGACCTCGGCCTGACACCAGGTGTCAACGAGGGCATCTTCGATGCGCACGACCGCGGCATTCTCACCAGCGCCAGCCTCATGGCCAGTGCGCCCGCCACGGCCGACGCGATCCGCGGCCTGCGAACGCGACCCGCGCTCGGCATCGGGGTGCATCTCACCCTGGTAGACGGCGAGCCAACGCTCCCACCCGATCGCGTCCCCACCCTCGTCGCCGGCGATGGACGGTTCCGCCCCTCGTGGAAACCGTTCATCGTCGCCTGCCTTCTGGGACGCGTATCGATGACTGATGTCGAGCGGGAACTGACGGCGCAGATTCAGTGCGTTGCCTTCCAGGGCATCCCGGTGACACACCTGGACGCGCACAAGCACGTCCATATCTATCCGCCGGTTTTCGAGGTCGTCGTCCATCTGGCCGACCGGTTTCGGATTCCCGTGATCCGCGTCCCCTACGAGGGAACGACTGCGGACCTGCCTCTACGTGCGTGGGCGCGGCGCGACTACCGTCAGGCGGCCGCGCGCGGGATCGCGACGCCACAGTTCATCGGACGCGCGATGACCGGCGTCATGACGGAGGACGAGCTCGTGTCTGCGATACGCCGGCTGCGGCCGGGGCGCACCGAACTGATGGTCCACCCCGGGTACGCCGACGACGCGCTACGGCGGATGCCGACGCGTCTGCTCGCGTCGCGCGAACGCGAAGTTCAGATCCTGACCTCGACCGCGATCGACCGCGCGATCGCCGCCGAGCGGATCGTCCTCGCTTCTCACGATTCACGAACCAACCCAGCCCCTTCAAGGAGTTCTCGACATGCCGCGTAATCGCCACCGCCCGCCGAAGCTCGACCTCTCGATTGTCGTGCCGCTCTACAACGAAGCTGGCACGCTCCACGAACTCCATCGGCGGCTCGGCGAAGTGGCGCTGTTGCTGGGCGTGGATACCGAGATCGTCTACATCGACGACGGCAGCACCGATGCCACATGGACGATCGTCGAGACGCTCGGCGCGGCCGATCCACGCGTGCACGCCATCCGGCTCGCCCGCAACTACGGCCAGACGGCGGCACTTGCCGCCGGGTTCGACGCCGCTCGCGGCGACGTCATCGTCGCGATGGACGGCGATCTTCAGCATGAACCCGAGGAGATACCGAAGCTGCTCGCAAAGCTCGAGGAGGGCTACGACGTCGTCAGTGGCTGGCGCGAGCGGCGCGTCGACGGCTATTGGACGCGCCGGCTGCCATCGAAGGTGGCGAACTGGCTCATGGCGAAGCTGTCGGGCGTGTCACTGCATGACTTCGGCACGACCTTCAAAGCCTATCGCGCGCCGGTCATCAAGCGCATCCGACTGTATGGCGACCTGCATCGCTTCATCCCGGCGCTCACGAGCTGGAACGGCGCGCGCATCGCGGAAGTGCCAATCAAGAACGTCCCGCGTGCGCAGAACGCGTCGAACTACGGCCTGTCTCGCACGTGGCGAGTCATGGCGGATCTGCTGACGGTCCGCTTTCTGCTGAAGTACGTCACTCGGCCCCTGCATCTATTCGGCCCACTGGGATTCGCGTGCGCCGGCGCCGGCGCCGCTGCCGCCGTGTGGATCCTGCTCACGAAGCTGATCACCGGCGCGCCGATATTCCTGACCCACGGACCGCTCCTGCTCCTCAGTGCCGTCCTGGTGCAGACGGGGACTCTTCTGGTCGGTCTTGGACTGCTCGCCGAGCTGCTGACGCGCATTTACATGGATGGCGAGCGCCGGCGCATCTACACCGTGGCACGGACGCGCGCGGCATGGCCGCGCGCCTGGACCGCACCACGTCGACCGGGCATGGTCGACATGCCGGTGGTGCCACAGTGACCCGCCTGATCTTCGTGGCGGCGACCGCTCTTGCCATCGGCCTACCGGCAGCGCCCCTCGCCGAACGCGCGCCTGAGAGCGCGGCGCTGGCCCTCACGAACGGGCAGCGCCACCACTACACCATCGGCGCGCGTGTGCGGCCGCTGCTCTTCTGGATGGGGAAGGACAACGTCGGGGATGCGGTGGTTGCGCGGAAGCGTGACAACGACGCCGCATCGTACGCGCTGCTGATCGGATCGGATCCCGAGCGGACACCCCGAGGCATCAATCGATGGGGGTATCTGGCCGAAGAGGTTCGCGGTACCGAGGCGTCGGTCGTGGGGCTGATGACGGAGTCGAACGAAGAATCCGTCGCTCAGGCCGAGAAGAACCTGAGGGCCGAAGGTGACCGGACGTTCAATGTCATTCGCGCGTCGGTGGCCGACTCGACTGCGCGATCGGTGGTCACGTCGGTGGCCGCTCCGTCGACGCTCACGCTGCGGCAGGTCGACACCGTCCTCGCACTCGCCGCCAGCAAAGGCGTCGAGGGCGAACGTCGTGTCATTCGTCTTCCATCTGGCGGACGCCCCGGCTTCCTGAGCGCGCTCGCAGATGCGATGCACGAGCAGGCTGCCGCCGTACGCTCGACCGGGAAGCTGCTCGCGGCCCAGCCCGTCGCCTTCGTCTACCACGGCAAGGTGTATCAGCTTGGCACGACGCGGTCGCGGCTGATTGGCAGCGCACGCATCGGCGAGAGCACCTACGACCATCTCGTGGGATCGCAGTTTCAAATCCGGAACATGGGCACCGGCGAGGTCAGCCAGTTCTCGATGACGTACGCCGTCGATGGACCGTTCGCCGAACTGCCGATCTCGGTGACCTACCAGCCCCGCTGGTGGATGGAGATCCGCCTGACGTTGGATGACAGCAAGCCCGGGCCGTTGCCGCCCGCCCAGGTATCGCGGTGAAGCGCGTCCTCGCGGTCGCCTCGAGTCTCGGCGGCATCGCCGCCTTCGCGTACACGCTGCGCGTCACCGGGCTGGGCACCGTGCAGCAGACGCTCGCGCGCGTCGGCTGGGGCTTTGCCTTGATCCTGTTGGTCTCGGGTGTCCGCGAAGTGGCCAAAGCTGCGGCTTGGACGCAGGCCTTGACGGGCACAAATCGCCTGTCCGTGTTTCACGCCTTCCGTGCACGCCTCGCAGGGGAAGCGCTGAACGCGCTCGTCCCGATGGGGTTCCTGGTGGGCGAGCCGATGAAAGCGCAATACGTCGACGATTGCTTGCCGTTCGCGACGGCCTTCAGCGCGCTGATGCTGGACTTCGCGTTCTACGGGGCCTCGCTGGTCGTGCTCGCCGGAGCCGCGCTGGTTGCCTTCGCTCCGTGGCCCATCGCGGTCGGTGCCGCCGCGGCGGCGGCACTCATCCTGCCCGCGGTGAAGCCGCTTCGGCGCGCGGCCGAGCCGGTCCGGCGATTCGTCGTCCAGGAGCCGATGCGAGCCACGACGGTCGCCGCACTCCAGGTCGCCTACCACGCGCTCGGAGTTGCGGAAGCCTACGTGATGCTCGGGCTCCTGAGCCCCACACGCGCCACGTGGACCGCCGCCGCGGCATTCGAGCTGCTCAACCGCGGCGTCGTCATCGTCTTCAAGATGGTGCCGATGCGTGTGGGCATCGACGAAGCCGGCGCCGCATTGATGGCGACGCATCTTGCCATCGGCGCCACGACTGGCGTGATGCTGGCACTCCTTCGCAAGCTGCGCGTCCTCTTCTGGGCTGCGCTGGGCCTGCTGGCGATCGCACTGCGTGCTTTCAGACGGTGTGCGTCTGCATACGCGTGGAGCCGCAGCGACCTCGAAAAAATTGGCCAAAACACACAGAGTCTGACGGCGCGCTCCTTGCCGTAATCATCGCCATGACTATCTCGCGTCGACTTTCATACGCCGCATTGATCCTGGCCGCCATGAGCGGTCCTGCACTCGCCCAGTCGCCCACTGGCGTCGTGTTCGGAACCGTGGCGCTGCCCTCACCCGACGGTCAGCCATTCGCGGCGCCCGGGGTGACGGTGACCCTGACGTGCACGACTGCGCCGCAGCCGAGCGTCGAAGTCTCCGACGATCAGGGCCAGTTCCGCTTCAACGCCGCGCCGAGCGGGTCCTGTACGGTTACGGCCGACATGCAGGGCTTCAAGTCGGCGAACAAAGCGGTGGTGGTCGCGCCGAGCAGCTCGGTGGACGTCGCGCTGCGACTCGATGCCGACGTGCTCCACGAAGACGTGAAGGTCACGGCCAAGGCCGAGCCGACCGACAGCCCGATGACCGCGCACGTGGAGACGTTCACCGCGGCGAAGATGCAGGTGGCGCCCCTCGCGAGCGACCGCTTCCAGGACGCGCTGCCCCTGATTCCCGGCGTCGTGCGCGGACCGGACGGCCTGCTCAACATCGGCGGCGCGCGCAGCAATCAGAGCGCCTACAAGTTCAACAACGCCGACGGCACCGACCCGGTGACCGGCGACGACGCCGTTGCCGTGCCCATCGACGCGGTGAGCTCGGTCGAGGTCCACGAAGCGGCGTTCGCACCGGAATACGGCATGTCCACCGGCGCGGTCACGATCGTCGACACCCAGGCGGGCGGCACCAAGTGGCACGCGACGGTCAACGACCTCGAGCCGCGGCCGCGCATTCGCGACGGCGGGATCCATGGTCTCGAATCGTGGACCCCGCGCGTGACGGTGGGCGGGCCACTCGGCCGCGGCGTCAACCTGCTGCAGTCCACGCAGCTCGAGTACACCCAGAGCCGCGTGTTCGATCTGCCACCGCTCGAAAGCGATACGAAAAACGAGTCGCTCGAATCGTACTCCCGCGTGGACTGGACGCTGTCGTCCAACCATCACTTCACCGGCTCCGCTTTGCTCGCCCCGGCCAAGACGACGTATGCGGGGCTCACGCCGTTCAACCCCCAGCCGGTGACACCCAACGTGAAGAAGCACGGGATCTTCAGCACCGTCTCGGATCAACTCCTGGTCGGCACCCACGGCGTGCTCGAGAACACGTTCAGCCTGAAAAGCTTCGATGTGACGATCTACCCCGCCGTCGGGCACAACGCCATGGTGTTCGCGCCCGAACAGAACACGGGGAGCTACTTCAATTCGACCGAGGGCAACAGCCATCGTGCCGACTGGCTGACAACCTATACCTTCACGCCGCTCGGTCCCGCGCATCTGATCAAGCTGGGCGGCGGCGCCAGGTACGAAACCGTCGGCGGCACCAGCACCAACGGGCCCGTGGAGATCGTCCGCGACGATCGCACGTTGAGCTCCCTGACAACGTTCAACGGCACGGGCAAGGTCGATCTGGACCGCGGAGAGATCAAAGGATTTGCGCAGGACACGTGGACCGTGTCGCCTCGAGTGACAGTCGTCTATGGCGTGCGCAACGACTACGACTCGTTCACCGGTGATGTGGACGTCGCGCCGCGCGGTTCGTTCACCGCGTCGCTGACCAACGACGGCCGCACGATGCTGCGGGGCGGGGCCGGACTCTTCTACACGCCGCTCCCGTTGAACGTGGCCGTCTTCGACCAGCTCCAGTCGCGCACGATCACGCAGTTTGACGCCGACGGCATCACGCCGGTCGGCATCGCGACGCTGCGGAACACCACGGGCTCCGGCATCCAGACGCCTCGCAGCGTCAACGTGACGGCCGAACTCGACCGCGAGGTGGTGAAGAACTTCTTCCTCCGCCTCAGCGCCCAGCAGCGCCACACGGACTTCGAACCGATCCTGGACGTCTCGTCCTCGTCCATCGTCCTTCGCACGGCTGGCCACTCCAGGTACCGCGAGGGACAGGTCACGGCGCGCTATCAGTTCCACGGACAGGACCAGGTGGTCGGCTCATATACACGCTCGTCGGCCATCGGAGACCTCAACGACTACAACAGCTTCTACGGGGCGATTCAGAACCCCATCATCCGGCCGAACGAGCGCGGCCCGCTCCCCTGGGACGCGCCGAATCGGTGGCTGTTCTGGAGCAACCTCTCGCTGCCGCGTCAGATCACCGTCTTCCCGGCGCTCGACGTCCGCACGGGATTCCCGTACTCGCTCATCGACGAGGACCGCAACTACGTCGGGGCGCGGAACGAGGCGGGCCGGTATCCGACCTTCGTGTCGCTCGACGCGCAGGTGACGAAACGGTTCCTCTTCAAGAAGCACCACACGACGGTGGGCGTGAAGGTATTCAACATCACCGACCACGACAACCCGCGTGACTTCCAGAACAACCTGGCCGCCAGTGATTTCGATCACTTCTACAACAGCGTAGGCCGCACGTTCCGCGGCAAGTTCATCTTCGAGTTCTGAGGCTTAGTCATGACCCTACGACCAATCGCGGCTGCGCTGAAGCGGCGCATCGAATCCTCGACCTTGCGGACCGGCGTGATCGGCCTCGGGTATGTCGGGCTGCCGCTCGCGGTGGAGTTCGCCAACGCCGGCTATGACGTGGTGGGCCTCGACATCGACCAGCGAAAGGTCGACGCGATCAACGCGGGGGACTCCTACATCCCTGACGTGGCCGCGGACGACGTCGCGAGGCTTGTCGCCGCCGGCCGGCTGCAGGCGACGACCGACTTCTCGGAGATCGCGAGGCTCGACACCGTGAACATCTGCGTGCCGACGCCCCTGCGGAAGACCAAGGATCCCGACGTCTCGTACATGGTCGCCGCCGTCACGGAGGTGGCGCGCTATCTCCACCCCGGCATGCTCGTGATCCTCGAGTCGACGACGTATCCGGGGACGACCGAAGAGCTGGCGCGGCCGCTTCTCGAGGCCGGCGGCCTGAAAGCGGGTCGCGACTTCTTTCTGGCGTTCTCGCCCGAGCGCGTGGACCCGGGGAATCCGACGTTCAACACGCACAACGTGCCCAAGGTGGTGGGAGGGACGACGCCCGACTGCGCGGAGCTCGCGCAGATGCTCTACGAACGCGCGATTGCGCGCGTGGTTACCGTGGGATCGACGCAGGCCGCGGAAATGGTGAAGCTGCTCGAAAACACCTTCCGCGCCGTGAACATCGGCCTCGTCAACGAAATCGCGATGATGTGCGACACCCTTGGCATCGATGTCTGGGAAGTCGTCGACGCGGCGGCGACCAAGCCGTTCGGCTTCATGCCGTTCTATCCGGGCCCGGGTCTGGGCGGTCACTGCATCCCGATCGATCCGTTCTATCTGAGCTGGAAGGCCAAGCAGAGCGGCTTCGACGCCCGCTTCATCGAGCTCGCCGGCGAGATCAACGGCCACATGCCGGAGTACGTCCTCTCGAAGATCACCGCCGCGCTCAACCAACAGCGCAAAGCGGTGAACGGGTCGCGCGTGCTGGTGCTCGGCGTCGCCTACAAGCGCGACATCGATGACGTCCGCGAGTCGCCGGCGCTCGACGTGATGAAGCTGCTCCACGAGCATGGTGCGGAGGTCGAGTACAGCGATCCGCACGTCCCGTTCCTGACCGCGGACTCCTGGCATGGACCACGGGCGCTGGAAGGAATCGGCCTCTCCCCTGCCGTTCTCGCCTCGTTCGACTGCGTCGTCGTCACCACCGATCACAGCGGGTTCGATTACGCCATGGTCGTCGAGCATGGCCGCAGCGTCGTCGACACACGGAATGCGATCGGCCGTGCGCTGCAGTGCCCTCGGCCGTCGGTCATCCGACTCGGAGCGCCCGGGAGACGACCGGCGCTTCGGGTGGCCGCCTGAGGTGGTCATGCTGTTGCCGCTCGCAAGCGTCCTGTGGGTCACGGTCGTCGCCGCACAACCCATCGGGACCGGTGCCGGCTCGCACGGCGCCCCGCTGGGCCGCCCTTCATCGCAGAGCGTTGACGTCGCGGCGCACGAGCGCTCCGTCGAGGTCGCCATTGGCGGCCGTCCCTTCACGACGTTCTTCTTCGACAGCTCGACGGCCAAGCCATACTTCCATCCGCTTCGAACCGCACGCGGCACCGTCGTAACGCGCGGCTTCCCCGTCGTTGAGAACATTCCCGGCGAGGATCGCGACGAGCCTCATCAACGGCCGATGTACTTCGGCCACGGCGACATCGACGGATTCGACTTCTGGGGTGAGGCGGCCTACCCGAAATGGAGCGACCATCCCGTGTCGACGTTTGGGCGCACGGTGCTTCGCAGCCTCGATGAGGCGCGCAGCACCGGTGATGTCGGGATCGTGCAGGCGACATTCGATCTAGTTGCGCCCAGTGGAATCCTCGGACGCGAAATACAGCGGTATCAATTCAGCGGCGACGACGACACCAGGACCATCGACTGCCGGTTCTCAATCCTCGCGACGGACCGCCCGTTGGTGATGGGCGACACCAAGGAAGGCACCTTTGCGATTCGTGTGGTGAAGGCATTGGATTCGCCCCCGGGCCACATGGTGAACGCGGCCAACGCGACGGGCGAGAAACACATCTGGGGAAGGCAGTCGACGTGGGTCGACTACTACGGCCGTGTCGGTGACGAGGAGGTCGGCGTGGCCGTTCTCGATCATCCAGGCAACCTCAGTGCTCCGACTTACTGGCATGCGCGGGCGTACGGTTTGCTCGCAGCCAATCCGTTCGGCATCAGCTATTTCACGCACAACCGCAGAGAAAGCGGCGTCTACACCATTCCCGCCGGCAGCTCGCTCGTCCTCCGGTATCGCGTGGTCATTCACCACGGCGATCCCGTTCAGGCGGGCATCCCCGACAAGTACCGCCGCTTCGCGGCTGAAGAGTAGGAGCCATGGCTACACACGATGCGACCCGTCGAGACTTCCTCAAGAGTGCCATCTCCGTCACCGGCGCCGGCGCACTGTCGAGCCTGGCCATCAACCCGCGCCCGGAGCGCGTGCGCGGCGCCAACGATCGCGTGCGCATCGGCGTGTGCGGCCTGCACGGACGCGGCAAGGATCACATCGACGCCTTTGCCGGCCTGCGGAACGTCGAAATCGCCGCGCTGTGTGACGTCGACGAGTCGCTCCTGCAGAAGCGACGCGGGCAGGTCCCCGGCAGCCCGGCGACGTTCACCGACGTCCGACGGCTGCTCGAGGATCGATCGATCGATGCCATCTCGATCGCCACCCCGAACCACTGGCACGCGCTCATGGCGATCTGGGCGTGCCAGGCCGGCAAGGACGTCTACGTGGAGAAGCCGTGCTCCCACAACCTGTGGGAGGGCCAACAGCTCGTCAGCGCCGCCCGCAAGTACCAGCGCATCGTGCAGCACGGCACGCAGAGCCGTTCGGCGCCGGCGATGATCGCGGCTGTCGGGCACGTGCGCGGCGGCACGTTCGGCGACGTCTATATGGCTCGCGGATTGTGCATCAAACGGCGTGACACCATCGGACGCGCGACGGTGGAAGCGGTCCCGTCAGGCGTCGACTACAACCTGTGGACGGGTCCCGCCCCGCTGAAGCCATTTACGAAGAACCGCTTCCACTACAACTGGCACTGGATTTGGGATACCGGCAACGGCGATCTCGGCAACCAGGGCGTCCATCAGATCGATGCTGCGCGCTGGGGCCTCGGCCTACGCTGTCCGAACCGAGTGTCCGCCGTGGGCGGGCATATCATGTTCGACGACGACCAGGAGACCCCGAACACGCTGGCCTGCGGGTTCATGTTCGACCAGCCGGCCGGCCCTCCGAAGATGCTGGAGATGGAAGTGCGCCATTGGATCTCGAACAACGAGGCGGGTCTCGGGCGTGGGTTGTTCAGCCGCCACAATTCGATCGGCAGCATCTTCTACGGATCGAAAGGCTATCTCGCCGCTGGCAACGAGGACTCGTTCAGTTACGAGAGCTGGCTCGGCACGGATCAGTCCGCTGGGCCGCACGGCGAGTCCGGCAACGATCACTTCGCGAACTTCATCAACTGTGTCAGGAGCCGAAACGCCGCCGAGTTGCGCGCACCAATCGACGAGGGCCACGTCTCGTGCGCGCTCGTGCACCTGGCGAACACCTCTCACCGGCTCGGCCGTTCGCTGAGATTCGACCCGCACACTGAGCGCGTCATCGACGACGAAGAGGCAAACAGGCTTCTCTATGGCGCGGACCGCGGCTATCGCGAGCCGTTTGTGATTCCGGAGCAGCTCTAGAGGCTCGCAGACCCTGTCACATTGATGGCGTGTGTGATCGAGCGGGGTGTGCGTCAGCGCGCGATCGCCCCCTGCGCCGCCCCGCCCGCGACCGAGAATCAGGCCTGAATTCCGGTGGTCCTGCCCGCACAACCTGGCGTGGATGTTGCCTTTGGGTACGGCGGGAGGCGACGTCATGTCACGAGCGAGCGTGGGACGGGTCGTTGAAAAGCTGCTGACCGACGAGGACCTGCGCGTCCGGCTTGCGATCGACCCGATGCAGACCGTCGCCGAACTCCTTCGCGGTGGCGATCTCACGACGGACGAGATCGACCTGTTCTGCTGGACGGACCCCGCGCTGTGGTTTCTGGGCGACGTCGTCGGAGGCGAATGGTGTCGCGTCACCGATCGCGCGCAATGCGACGCGGCCACGCGAATCGCGGGATGCGATAACCGTACGTGCTGAGGGGGTATGGCAATGTCTATTCACATCGATTCATGTGTCGAGCGAGAAACGCTCGTCGTCACCACCCGCTCGAGCGTCTACGAGCTGATCGTTCTTCGTAACGACGGGGCTGTCCTGGTCCGTGGCGGGAAACACTTCAGCGAGTTCCGTCGGGCTTTGCTCCTCGGCGCAGCGGCCGAAGGCGGTCCGCTGGACCCGCGCACGATAGAGATCGGCTTCCGAATGATGTTTCTTCTCGCGGGCAGGCTCTTCATCACGTCCGCCGTCGAGTCGATCTTCCGACCCCACGTCACGGCCGTCTCAACGGAGTGTGCCGCGGTTCACTGATCGCGAAAGCCACTATTTCTGCATGGCGAAGCGCGGCGGCAGCGACTCTCTCAGGGCTTCGAGCCGCAGGTTCTTGCGAATCCCGGCGTCCATGAGGCCAGCGGGCGCTAATCGGCGAAGCCAGTGAAGACGGCTGGCCCCGCGGCCGGCCGTGTACCGAAGCTTCGGGCGAGCCGCCGCCACGGCTCGCAGCACCACCTCCGCGACGATCTCCGGCCCCTCTGCGGCCGCGATGGCCTCCTGCACCCTCCCGCGCACGGCGGCGCGAGCCTCGCGGTACTCGTCGAGCTTCGAGTCAGCTTCGAGCAAGTTGGCGTCAAACTGCGTCTTCGTGTATCCCGGCTCGATTACCGAGACGCGGATGCCCCTGGTGCGCAGCTCGTGGTCGAGCGATTCCGAATATCCCTCGATGGCATGCTTGCTGGCAGCGTAGAGCGCCATGTACGGCGCCGGCAGGAACCCGAGGACCGAGCCGATGTTGATGATGCGGCCGCTGCCCTGACGTCGCATATGGGGCACCACCGCGCGTGTCATCCGGACGGTCCCGAAGAAGTTCGTATCGAAGATCGACCGCGCCTGCTCGAGCGAGCTCTCTTCCGCTCCGGCGGGGGCAATGCTGAAGCCGGCGTTGTTCACGAGCACGTCGATGCGGCCGGCCAGCCGAATCACGTCGGCGACGGCGGCATCAACCGAGGCGTCGCTGGTCACATCGAGGGGAAGCACCTCGAAGGCACGCGGCCCCGCTGGCGCACCGCGTCTGCTGGTGCCGAACACCCTGTAGCCTGCCGCCACGAGCCGCTCCGCCGTGGCCTCGCCGATCCCCGACGAGGCACCCGTCACCAGGGCGATCTTTCCGGTGAACTCAGACATGTCGTTCTCCCGTGGAATAAATGATGGTCGTCATCATTGGAGTGATTATATGACGCTCATCATGTATACTGTCAAGGGGTCGAAAACATTGGGAGATTGGGATGAAAGTGAGCAGAGACCAGGCCGCGCGGAACCGTGACCGGATCGTCGAGACCGCCGCCCAGCTGTTTCGTGAGCGCGGCTTCGAAGGGATCGGCGTTGCGGACCTGATGAAGGAGGCGGGCCTCACGCATGGGGGGTTCTACGGACACTTTTCGTCGAAGGAGGACCTGATCGCGGAAGCGTCTTCCTGCGCCCTGATGCGCTCGCTCGAGGCCCTGAGCCAGGTGGCGCAGCGTGCCCCAGGGGATCCCCTGTCGGCGGTCGCCGCCGCCTACCTGACGAGCAGACATCGCGACAATCCTGGCGCGGGGTGTCTGCTGGCCGCGCTGGGACCGGATGTCTCGCGACAAGGTCCGGCCGTGCGGCGGAGCGTCACCAATTACGTGCGCGGCGCTGTCGATCTGCTGATAACGATGGTGGCAGGCAAATCGAAAGCGGCACGAAGACAGAAGGCCCTCAGCACCTATGCCACGTTGGTCGGCACCATGGTCATGGCTCGCGCTGTCGACGATCGTGCGCTCTCACAGGAAATTCTGGAGGCGGGGCTTGCGGCTGTCAAAGCTTGAGATCGGCCGGTGGCGGCGAGTACCGCGGGCCACGAGGCGGCGCCGGACATCTGCCGGTCGCTGTAGCTCGTGGCCCGCGCTGCGGAACCTACGCTCCTGATCGCGCTAGGTCCCGTATGCCAGGACGGGCACCAGGTGCGGCCCGCCAGTCTCGAGCACCACGTGGCCGTCCTCCGCCTTGAAGTGGAAGTGCCCGCCTTCGTTCCACCGCCGGCTCATGGGCATCTTGATGCGCTCTTCGATCACGCGCTTCAGGAAGCGCGCGCCATACGCCAGACTGTGCCCCTCTTCCACAAGGGCCTCGAGCGCCTCGGGATCCACGGTCATCGTCTTGTGGCGCCCACGGACCGTGTCCCCGATCTTCCCGAGGTGATGCTGCGCGATTTGGCGGGCCTCGTCGCGCGTGAGCGGCGTGAACAGAACCACCTCGTCGATGCGGTTGCGGAATTCGGGTGAGAATCGACGCTCCAGCTCGCGCCTCACCTCGCACTCGATGTCGTGCACGCTGTTGGTGGCCGTCCGGAACCCGAACGGGCTTGCCAGCTTGCGAAAATGCTCGGCACCCAAGTTCGACGTCATGATGACGATGGCGTCGCTCAGGTAGACGCGCTTGCCGCGGCCGTCGGTGATCCAGCCTTCGTCGAACGCCTGCAGGAACAGGTTCAAAATCGACGGACTCGCCTTCTCGATCTCGTCCAGCAGGATCACCGAGTACGGATTGTCACGCAGCTGATTCGTCAGGAGTCCCCCGCGCTCCGATCCGACGATGCCTCGGGGCATGCCAATCAGCTTCTCTACCGAGCCGACGCCGTCCTGGTATTCGGACATGTCGATGCGGATCATCTTCTTCTCGTCGCCGAACAGATACTCCGCCGCGGCCTTGGCCAGTTCGGTCTTGCCGACGCCGGTAGGGCCAAGGAAGAGCAGCACGCCGTCGGGCCGATCGAAACCGTCCTTCAGTGGGCCCTTGTTGAGCATCAGACGCTCGGCGACTGCGCGCACACCCTGGCACTGGCCGACGATGCGCTGCGCCAGCTTGGCCTCGATGTCCCGGAACCGGTCGTTCACGTCGCGGAACACCATATCCTCGGGGATTCGCGCCGTCTGTGAGATGACGGCAATCACGTCGCTCGAGCGAACCTCCGGTCGGCGATCGATCTCCGCGCGCACCGACGCCGTGTCGAGCCAGCCGATCGCCTTGTCCGGCAGGCGGAGGTGCCGCTGATACCGTGGCGACATCTGCAGCGCCGTTTCGATCGCATCGTCGTCCACCCGGACGCCGTAATTGCGTTCGAGGCGTGGCCGCACGTGCTGCAAGATCCGACGGGACTCGTCGATGGAGGGCTCGGCGACGAACACGGTGCGAAACCGGCGCGCCAGCGCCTCGTCAGCCTGGGTGAACTCCTGGTATTCACTGAGCGTCGTAGCGCCGATGATGCGGACCTCGCCGCGCGCGAGCGCGCCTTTCAGCACGTTCGCGGCGTCGGCCGGTGCGCCGAGCGCCGATCCGGCGCCGATGAGCATGTGCGCCTCGTCGATGAAGAGGATCAGGTTCGGCCGTTCCTTCAGCTCACGAAGCACGTTCTGAATACGATCCTCGAACATGCCGCGTAGCATCGTGCCCGCGACGAGGTTGTTCAATGGGAGACTGACGATCTGGCAGTCGCGCAGCCGCGCCGGGACCGTTTCGGCGTCGAATTCAATGCGTCGGGCGAGACCCTCGGCGATCGCGGTCTTGCCGACGCCAGGCTCGCCGATCAGCATTACCGAGTTGGAGCGCTCGCGGTGGCTGAGGATTTCAACCGCCTGCTGAATCACGTCGATGCGCCCGAAGACCGGAGGCAGCTTGTCCTGCCGGGCGAGAAGATTCAGATTCGTCGCGTATTGCTTGAGGAACGGCGGCAGCTCAAACTGCTTCTTCAGCTGCTCTTCGTCGCGCTCGATGTCGCGGACACGGGCCCTGATGCGCGACACGAGCCATTCCGGATCGGCACCAGCTCTCCGCATGATAGCGGCGGGCACCCCCTCTCTGTCCTCGAAGAGCGCGGCAAACACGTCCGTCGATTCGAGCGGCTGCTCTCCGGCGCGCGTCGCATAGTGATGCGCGAGCTTGAAGACCAGCTTCGACGCTGGGGTGACGCGCAACTCGCGTGCATTGTGCGCTGGCTGACGCATCAGCTCCGTCTCTGCAGCGTGGAGAATCGTGTGAGGATTCAGATCGAGATCCCGCATCAGCTGCGAGAACAGGTCCCATTCCGACTGCGCGAAGGCGACCAGCAGATGTTCGTTACCGACGCCGGCGTGTCCTCGCCGGCGGGCTTCCTTCAGAGCGCGATCTGCCAGGCGCTGCCCGGACTCACCGATCTTGTCTGGGGCGATGTCGAAATCATCCATGTCGTCCTCCGCACTCTTCGTTCCGATCAGCCATCTCGAAGGTTCCGCTGGCCTATCGTCGTCGGGGGCGTCTAGGGCAAGAACGGTACCGATCCCGATCGCCGCCCTGCGTACAGGTCGTGCGCACGTCCGTGGTCGGATTTGCTCAATCCGATGCGCGGCCGCGCGGATCCTCAATCACGGCTGGGTCCCGCCCTGCCCGTCGCACACTGCGTGTGGGCGCGCATGGCGTGCGCCGATGCGCAGCGCGGAATCCGCCAGTTCGGCCCGGCGTCCACTGGCAGGTTCAGACGATCAGAGCGCCTAACTAGCAGGCCAGGTAATACACGGCAGAGGTTCATCCTGACCCCCGCAAGGGGACAGGCTTGGAATCGAATCGCGAGGGATCTGGCGCCGATGCTGGGAGCCGCCCTCCCGGCTTCGCGCGCGAATACTAAGGAAGCGCGCTACCAAGAGGGCGCGCAAGCCGTCGAACCGTGTCTCGCTGCAGGCGGTTGTGGAAGAGGTATGGTTGGTTCAGTGTACCGTTGTGAACAGTTGACAGGGACATCGGCGAGATAGCCTTGCTCGGAGGATCAGGATCATGAGTGCAAGCCATCACCCCACCGACATACATCTGCGTCAACATCGGCTGAAAAAGCGGAACAAGCTGCGAGCGCGGATTGCGGCAGCACCGGCGACCGGACGGGCCGCGCTCGAAGCCCGGATGCAGCGAACTTATTCCCCATTCCACTCGATGGTGAGAGAGAAACTGCCTCAAGCTGTCTAGCAGTCCGGGTTTGACAGCCGCGAGGAACTCATCGATGGTGGCTTCGTAGCCCGTGACGCCGGATAAGCGTAGTCCAGCGTCCGGACGATGGCTACTTACTCGGCGCGATGGCCATGAAAATGTCGCCGTCGCTGCCCCGGTGATCCCACTGGTCATCGATGAGATCCGGGGGCTGCCTGGCTCGCTGCTCCTCGAGGAAGGAGATCGCGATTCGGGCCTTGCCGCGCCTGAGCCCGTGGCATGGATCGATCAGGGAGCGGGTCTCGAATCATCCGACTATCTCGTCGAGATCTCGATGACGGCGACCGTGTAGGGGTGTAGATCGACCGTCAAGTCTGGACTGTACCCGAGCACATGCTCTACCGGCCTTATACGATCGGGCTCTTCCAGTGATGCCGCGTCGCGAAGGCCGGCGGTCACCGTGTACACATGGACCGTTGCCGCCGCCGGAACGCGCGAGCCCTGCAAATGCACGAGCAGGGTGTTCGCGCCGGCACTGTAGTTCACCGCCTTGATCACGAGTCGCCGGCCGTCGGCAGAAGCCGTCGCGATGGCGTCCACCGTCCCGGGTTGCCAGCCCTCGGGCTTCATCTGGGATATGTCGGCGAAGAAGCTCGCGCGGTTGCCGACGTCGTGGAACGTGCCCGAGGTCGACGCGAGATACGTCTCGGCAAAGTGCTCGCGGAAGAGTTTTTCGACCACGTAGCCGCCGCCAGGAAACCACGAGACGTGATCGTGATAGATGAAGGCGGTCCACGTCGGGTCGTCGGTCGTGTTCCGCATCAGCAGCGCCGGGCAGGTCATCGTCAATTCCGGGGTCAGGGACTCGTACAGGATGAGGCTGCCGGCGGCGTGCAGGCCAGCGCGCCAGTCGTAGGTTCGGCTCAGGTTCCATTCGAGCACGGCCAGCCTGATGCCCGGGTGGGCCGACGCGCGCACGTAATCGCGCAGCTTCAATAGAGAATCGCGGATGCGGCGGACGCCGGACTCGAAGAGATCGCTCTCGTACTCGTAGTTGTGGACGCCGAGGACGTCGAAGCTCGTCCCGGCGAGGTCGATGACCTTCTCGCTCCACGCCATGTCGTTCGATCGCTTCTGACCGCAGGCGATGATCACGGCCTCGGGCGCGATCTGCCGCAACCGGCTTCCGTAGAGATTCACGATGGCCGCGTAGCGCTCGGGCGTGAAGCCGTTGTTCATCGGCTCGTTGTCGATCTGGAAGTAACGAACACGGTACGGCTCGACATGTCCGTTGCGCGCGCGCATGTGGCCCCACGTGGTCGTGGGCGGGTCGTTGACGTAATGCACCCAGTTCATCGCGTACTCGACCGATGCCGGGCTGTCGTCCGGCGCCGGCAGCACGATCAGCGGCTCCGCGCCCAGTTGGCGCGTCAGCTCCAGGTACTCGTCGGTGCCAAAGCCGTAGTAGTCGGAGTAGCCGCCCCATATGACGTTGGGGTGGTACACCCGCGAGGCCAGCGGGCCAATGCCGTCCTGCCATCTGTAGCTGGAGGCGAACGAGCCACCCGGCCAGCGGATGAAGGCGGGCGCAAGCCCCCGAACCGCCTCGAGGAGATCCGGACGCAGCATGCCGCTCGTGCGCACGTCCGCGCGCATCATCGACACGAAGTCGACGAGCACAGCGCCGCGGCCGACGGCGGCGATCTCGACCACCGCGTCGCGGTCGGTTCGCGCGCTCACGAACGCGAAGGGCGCGACCTGCCAGGCCGATCCGCGCGTCCGAAGCGGAAGATCCGCCAGCACATTTCCGTCGGCCGCCAGCACACGCAATGACACACGTGGCTCGCCGGACTCGATCTTTATCCAGATCGATCCGGCGTAGCTCCGGCCGGACTCCAGGAACACGCGTCCTTGCCTGACTCCCGATGACTGGCGGCCCGCGGCAATCCGCAGGCTCTTCGCGCCACGCTCGAACCGAGTCTCGACGACTCGCACCGCATCCGGGGCGCCAAATGGTGTCCAGTACGTCTCGAAGTCGCGGCCCTCGAAGCCAGCGCCGCGGATCTGTTCTGCGAACAGACCGTCCACCACCGAGTGGTTGATGTGCTCGAGGAACTGGCCATAGATCTTCTGGTCGATCGTGCCCAGATGGCGGTCGGTGTCGACTTGAAGGATCGCAACGCCAGAGCCAGCTCGAGCGGCCGCGTGGTGCTGCGGATCGAGCCATCCGGCCGAGAACAGGGCGAGCGCAAGCCACGCGGTTCTTGCCACGATCTCAGTCCCGACGGCGGGGCTTAGCGCGCGGGATCGGGGTGCAGGTCATCGCCGAACAGCGTGAGCGTGGCATCGCGCCTGGTCTCGAAGGTGCGCAGCGTGTTGCCTCGGCGCACCCGCAGCGGCTGTCCGAGCAACGACCGAATGGTCGCGCGCTCGAGCGCGCCATGCTGCCACGCCAGATCGACCTCGAACCCGCCGCGCGCTCTCAAGCCCGTGACGTGACCGTCCGGCCACGCCACTGGAAGCGCCGGTAACAGTCGAATCTCTCCCTCGTCGCACTGCAGCAGCATCTCGGCGATTGCCGACGTGCCGCCGAAGTTGCCGTCGATCTGAAACGGCGGGTGCGCGTCAAACAGGTTGGGGTAAGTACGTTCGGGGCCGAGCAGGAACTTCAGGATGTCGAACGCATGGTTACCCTCGCCGAGCCGCGCCCACAAGTTGATCCGCCACGCGGTAGCCCAGCCCGTCGCCTGATCGCCGCGAATCTCGAGCGAGCGTTTCACG
>JBKPSY010000228.1:0-6869 GCA_046735235.1 Acidobacteriota bacterium | reverse complement strand
CCCTGGGTTTGTTCTCCTGGTCGTCGTTTGTCATCTCGTCGCTGCTGTTCGGGGCGCTGCACGGTGGGTTCTGGCTTGCCGGCACGATTGCGGGCATGGCGTTCGCGATCGCCCTCTACCAGCGCCGTGCGCTTGGCGATGCGGTGCTGGCTCACGCCACCACCAACGGGTTGATTGCATGCTACGTGCTGACGACGGGTCGATGGTCGATGTGGGCGTGAAGGTCTTTCAAAGGAGGAGCGGCATGCGAAGGTTCGGACAGTGGCTCAGCTGGGGCGCGGTGGTGATGCTGGCCGTCCACACCTTGGGTTCCAACGCTCTGGCGTCAACGGCGGTGACACCCGAGATCAGTCCGGGGTCGATCTCCTCGGGTCTCGCGCTGCTGGCCGGTGGCGTCCTCATCCTGAGGGCGCGGCGTGGTGGGAAGTAGGACACGAACGGAGGAGGCAATGCGGAGATTGGGTCAAGTGCTCAGTGCCTGCGCGGCCGTGATGTTGGCGGTACACGCGCTGGCGTCGAACGTGCTGGCGTCCGATCCGCCGCCGGCGGTGGCGCCAGAGATTAGTCCGATGTCGATCTCGGCCGGTGTCGCGCTGCTGGCCGGTGGCGTCCTCATGCTGAGGGCGCGCCGGGGTTCGAAGTAGGACTCGACTGGAGGAGCGATGCGAAGGCTCGGTCAAGTGCTCAGTGCCTGCGCGGCATTGATGTTGGCGGTCCATGCGCTGGGTTCGAACGTCCTGGCGTCTGGAGGGCAGGCGGCGCCCGAAATCAGTCCGACGTCGATTTCGGCGGGTCTCGCGCTGCTGGCCGGTGGCGTCCTCATGTTGAGGGCGCGCCGGGGTTCGAAGTAAACACGACTGGAGGCTGGTATGCGACGGTTCGCTCGAGGGCTCGGTGTCGCCGCGGCGGCAATGCTCGCGGTTCACGCACTGAGCTCCAACGTTCTAGCGGCGGTGTCGCCGGCGCCTGAGATCAGCCCGAACTCGATTTCGGCCGGTGTCGCGCTGCTGGCCGGTGGCGTCCTCATGCTGAGGGCGCGCCGGGGCTCGAAGTAGGGAACACGAGCGATGCGGACAGGGCGGGGCGTCGTCGGGACGCCTCGCCGGCCGCATGTGAATCGAACGTGTCCACGTCCACGATCCACACAGCCGCCTATTTCGGCGGCATCCTCGTGGTGGCGCTGCTCGAGTGGGCGCTGCCTCGCCGGCCATTCGGTGAGTCCACGGGATTGCGCTGGTTCGGCAACTTCGGCCTCCAGATCATCGGAGGCGTCCTGGTGCGGGCCCTTTTCCCTCTCTTCGGAGTCACCTGGGCCGCTTTCTGCCGGGACCACGGCTTCGGCCTCTTCAACGTGGTGCACTGGCCGGCCTGGATCGCGTTCGCGCTGACAGTCCCCGCCCTCGACCTGGCGGCTTACGCCCAGCACTACGTGCTCCATCGTGTGCCGGTGTTGTGGCGAGTGCATCGCGCGCATCACTCCGACCTCGACTGCGACTTCTCGACCGGATTGCGGTTCCACCCCTTCGAGGCGGTGTACTCGACGGCGATTCTGTCGGGTGTCATCTTCGCGCTCGGAGCGCCGCCCGCCGCGGTCCTGCTCTCGCAGGTCCTGGCGCTGACGCTGGACTTCGTCGAGCACGCCAACCTGCGCATTCCAGCCTCGCTCGAACACGCGATGCGCCTCGTGGTCGTGACCCCGGATATGCACCGGATTCACCATTCGCAGGACCCCCGCGAAGGCAATTCGAACTTCGCGAATGTGTTCTCCTGGTGGGACCGGCTCTTTGGCACCTACGTGGATCACCCCGCCGCCGGCCACGAAGGCCTCAAGTTCGGCCTGGCGGAGCTCTCCGACCGCAAGCACCTCACGTTGCCGTGGATGCTCGCCGATCCGTTCTTGAGCCCGGTGCGGCCAGCGGCCGTCGATCGCCCGTCAACGCCGGAACCCGTCTCCGGCACCGTGGCTCGCTGAGCCATTTCCCTGTTAAGATTGAAAGTTCCCGCCGGTGTAGCTCAGTTGGTTAGAGCACGCGGCTCATATCCGCGGAGTCCGGGGTTCAAGTCCCTGCACCGGCACCAATCTTTGCCGCGCGACGCGCGGCCCCGCCCGAGCGAAGCGAGGGCCCGTGCCGGCGCCACGCGCCGGCCCTGCCGCGCGTGAGCGCGGTCCATGCCGGCGAGCCACCGCGAGCCGGCCCGCACTTATGACTTCCCTCGCCGCGCGCGTCCTGGCGGGTATTCGACGGCGTCAGCTGTTCGAAACCGGCGCGCGCGTTGTCGCAGCCGTCTCCGGGGGGTCCGATTCGGTCGCGCTCGCGTGGATCCTGCGCGAGCTGTCTGACGCTGGCGCGCTCCGCCTGACCGGCATCGCACATCTCGACCACAGCCTTCGCGGCGCCGAGTCTGCCAGGGACGCGGCGTTCTGCCGGGATCTCGCCGCAGAGCTCGGTGTGACCTTCGACGTAGAAGCCGTCGACGTCGCCCGGCTCGCGAAGGCGCATGGACAATCAATCGAAGAGGCGGGACGCGAAGCGCGATACGCCTTCTTCGATCGCGTCCGCGCGCGCGCCTCGGCCGACGCCGTCGCCACCGGCCACACACGCGACGACCAGGCGGAGACGGTCCTGATGCGTGTGTTTCGAGGGGCCGGCACGAAAGGCCTTGCCGGTATCCCGCCACGTCGCGGCGCGATCACCCGACCGCTCATCGATCTCCGCCGTGTCGAGCTGGCCGGCTGGCTCAACGTGCACGGCAGGCGCTGGGTTGAGGACTCGACGAACGCAGATCGCGCGCTGACCCGGAACTGGATTCGCCACGCCCTCCTGCCTGAAATCACGGGGCGATTCGGCGATGGCGTCATCGACGTCCTCGCGCGCGGCGCTGATCTCGCGCGAGCGGACGAGAGCGCGTTGAGCGAAATCGCCCGGGAGGTCGCGCCCGGCATCCAAACGAGTGTCGGCGACGGCATCGACCTCAGTGTTCCGGCGCTCTCGGCGCAGCCCCTCGCGATTCGGCAGCGCGTCGTGCGCGGGGCCTTGAAGCGCTTCGCCGGCCGCGGCCCGTCCGCCGCGCACGTGGCGGAGATTCTCCGGATGGCCGCGTCGGGCCAGCCGACCAGGCTGCAGCTCGGCCAACGCCTGTTGGAACTTTCCAGCGGCGGAAGGGTCTTATCTATCAGGGAGTCTCGTCCGGCGAAGCGCACGGGACGCTCGTGGACGTATCTCCTGGAGATTCCGGGCGAGATCGACCTCCCCGAGGCCGCGGGCCGGCTGACGGCCAGGCCGACGACGCTGGAGGCGCTGGGCGGGATGTCGAAGGTCAAGCAGCTGCCGCAAGGGCAGGCCGTGGCCGCCGGGCTGGAAGGCCCGCTGGTCGTGCGAGCCTGGAAACCGGGCGATGCCCTGCATGTCCTGGGCCTCTCGGGCCGAAAGAAGGTACAGGACCTGTTCGTCGATCGAAAGGTGCCGCGCGAGCGGCGTCATATGGTGCCCGTCGTAGCCCATCCGGATGGTCGGATTGCGTGGGTTGCGGGGCACGCGCTGGGCGAGGCGTTTCGCGTGAGCGAGGCCACGAAGTCCGTGGTAGTCTTGAAGTTCGAGCCGTTTTTGGAGGCCACTAAGTGAACTCAACTCTGAAGAGCCTGCTGTTCTGGATGGTGCTCGTCGTCGTTGGGGTGCTCGTCTGGAATTTCTCGACGCGCTTCAACACCCGCGACCAGACCATCAGCTTCAGCCAGTTCATGACCCAGGTGGAATCCAACCAGGTCTCGAGCGCCACGATCTCGGGCAACGAAATCTCGGGAACCCTGAAGAGCAACGACACGTTCCGCACGCACGCCCCCACCCAGTACGAGGGGCTTGCGAACCGGCTCATCGACAAGGGCGTGGTCGTCACCGCCAAGGATCCGACGACGAGCCCGTGGGCCACGCTGCTCTATTCGTGGGCGCCGATCCTGCTCCTGATCGGCTTCTGGATCTTCTTCATGCGCCAGATGCAGAGCGGCGGCAACAAGGCGCTGTCGTTCGGCAAGAGCAAGGCGAAGCTGTCGTCGAGCACGCAGAAGAAGGTGACGTTCAAGGACGTCGCCGGCGTCGACGAAGCGAAGGACGAGCTGCAGGAGATCATCGAGTTCCTCCGCGAGCCGCAGAAGTTCCAGAAGCTCGGCGGCCGCATCCCGAAGGGCGTTCTGCTGATGGGCCCTCCGGGCACGGGCAAGACGCTGCTCGCGCGCGCGGTCGCGGGTGAAGCCAACGTCCCGTTCTTCTCGATCAGCGGCTCCGACTTCGTCGAGATGTTCGTCGGCGTCGGCGCCAGCCGCGTGCGCGATCTCTTCGAGCAGGGCAAGAAGAACGCGCCGTGCATCGTGTTCATCGACGAGATCGACGCCGTCGGCCGCCACCGCGGCGCGGGCCTGGGCGGCGGCCACGACGAGCGCGAGCAGACGCTGAACCAGCTGCTCGTCGAGATGGACGGCTTCGAATCGAACGAAGGCGTCATCCTCGTGGCCGCGACCAATCGCCCCGACGTCCTCGACCCGGCGCTGCTGCGCCCGGGCCGTTTCGATCGCCGCATCGTCGTGAACCGTCCCGACGTGAAGGGCCGCGAGGGCATTCTCGCCGTCCACACGAAGAAGATTCCGCTGTCCGACGACGTGGACGTCAGCGTGCTGGCGCGGGCGAGCGCGGGCTTCAGCGGCGCCGATCTCGCGAACCTGGTGAACGAGGCGGCGCTCAACGCCGCACGCTACAGCCAGAAGGTCGTTCGCATGCTCGACTTCGAGTTCGCGAAGGACAAGGTCATGATGGGCGCCGAGCGCCGCTCGATGATCATCAGCGACGAAGAGAAGAAGGTGACGGCGATCCACGAGGCCGGCCACGCGGTGCTGACGGTGACGTTGCCCCACGCGGATCCGATCCACAAGGTGACGATTATTCCGCGAGGCATGGCGCTTGGCGTCACCCAGCAGGTCCCGGTCGACGAGAAGCACAACTACTCGCGCGACTACCTGAACGACCGCATTGCGATCCTGCTCGGCGGCCGCATCGCCGAAGAGATCATGCTCGGCCAGATCACGACCGGCGCCGGCAACGATCTCGAGCGCGCCACCGAGATGGCGCGCAGCATGGTCTGCGAGTGGGGCATGAGCGACGCCATGGGCCCGCTCACGTTCGGCAAGAAGGAAGAGCAGATCTTCCTCGGCCGCGAGATCGCGCAGCGCAGCGACTACAGCGAGGACACGGCGGTCCGGATTGACCAGGAGGTCAAGAAGATCGTCACCGACAACTACCAGCGCGCGCTGGCGGTCCTCGAGGAATACAAAGAGCGCCTGCAGAAGCTGGCGGACGCCCTGCTGTCGAAGGAAGTGCTCGACGGCGATCAGGTCCGGCGCATCGTCGCGGGACTGGCGGTGGACGATCAGACGCCGCCGTCGACGCCCGAAGCGCCGCGCGCCGTGGACGACCGGCCGCGCAAAGAATCGCGCCCCGGCTTCGTGCCGAACCTGAACAACCCGCTGCCGAAGCCGAGCTAAACCGACCGGCAGACCTGATCGACCAGCGGGACCCGACCGACCTGGCCACACTCCCCCTGCGCGCGCAGTACGTCGTTCCTCTGCCGCGCGGGGGTTCGCTTGTACTCGGGGTCCGGACGCTCCTCATGGGCGTCCTGAACGTCACGCCCGATTCGTTCGCCGACGGCGGCCAGTTCCTGGATCCCGGCCGGGCGGTCGATGCCGCGCTCGCCATGCAGGACGCCGGCGCCGACCTGATCGACGTCGGCGGTGAGTCCACGCGTCCCGGCGCGGCGGCAGTGTCGGCGGACGAGGAGCGCCGGCGCATCGAGCCCGTGCTCGAGCGGTTGGCAGGGCGGTTGACCATCCCAATATCGATCGACACCTACAAGGCGGACGTCGCGCGCGCCGCGCTGGATCGCGGCGCCAGTCTCGTGAACGACGTGAGCGCCCTAAGGTATGATCCGGCCCTGGCGCACGTCGTCGCCGAGTCGGGCGCCGCGGTGATCCTGATGCACAACCGCGGGCGCTCGAGCGACATGTACCGCGACGCCCAATACGAGCACGCTGTCGCCGAGATTGAGCGCGAGCTCGGGGAACGTCTCGGCGCGGCGATTGCCGCCGGGATCCCCGCCGAGCGAGTCGTTCTCGATCCCGGGATCGGGTTCGCCAAGCGCGCGGAGCACAGCTTCGAGGTGCTGGCCGGTCTCGAGTCGCTCGCCGTGCTGGGCCGTCCGCTGCTGGTGGGCCCTTCGCGCAAGTCGTACCTGCAGGCGGCCATCGGCAACCGCGAGGCCGCGGACCGCGACTGGGCGACGGCCGCTGCCGTCACCGCGTCGGTGCTGCTCGGCGCGCACATCGTGCGCGTGCATGCCGTGAAGGAGATGGCGGACGTCGTCCGCACGGCCGACGCGATTCGCGCGGCTGCCGAGCGCTCGACCTGACCGACCTGACCGACCTGTTCGACCTGATCGACCTGTTCGTCGTGACCGACCCGTTCGACCCGACAGACCTGTTCGACCCGAGAGACCCGACTCTTGCTTCCCTGGCTCACCGACGTCCTTGGCCGCCCTCTGGGCTGGCGCGATGTGATCGATATCGCGCTGGTGGCCCTCCTCATTTACGAAGTCCTCGTCCTGATTCGCGGCACGCGCGCCGCCCAGATGGCCGTCGGCGCCGGCCTCGCCGTCGTCCTGTTCTACCTGTCGCAGATCGTCCAGCTCGAGACCGTCAACTGGATCATCCGCAACATGATCGGGTACGTCGTCTTCGCGGCGATCGTCATCTTCCAGTCGGATATCCGGCGCGCGCTGGCGCATCTGGGACGAGCGCCGTTCTTCCGCTATCTGTCCAAGGGCGA
>JBKPSY010000227.1:0-6453 GCA_046735235.1 Acidobacteriota bacterium | reverse complement strand
GAACAGCTCCGTCGGCGTGCCAATCGTCATCGTCGGCGAGGTCTGAATCGGCACGGACATCACCCGCGGGCCATTGCGGTAGAAGAGCTCCTTTCCGTCGCGTCTCCAGTAGACCGCGCCCCCGCCGCTCGTCGACACCTGCCATTTGTTGTGAGCTTCCGGAAATTCCTGCACGTAGATTTCCGAGCGCCCCGACTCCGACGACTGATACGCCACGAACTTGCCGTCCGGCGAGAAGCGCGCGAAGAGCTCGTCGAACTTGGTGGCCGCAATCGGGACCGGCGTCTTGTCGCCCGACATCGGCAGCGCCATGACATCGAACCCGCGCTCCTTCGTCTGCACGGTATAGGTGACGTACTTCCCGTCGGGCGACCAGTCGGACGAGAACTTCGGCTCCGGCGTCGCGAGCACCAGCTCCGGTTCCCGTGTGCCGGAGACATCCTTCATCCACAAGTCCCCCGGCCCTTTCGCCTTCGACGTGTAGACGATCTTCCGGCCGTCAGGCGACCAGGTGGGCGTCTGTGCCACCCCCGCGTCGAAGGTGAACCGCGACGTGACGTTGCGCACGGTGTCTCGAATCCAGATGTCGCCCTGCGTGCCGTTGCCGCTCGAGTCGAAGGCGAACCTGGTGCCGTCGGGCGACAGGGTCACATCGCGATAGTCCCCGAGGTTCTCGATCGCCGAGGTCATCTTACCGGCGCGATCCATCCAGATCAGGCGGCGTCCAGACACCTCGCCGGCGCGAAACGCGAGAACGCCATTCTTCGAGGCCGAGAACGACGCGAGGCCCACCGAGTCCACACCCAGCCCCTCCCCGACTGGCACCGCGTCGCCCTGGACGGTGAACGACTTGGTATCGAACTTCTGCGCGACGAGCGTGTTCTCGCGGACGAAGAGCAGGTACCCCGGCTCCGTATACAGGACGCGCGACGACGTCTTGAACAGCGTCGAGACGTCGGACGAGTCCAGCGAGCCGATCATCAACGTCTGCTCGTTGTTGGTGGCGAAGTTCATGAACAGAAAATGCTTGCCATCTGGCAGGAACACGGGCCAGCCCGTGGCGATGATGCCCTTCTTCGGATCGGAGGGCACCTTGACCTTCGCGACGCCGCCGCTGGCCGGCACCTCCCAGATCGGATCGTTATCCTGGCCGTCGAAGAGGATCACGCCCTCCGGACTCCAGCTGCCGTCGGAACCTGTGGGCGTGTCGCAGATCGATTGCGGCGGACCGCCCGAGATGTCCACCTTCTTCAGCTTCGTGTCTGCCGTGAACGCGATCTGCCGGCTGTCGGGCGCCCAGAAGAGGCGCTTGGCGCCATCGGTTCCGGGCAGCGATCGCGGCTGGAGCACGTCGAGCGAGCGCACCCAGACCAGAGCCTTGCCCTCCGCATCCGTCGCGATGAACGCGATCTGGCGTCCGTCGGGCGACACTTCGGGCGAGGTGGGCGTCGACAGGCCGTCCGGCAGCGGCAGCGGAAACCGGACGACGGGCTGAGGCTGCGGCGCGCGGCGCACCCACGCGACCGCGAAGGCAAGTGCCGCGAGCGTCGCTAGCGCGCACGCGGCCCATGCGATGTGTTCACGCGTCTTTCGCTTCACGGTGATGACCGCGGGCAAGCCGACCTTCGAGCCTCCCTCCGCGATCCACTTCAGCTCGGCCGCGACGTCGCGAGCCGACTGCCAGCGATCCTCCGGATCCTTCGCGAGGCACCGCGAGATGACCCGGTCCAGGGCCGGCGGCGTCAGCGGCACCAGCTCCTCGATGGGCTTTGGCGTCATCGCCAGCACCGAGGCCATGATGCTGGACGCGCTCTTGCCGTCGAAGGCGCGCTGTCCCGTGATCAGCTCGTAGAGCACGCAGCCGAACGCGAAGATGTCGGTGCGGGCGTCCACTTCTCCGCCGCTGATCTGCTCGGGCGCCATGTACTGCGGCGTGCCGACCACGGTGTGCGCGCCGGTCAGCGCCGCAACGGTCTGCTGATCGGCAGGCATCGTCGCGGGAGGCGTGTACGCACCGGACCCTGGCGCGGCGGCGGTCAGCTTCGCAAGCCCGAAGTCGAGCAGCTTGATGCCCTGCTTCGTCACCAGGATGTTGGCCGGCTTCAAGTCGCGATGGACGATCCCCTTCTTGTGCGCGGCGTAGAGCGCGTCACAGATCTGGATGCCCGTCTGGATGGCCTGATCGAGGGGCATCGGCCCGGCGATGGGCTTGCCGTCGATGAACTCCATCACGAGGTAGCCGCTGCCGTCGTGCTGGCCGACGTCGTACAGCGTGCAGATGTTCGGGTGGTTGAGCGACGAGATCGCCTTCGCCTCGCGCTCGAACCGCTCGGTGAACGCGCCTTTCACGGTCTTCACCGCGACGTCGCGGTTGAGACGCGTGTCTTTGGCGCGATAGACGTCGCCCATTCCCCCGGCGCCAGCCGGCTCGACAATTTCGTACGGACCGAGACGTTCGCCGGAAGCAAGAGCTGGCATCGTTAAAGGTCTCCGCGTTTCAAGTGCTCGACCGCGAAGGCGCAGGCACGCGCGGTCAGGGCCATGTAGGTCAGTGAGGGGTTCTGGCAGGCGGTCGAAGCCATGCAGGCGCCGTCGGTGATGAACACGTTCGACGCGTCATGGCACTGGTTGTGGGCGTTGACGACGGATTGCTTCGGGTCGGCGCCCATCCGTGCCGTGCCCATCTCGTGGATGACTTCGCCGGGATGCGGGCCGCGATCGAAGCCCTCGACGTTCTCGAAGCCGGCGGCCTTCAGCATCTCGACGGCCGAGGCCTGCATGTCCTTCCGCATCGCCGCTTCGTTGGGGCCGTACGACATGTCGATGTCGATCGTCGGCATGCCCCACTTGTCCGGCTTGTCGTAGTTCAGCGAGACCCTGTTCTCGTGCCGCGGCAGGCACTCGCCGAACGCTTCCATGTAGATCGTCCAGGGGCCGGGCTTCGTCAGCGAGTCCTTGAACTCGGCGCCCATGCCGGGCTGTCCGGCCAGCTCCGACCAGCCCGCCCGGCCGGTGTAGACCTCGTACGCGAACCCGCGCGTGAAGTCCTGGTGCGTTGTGTCCACGTTGCGGAAGCGCGGGATGTAGACGCTCGTGCTGCGCCGTCCCTTGTAGTACTTGTCTTGATAGCCGCTGTGGATGCCGGTGGCGCCGACCGACGCCTGGTGGTCCATCAGGTTGTGGCCCATCACGCCGCTCGAGTTCGCGAAGCCGTTCGGATGATGCGGGCTCTTCGAGCTCAGCATCAAGGCCGTCGTGTTCAGCGCCGACGCGTTCAGGAAGATCACCTTCGCGAAGAACTCGATCTTCTCGTGCGTCTCGGCGTCGATGATGCGGATGCCCGTCGCGCGGCCCGTGTTCGGGTCGGTGATGATGCTGTGCGCAATCGAATGCGGGCGCAGCGTCAGGTTGTCCGTGTCCGCGGCCGCC
Source organism: Acidobacteriota bacterium (assembly GCA_046735235.1). Taxonomy (GTDB): domain Bacteria; phylum Acidobacteriota; class Vicinamibacteria; order Vicinamibacterales; family JAENWD01; genus JAENWD01. The sequence continues at coordinate 3,024 of JBKPSY010000227.1, read as the reverse complement.
GGGATCGTCGATGAGTTGCTCGAGAAGTACGCGCCGTAGGGGCAGCCGCGGTGACAGAGGTTCCTGCCCTGGCAGGAGCCGCGTCCCTTGTGCGGCTGGCTGAGCACGGCCTGGCGGCTGCTGATCAGCTGCCGGTCGGAGAACCTGGTCTTCAGCTGCTCGCGGAAGTGCAGCTCGATGCAGTTCATCTCGAACGGCGGCTGCAGCTTGCCGTCGGGCAGCTGCGGCAGCCCCGCGTTCTCGCCGCTGACGCCGATGAACTCCTCGACGTGGTCGTACCAGGGCTCGATGTCCTTGTAGCGGATCGGCCAGTCGACGCCGACACCCTCGCGCGCGTTGGCGCCGAAGTCCAGGTCGCTCCAGCGGAAGCAGTGGCGCGACCACAGCAGCGACCGGCCGCCCACGTGGTAGCCGCGATACCAGCGGAAGTCCTTCACCGCGTTGTAGGGATGATCGACGTCCTTCACCAGGAAGTGCTTCATGTCCTGGCCGAACAGATAGAGCGTGCTCTGGACGGGATAGTCCACCAGGTCCTGCTGCGTCGCGCGGTTCCCGTTCGGCAGCTGCCACGGATCGAGCATCGCGGTCGGATAGTCCTTGACGTGCTCGACGTTCCGCCCGCGCTCGAGGACCAGCGTCTTCAGGCCGGCCTCGCACAGCTCCTTCGCGGCCCAGCCGCCCGACATGCCCGAGCCGACGACTATCGCGTCGAAGGTCGTCGTCATCGCGTCGCCCAGCCCTTCTGGCCTGGCTTCAGATCGAGGCATCCCCAGTAGCCGCCGGGCACTTTGTCGTAGGCCAGCGCCTGCGTGGCGCCGATCTCCGAGCTGAAGTAGCCAAGCACCGTCAACTCCTTGAGCATGGCGAATGCGTCCTTGTCCATCGCCTCGAGCGCCTTCTGCCGTTCCGCCGGCCCCGCGGTCACGAATGCCGGGCCGAGCGCGTCGAGCGCGGTCAGCACCTTCTGCTGGTCCGCCGGCGAGACGCACTTCGCGAGGACGAGATCCACGAAGACGTGCACGCGCGCTGCCTCCGCCCCCGGCGTCGTGGTGGTCGGGATGATCGTCTCGACGACCTGCGTCAGGATGCGACCCTGCGCCTCGTTCACGACCTGCACGACCCAGCCGGAGCCAATTCCGGTCGTCACGCCGCCGGTCTGGGTGAACGCCGCGAGGGCCTCGGGAAACAACGCGTGGCCCGCAATCGCGGACAGGCCCATCAGCGCTTGCCGACGGTTCATTCTTCTCCTTCCCTCCTCGAAGCAGTGACCGTCAGGATGTTCCTGCCGTCGCGCCGGGCGTAGTCGATCGAGTCCATCATCTGGCGTACGAGAAAGATGCCGAGACCTCCGGGTCCGCGCTGCTCGACGGGCATGCTCAGGTCCGGCTCCGGCGACTCGCGCGGATCGTAGGGGTGCCCGTCGTCTTCGATGACCGACGTGACGACGCCGTCGTGGACGCTCAGTCGCACCTCCACGACGTGGTCGTTCGTGTCGCTGTAGCCGTGCCGGATGACGTTGCTGACGATCTCGTCGAGCGACAGCGTCAGGCGGTACGTGAGATCCGACGACAGGCCCGCGTGGGCGCCGAAGCTCTCCACGGCGTCGACGAGCCTGGCGACCTCGGCGATTCGATTCTGAAGATGCAGCGTGAGCGAAGGAGTCATAGGTCAGGCGTAAGCGCGGCGCAGCATGGCCGCGGCGGATTCATCGAGCAGCTCGGCCCGGCGGACGCTCTCGAACCGCGCCAGGAGATCGGCCGGCCGGAGCCGGGCCTTCTCGGCACCCGAGAAGTCGTGGAGGACGGAACCCTTGTGCATCATGATGAGCCGGTCGCCGAGATTCGATGCCTGCTGCATCGAGTGAGTGACCATCAGCGTCGTCAGCTTGTCACGTCGTACGATTTCCTCGCTCAGATCGATCACGTGCTCGGCGCTGCGAGGGTCGAGGGCCGCCGTGTGCTCGTCGAGCAGCAGCAGCTTCGGCTTGAGCCACGACGCCATCAGCAGCGTGAGCGCCTGGCGCTGCCCTCCTGACAGGCTCCCGATCTCGTTGTCGAGACGATGCTCCAGCCCGAGACGCAGGCGGCTGACGCGCTCGCGCAGCTCCTCGCGGACTGACGACCGCAGCGCCCAGCTGAGGCCCCGCCCCAGGCCCCGGCGCGCCGCCAGCACCAGATTCTCCGCGATCGTCATGTGCGGCGCGGTGCCGCTGAAGGGATTCTGGAACACCCGGCCGATCATCGCCGCGCGGCGGTGTTCCGGCCAGCGCGTGATGTCGGTATCGTCCAGCACCAGGCGGCCGGTGTCCACGAAGAACGTGCCGGCCACCGCGTTCAGGAGCGTCGACTTTCCCGAGCCGTTCGTCCCGATCACCACCACGAACGAGCTTTCGGCAATGGAAAGCGACACGCCGTCGAGCGCCCGGACTTCGTTCGGCGACGCCGGGTTGAAGGTCTTCCTGATGGCGTCGATCGTCAGCATCAGGCCGCTCCGGCCGCGGCGCGACGCCGATGCGGCGCGACACGCTTCATCAGCGACGGCAGGACGAGCGCGGCGAACACGAACACCGCCGTCACGAGCTTCAGGTCGTTGGGATCGAGGCCGGCGCGGAGCGCGATGGCCACGAGCAGCCGGAACAGCACCGATCCCATGATGGCGCCGGCAATGACGAAGCCCAGTTGTCGGACCCCGATGAGTGCTTCGCCGATGATCACGCTGGCCAGGCCCCAGACGATCATGCCGATGCCCATCTGCACGTCGGCGAAGCCCTGATACTGCGCCAGCAGGGCGCCCGACAACGCCACGAGGCCGTTCGAAATCGCCAAGCCGAGCACGATCATGTTCTCGACGTTGACGCCGAGCGCGCGGATCATCTGCGCGTTGTCGCCGGCGGCCTGCATCGCTGCGCCGAGGTCGGTCTTGAAGAACGCGTAGAGGACCGCGCCGACGACGCCGGCCGCGGCCAGGGCAAAGCCGAGCGTCGCGAGATCGCGAACGGTGACCTCCCAGCCAAAGACCCGGACG
>JBKPSY010000226.1:0-4861 GCA_046735235.1 Acidobacteriota bacterium | reverse complement strand
CTCGCTGATCTGCACGCTCACGCTGCTCCCGGTGCTCTGCGCATATTTCCTGCGCAAGAACATCAAGGAGCCCGAGGTGCCGTTCTACAACCGGATCCGTGACGCCTACGGGCGCGTCCTGATGCGGTGCCTGCGCCATCGGGTCGCGACGACGGCGGTGTGCGTCGGCTTGTTTGGAGCGTCGCTGCTGCTGGTCCCATTCATCGGCGCCGAGTTCATGCCGCACCTCGACGAGGGCTCGCTGTGGATCCGGGCGACGATGCCGTACCGAATCTCGTTCGAGGAGGCGTCGAAGCTCGGGCCCCAGCTGCGGGGCCTGCTCCGCAGCTTCCCGCAGGTCACGACCGTGGCGAACGAGCTCGGGCGTCCCGACGATGGGACCGATCCGATCGGGTTCTTCAACGACGAGTACTTCGTCGGCCTGAAGCCGTACGGCGATCCGGTCTGGAGCGGCGAGATCCGGACGAAGGCCGAGCTCCAGGAGGCCATCCAGAAGAAGCTGGACGCCTTCCCGGGCATCATCTTCAACTACACGCAGCCGGCCGAGGACGCCGTGGACGAGGCGTCCACCGGCCTCAAGAGCTCGCTGGCGGTCAAGATCTTCGGCCCCGATCTCCAGACGCTGGAGACCAAGGCCGAGGCTGTGCGCTCGGTGATCAGCGCCGTGCCGGGGATCGGGAACATCACGCTCGTGCGCGAGCTGGGGCAGCCAAGCCTCACCATCGAGCCGGACCGCGCGAAGATCGCGCAGTACGGGTTGAACGTCTCCGACATCAACACGCTCATCGAGACAGCGATTGGCGGCAGCGCGGCCACCCAGGTTCTGCAGGGCGAGCGGTCGTTCGACCTGGTCGTGCGGCTGCAGGAGCCGTTCCGTCGCGACATGGACACGATCAAGAACCTGCTGATCGCGACGCCCGACGGGCAGCACCTGCCGCTCAGCCAGTTCGCCGACATCAAGGTGAATCAGGGCGCGTCGTTCATCTACCGGGAAAGCAACTCGCGGTTCGTCGGGATCCAGTTCAGCGTCGAAGGGCGCGACCTGGCGAGCGCCGTCCAGGACGCGCAGAGGCAGGTGCAGGCCAAGGTGCAGCTGCCGATGGGCTATACCTTCGACTGGGGCGGCGAGTACAAGGACTATCTCGCCGCGCGCTCGCAGATGATGATCATCATCCCGATGACCGTCGCGCTGATCCTGCTGATCCTCTTCGCGCTCTACGACAACATGAAGTTCCCGGCGATCATCATGTTCAGCGTCGTGGTCACGGTGCCGGTCGGCGGCCTGCTGGCGCTGAAGCTGACCGGCACGCATTTCAGCGTGTCATCGGGATTCGGATTCGTCGCGCTGATGGGCGTCGCGGTGCAGACGAGCGTCATCCTCTACTCGTTCATCAACAAGCTTCGTCTCGAGGGCAAGGACATCGCGACGGCGACGTTCGAAGCGTCCTTGCTCCGGTTGCGCCCGATCATGATGACGGCGCTCGTGGCCTGTATCGGCCTGCTGCCGGCGGCGATGTCCACCGGCATCGGCAGCGACTCGCAGAAGCCGTTCGCGATCGTGATCGTCGGAGGGTTGATCTCGCGGCTGGCGCTCTCGATCTTTCTGGCGCCAGTGCTCTACGTGCTGGTGGCGAAGGAAGACGATGTGCTGAAGGTGTAAGTCGGGTGCGGCGGGTGCGGACGGTGCGTTCGGTGCGGACGGTGCGGTAGGTGCGGAGGGCGGACCCTGCGCACCTCGCACCCTCCGCACCCTTCGCACCTTCCGCACCCCCCGCACCTTGCACTCAGTGCGTGTTCTGTCCCGGCGACCCTCCGGGCGTCAGGAAGCCGAATAGCCCGGCGGTCTCGTCGTCCGGCCCCGCGGTGAAGAAGAGCTGATCCGGCGTGCCGTTTGCCCCGCCCTGCGCGAACTGCAGCGCCCACAGGCCCTCGATCTTCAACGGCGGACCGCTCGTGCTGTGCAGGAAGCCGAGATACTCGAGCGTCCCGTCTGACTGCTGGACTGTCGGATCGAACACGTTGATCAGCCCGTCGCCGAAGTTGCCGACGAGGAGCTTGCCGCCGAAGGCGCCCCAGTCTGCCGGCGTCATCGCGAGGCCCCATGGCGAGTCGAGCTTGCCGCGCGAGGCGACCCGCATCAGGAAGGTGCCCGCTGTGTCGTAGGCGTCCACGAAGCCATGGCCGTGTCCCGCGACGTCGTCTTCGGCGTCGTCGTCCTGCTGCGCGTACGTGACGAACACGGTGCTTCCGATCACCTGGATGCCGAAGGGCGCGTACCCGACCGGCAACGTCGAATCGACGAAGGCGTTCGGGTTCATCACTGCTGCGAAGTTCTCGTCGAAGACGTCGACCTTGGCGTTGTGGAAGTCGGTCGCGTAAAGACGCGCGTGCGTCAAGTCGAGCTGCGCGATGGCCAGGCCCTTGTAAATGGCGCCAGACGCGGGGCCTCCGGGCGCGGGAAACACCTGGACGGCATTCGATCCGCCGTTCCACGCGAGGACCGTTCCGCTTTCGGTGTCGAACAAGAACACCGCCTTGCCGGTCCTGCCGCCGGAGTTGTTCGTCGCGGTCAGCGTGAAGTTGGTGGAGTTTGGGTTGAGCGCGCCCGCGTTGAAGACCAGGCCGGTTGGCTTGCCGGGCACCTGGACAATCAGATTGGTGTTCTTGACGCCAGCTGAATTGTAGAGGGTCGACAAGTTCGTGCCGTTGTCAGCGACCCACCATGGCGACGTGGGGCTGGAGACGAGCCCCCACGCGTTCACGAGGTCCGTGTCGGAGTCGCTCGACACCAGGTTGTGTTGCTCGTAGAACTGCGCCGACGCCGGCGCGGCTCCTACGGCGGTGGCTGCCGCCACCACGACCGCACCAAGGAAGAGAGCAGACGATCGCATTGCGCCTCCCGCCCACTGCAGGCTTCGTCCGCGTGCTCGACCACCGGGGACGGGCAAGCAGCAGCCACGAGCGCGACAGCGGACCGGATCCGCCCGGGGCAAGAGGATTGCCACACGTCGCCGTCCGTTCCCAGCCGAAATCAGCGAGGAGCGCGTCGGGTCCCTTACGACGGGCGAAATCCGTTACGCTGGCCGGTGCTGAGCTGGAGTGTTTGCTCCCATTGCGAGTGCCAATTACTAAGTGGACGGGAGGCGGAGTCGCTCGACTTACCGGAGAACCCGGCGAGCACGTCAGCCACGAGCAATAGCGGACCCGGTCAGGCCCCGGCAAGACGACTGCCACGCGCCGATCGCGTGCGCACCGAGCGATTTCTCCAGCCCTCCGGCTCGCGTCGTTACTGACGCCGTAAGCCCGTTACGAGGCCCGGCGGGGATCCGCTGGGGGTGTCCGTTCGCGGGACCCCCGATCCCGTGCGCGGACACGGGTCGGGGTTCGTCACGGGACGACTCGCGAAATCGCTCAGCAATTGCCGCGCTCCGCGACTCGCCGTTTCGGCATGGCGGTGGCAATGGGCCAGCACCGATGGACACCGTTCTGCAGGATATGTCGTATGCCGTGCGGCGGCTTGGCCGTGCGCCCGGGTTCACTCTTGCCGCGGTCTTGACGTTGGCGCTCGGCATTGGCGCCAACTCGGCGATCTTCACAGTCGTCAATGCGGTGATCCTGCGGCCGCTGCCATATCCGAATTCCGACCGGCTCGTCGGCGTGTTCCATCGGATGCGCGGCTCGTCCGGGCTCGACAACATGTCGCCGCCCAACTACGTCGACCTGCGCGATCGAAATCGGACGCTCGACGGACTCGCGGCTACCGCCGACGAGGGCGTGACGCTCACCGGCGTCGGTGCGCCCGTGCGCCTCCGCGGTTCGTACGTCAGCGCGAACTTCTTCGACGTCCTCGGCGTGAAGCCGATTCTGGGGCGGACGTTCCGTCCCCAGGAAAACGAGCCTGGCAAAGAGACCGTTGTCCTTCTGAGTCATGCATTGTGGGTCCAGCGCTTCGGCGGGGACTCGGGCATCGTCGGACGCACCGTGCGGCTCGAGGGCATGGCGTTCACCGTCATCGGCGTCATGCCGCCGATGTCAGTGTATCCGGCGGATCGAGATCTGTGGGCGCCGTTTCCGTACGACCAGTCGTTCCGCGTGGACAATCGCGGCGCATGGTTTCTCGACGTCATCGGCCGCATGAAGGACGGCGTAACCCACGACGCCGCCGCCCGAGACATTCAGGACGTCGCGAAGGGCCTCGAGAAGACGTACCCGAAGCAGAACACCGATCTCGAGTTCGCCATCGCGCCGCTGCACGGCTACGTGATCGAGGACACGCGCGGTGCCCTGCTCCTGCTGCTCGGCGCTGTCGGGTTCGTGCTGCTCATCGCGTGCGCGAACGTCGCCAACCTCACGCTGGCGCGCGCGGCCACGCGCGAGAGTGAGTTGGCGGTACGGACCGCGCTCGGCGCCAGCCGGTGGCGTCTCGTCCGGCAGCTGCTGACGGAAAGCTTGCTCGTCTCGATGCTCGGCGCGGTGGCGGGGCTGCTGGTCGCGGCGTGGGGCGGTGACGCGCTGGCGGGCCTCAAGCCGCTGGGCGTGCCACGACTCGGCGAGGTGCGCATCGACGGCGCGGTGGTCGCGTTCACGGCAGCGATCGCCCTGCTCACCGGACTGCTCGTTGGCGCCGTGCCGGCGCTGCAGGCCACCGGGCGTGCGATGGCCGGCGCACTGAAGGAGGGCGGACGCGGCGCGCTGACCGGCCGCCGCAGCGCGCGGATTCTCGGCACGCTGGTCGCCGGAGAAATCGCACTGGCGGTCGCTCTCCTGGCGGGGGCGGGGCTGCTCGTGAACAGCTTCATCCGCGTGCAGCAGGTGGACCCTGGCTTCCACACGACCGAAGCCCTGACGTTCGGCCTCTCGC
>JBKPSY010000225.1:0-5978 GCA_046735235.1 Acidobacteriota bacterium | reverse complement strand
GGCGCAAGCCGGCCGTCGCGACGCTCTGGCTGGGCCTGGCCACGGCCATCCTCGCCGGCACGGTCGTGTCCACGGCGGAGTGGCGCAGGGCAGAAGGAACGGCCACGACGCTGCGAGAGAACCTGTATGCGGCAGACATGAGCGTGGCGGTCCACGCGTGGGAGACCGGCAGCCTCGGACGTGCACGCGAGCTGCTCGAGCGGCAGCGCCCGGCACCGGGACAGCCCGACTTGCGGACCTTCGAATGGCGGTATCTGTTCGGTGTGACTCGACCCATGGAACGGCTGACGCTCACGAGCGAATCGCCCCTCGTGGGATCCGCCATTTCTCCCGACGGACGACTGGTCGCGGGAGGCGGCGGCAACGGCGTGGTGTATTTGTGGGATTCGACGAACGGGAGCCTCGCCGGAAAGTTTCAGGTCAGCAAGAACATCGTGTACACCGTGGCGTTTTCACCCGACGGGACGGTGTTGGCGGCGACGAGCGTCGACCCTCCTGAAGTGCAGCTCTGGGACGTGAAGACCCAATCGCTGATTGGAAGGCTGCCACATCAGAACGGCGTGTACTCCGTGGCATTCAGCCCTGACGGCAAGACACTCGCGAGCAACGCCGGATATCCGTACGCGGTGGATACGCCCGCCGAGCTGTCGCTCTGGGATGTCGCATCGCGATCGAAGCTCGCGGCGCTCGTCGGACACACGTCGTCATCGGGCTGGATCAGTTTTTCTCCGGACAGCCGGGTGCTTGCGACACCCCACGGAAACGGTACCGTCATCTTGTGGGACGTCAAGACGAGAGCGATCCTGGGCGAGCTCACCGGGCACCGTGGCCTCGTCATATCGGCGAAGTTCTCTCCGGATGGAGAACTGCTGGCGACTGGCGGGCTGGATGGCAGCGTGCGGTTGTGGCGCCCGGCGACACGTCAGCTAGTCAGCATCCTCGGCCTTCATCAGGGGCCCGTGTACTCCCTCGCTTTTTCGCCGCGCGGCGATCGACTGGTATCCGGCAGCATGGACCACACAGCCAGGCTGTGGGACGTCCATGCGCAACGCGCGATCGTGACATTCGTGGGGCATCTGTCGCGTGTCTTCAGCGTGAGCTTCGGTCCGGATGGCAAGACGGTCGCCACGGCAGGTTTCGATGCGACGCTCAAGATCTGGGACGCGGCCAACACGGCGGCCACTGACGTGTTCGATCGGCACAGCGGCGCCTTTTCGACGGTCGAATTTTCGTCTGATGGCCGGCTGATGTCGCGATCGGATTTTGGCAACCAGACCACGCTCTGGACGGGCGCAGCATGGCACAAGCTCGCAACCTTGCCTCAGGGCCAATCCAGCTTCTCGACGACAGGGCTCATGGCGGCGACTGCTCCGCCGTCGCCCGTGTTGACGCTTTGGGACACGTCGTCGGCAACGCCAACACAGTCCGGCACGCTTCGTCTGCCAGCCGCAACGCCGCATCGGCCGCTCTTTTCCGCCAACGGTCGATACCTGGCAATCGGCGCCGGGGCAGATTCGCCGACGGTTGGCATCTGGGACGTCGATGAACGTAAACAGGTCGCACAGTTGACCGACGACGCAGAGAAGTCCGCCGTCAGCGTCTACGCGTTCTCGCGGGACGGTCGCTGGATTGCGACGAGCTACGGTGACGGCAACACACGACTCTGGAATGCCGTGAACTGGTCGCAAGTCCGCCTGCTACCCGGGGACCCGCGCGGCGTACACGCGCTGGCGTTCTCTCCGAACGGCCGGTTTCTTGCTGCAGGAGGTGAGGACACGACGGTGCGGCTGTGGGATCTCGACGCGGGCTCTGGACCCGCGGTGTTGAGAGGCGACACCGGCGCGGTGTATTCGGTGGCGTTTTCGCCGGACGGACGTACGCTGGCGGTAGGCAGTCTCGATGGAGCGCTCAAGTTCTGGAACGTGGCCACACGACGGGACGTGCTGACTTTGCGCGCCCACGACTCGCTCGTGTGTGGTGTCGCCTTCTCTCCAGACGGACGCACGCTGGCCAGCGCGTCGGTTGACCAGACGATGCGGCTGTGGAATGCGCCGCCGCTTTCAGAGACGGATCGATGAAGCGATTATCGATAGGTTCCAGTCGGCACGTTTCATCGTCGAAATCCACCCGCTGCCCGGCAAAAACCTGACTCACGATGCGCGGCTGACACTGCCCAGGCAGCTCACGAGCTCTGGCGTTCAACCTCCTCAACGGCGGCAAGGTGACCACGACCGGTCGCGTTGAGATTGCGGGCAACGGCATGACCCGCACCGTGACCATGCACTCAGCCGACGCGACGGGCAAGGAGCTCACCAGCACGGCAGTGTTCGACAAACAGTAAGCTCGGACGTGATGCCCTTCCGCTCGAATCCGAACGGAGGGGCATTGCTGGGAGGCCTCTCGACAAACCGGCGTCAGCGGGATGCCGCGTACAGTGACCTAGTTCCCTCTTAGGGTGATGCCGCAGCCAGTCTCGGCGTACGGCCCAGCCATGTTGCGGTAGTGGCCACCCCTCGGACCCTCGCGCCACATATCAGCCAACCGTTAGACGCATGCTCCGCTTCGCAATCCGCATCGGTCTCGCAGTCGCCGATGAAGTTCACAAGGACGCAGACATCGCGCACGACATCGCGGCAGGTTGGCGACGCGATCAGTAGTTTTTCGACCGACGCCTTGGCCGACAAGCTACTGGCTGCAGCCGGTCATCCAGCAACAGATGACTTCGTCCGCCACTATGTCTGCCGCTACCTGTCCTTCCGATATTTCGCGTTTGAGAATCTCACCGTGAAGGAGCAGCAAGCAGCGCGGCGTCTGGAGGCCCACATCCGCGATGGGCACACCACAATGGGCAAGCCGCTGTTGAATCCGAGATAGCCTTGGCCGACTTCCTGCTTTATTGGAAGGACCCGGTCGACGATTGCCAGAATCCTGAAGGCGCAAGGGCTCTCGCCGGTGCCGGGCCGGCCATGCAGCTCTGCTGGCGCGAGAGCTGGCCGGAGACTTTCGGTAGAATCACTCCAGCATCGATGTGAGGCCCGCAGCCGTGGACCGGCTATCCTCGACGGCCGAGCTCGCCTCGAAGAGCGGAGGATCGGACCATGACGACCACCGTGCGGCAGATGCTGGCCGGCAAGGCCGGCGCGTACTCCGTAAGCCCCGACGACACCATCTTTGACGCTCTCCGTCTGATGGCCGACAAGAACATCGGCGCAGTGCTGGTGATGTCGGGCGAGACCATCGAGGGCATCCTGTCCGAGCGCGATTATGCGAGGAAGGTCGTCCTGCTCGGCAAGACCTCGAAGACAACGCCTGTCCGCGAAATCATGACGACCGACGTGATCTTCGTCGACTCAGGCTGGACTGCGGATCAGTGTATGGCGCTGATGACCGACAAGCGCATCCGGCACCTTCCGGTTGTGGAGAACGGGAAGCTGGCCGGCATTATCTCGATCGGCGATGTCGTTCGTGCCGTCGTCGACAGGCAGCAGTTCACGATCACCTCACTCGAGAGATACATCATGAGCTGAAGTGACGGCCGGCTGGCGGACTAGAGCCTTCTGCGATTTTGTCGAGAGACGTCGTCGAAAAGAGTCGATTCTTGGACGTTTCCTGGGAGTGATGAGCGCGGACACGGACGCACCGGTCCGTTCGTGACCGCGCTCACGACTGTTGGCATCTGCTTCGATCAACTGCGCGCCTGAAGCAGCCTGCGTACAGAACAAGGGCCGCATCGCTGCGGCCCTGCTCACTCCACGGGCCGGGTGTTTCGTCGTCCAATCGTCGGGGACACAAGGCCGCCCTACGCAGCCGACCGAACCCTCCAGTTGGCGAAGACGGTCACTGGCGGAGGGCTGCCCAAAGTAGTAGCATCTCGCCCCTCGGTAAATTGCAAGAGGCAACACATGAGGTTCGAACTGCTCGTCCTCGCGACCTTGATTCTCGTTGGATGTTCCCAGGACAGTCCGCAACGCTCGCCAGTCGCTCCTAGTCCTAGTCCGTCACCCGTCCCGACTGCCGGACCCGGTGCAGGCACAGTCGTCGTGAATGCGGAACACGAATCGGCGTCAACGGCCGCAAGTCCTGCAGCAAGTAGTGCTCAGGAAGGAGACGACCTCTGTCACCGGACGAGTGGCACGAATGCGTTCGTCCTGATCACGGTTCCCGCCAGCGCCGTCGATGCGCGCCTCGCTCAGGGAGACGCACGACCAGGAAGCCCGGTCCCAGGGCAGCCGGACATGATCCTGAGCCCGAACTGCACTCCCGTATCGACGAGTCCTGTCACCATCACGTTTGACGGCCTCTCGGGTAATGGATCCCCGTTCAAGGGTTACAGTCAGGGCGGGTTCACTGTCTCGCCGACCTCCGGTAGTTGGATGGCCCTGACAACCTACGGAAATCCCTTGCCTTCCATTATCTTCAACCGTTCGGCGGCGCAGCCGACGATCACCGCGGCGGTGACGATTACCGCGGGTGGTTCGGGATTCCGCTTTCAGTCGGTTGACCTTTACTCGAGCATCACGACGATCCCCTACGTGTTTACGGGCCGCCTCAAATCGAACCAGGTCTTTTCTGTTTCAGCCGAGGAAGGCAACACGTTCGGGAGTTTCGTGACCGTGACGAACCCGAACGCCACGGACACGATTGACACTCTGGTGATCACGCTGTCGAACCCGGAAACACCGTGCTGCCCGAACCCTGTGGGCCTCGACAACATCGTGGTGGTATATCAGCCCTGAGAGGCGGGCCCTGGGGTCTTTATCGAGCCAGCGTCGCTACCGTTGAGCCGCGACGATCGAGCTGGCGCAGGCGCTCCGCTTCCATTCAATGGCAGATTTCCACGACTGGATTCGCGGTTGGCCGGCGAGACAGCTCAGCGCGATGAGCCCTGCGCGTTTTCAACCAGTTCGACCCGTCGGTTCTTGGCGCGCCCCTCCTCGGTCTTGTTCGAAGCGACCGGGCTCGCAAAAGAGACGCCGACCGCCGTGAGCCGATTTGCGGCGATGGCGAAGCGCGTGACGAGTGCCTGCACGACGGCGGCCGCCCGACGCTGAGACAGATCCATGTTCGACGTGAAGCCCCCCACGTTGTCGGTATGTCCGACGACCAGCAGCCTCAACGCCGGTGTGCTTTTCAGCAGCTTGCCCATCTGCTCCAGTGTGGGATCGGACTCCGGCTTGAGTTCCGCCTTGTTGAAGTCGAAATAGATCCCGTACAGAGCGATGCGGCCCGTCGCAGTAATAGCGCTCTCCATCTCGGAGGCAGCCACGGTGACCATCTTCTGCTCGCGCGACTTCGCCTCGATGGTGTCGACAATCGCGATGGTGCGGCCATTGTAGTTCTTGCAGTACAGGTCGTCTTTCATCGAGTAAGTGAGAACGGACACATGTGCATCGCTGGGCGGAATCTCGGCCGCGAAGTAGCGCTGTTCTGCGATGTGACTGGTCAGCGCACAGTTGCCATTGGAGAACGGCGGATCTGTGATGCGCTCCTCGGGCTCGAGGTACATGGCCAGGCTCATCTCTCCACCGCCGCCGGAACTGCTCCGGCTCGCGTCGCCGCCACACTCGGCATCCTTACACTCGAACAAGACTCGGCCGCTCTTGCTCTTGATTTCGTCCTGGTAATTTCGAAGAACTTCCAGCGGTGAGCGGCCGGCCGGAATCAAGTACACAATCCTTGTGTATTCGCCCTCGACGGACTTCTGTGTTTTCGGCTGGAAGTAGTGGTTGTTGTGGGTGTCCGTCTTGTTGGGCACTTCCTCCAATCGGGACAGCGGCAACGTGAAGTCGTCGAAACTCTTGTGTTCGTAGGCGACGATGAACGAGCCTTCATAGCGCTTTAGCAGCGGGTTGTCCTTACTGCCCTTCTTGTCCGCTGTCGGAATGGTGGCGTCGGCCATGAGGACGCCGGAAGCAGCCACCGCGATCCAGAGTGTCAGCGCCAGGCGTGCCATCTCACGCCTCCTTTCATCGGTGCGT
>JBKPSY010000224.1:0-4731 GCA_046735235.1 Acidobacteriota bacterium | reverse complement strand
GCATCCACCAACGCGCCCTCGGCGACGAGGACGTCACGAACGATGCCGTCGCGGCCCGCGCGCAGCTCGTTCTCCATTTTCATCGCCTCGATCACCGCCACGCCCTGCCGCGCGGTCACCTGCTGACCGACGGTGACGAGCACCTTCACGACCTTGCCGGGCATCGGCGCGGTCACTTTCCCCGCGCCGCGGGGGCCGCCGCTGGCCTTCGACGCCTCGCGGCCGGCTGGACGCAGCCGCGCCGGGATCGACAGGCCGTCCACGAGCACGTCGACGCTGCCCGCCTCCTGGCCCGGCGAGACGACGACCGCGTGCTGCGTCCCGCTGTCTGGAAACCGGAGCGACCAGCGATGACCGCCGAGCGCGGCCGCCTCGACAACGCGCTCGACTCCGTCGAGAGAGACGACGAGCGACTTGCCGCGGTGCTCGATCGCCACGACGCGGACCCGGCCGCCGACTTCGATCTCGACGCGCATGCGGCTATCTGAGCGCCTCGAGCCGCGCGCCGCGCGTCCACGCGCTGACGGCACGGCTCGCCGCCTGCGGCCCGGCGCCGTTCAGCTGCAATGCCGCGGCGATCGCCGCAGCGTCTTCGGCCGACGCCGTCGGCATCGCAAACGGCTGACCGTTGCGTGCGGCCAGCGTGCGATCGAGAAACGTCGTGTCGACGTGGCCCTCGAGAAAGTGCTGGTCCTCGAGCAGCCACCGGAAGAACGGCAAGGTCGTGCGGATGCCGGCGATCTCGTATTCGGCGAGGGCCCGGCGCAGACGCGCGACTGCCTGCTCGCGACTCTCGGCCCAGGCGATCAGCTTGGAGACGAGCGAGTCGTAGAAGATCGGCACTTCGCCCAGCGCGTCGTACCCGCCGTCATCGCGCACGCCCGGACCCGACGGCGGCCGCAGGTGGAGGATGCGCCCGGGCGACGGCATGAAGCCGGTGTCTGGATCCTCGGCGTAAATGCGGGCCTCGATCGCATGGCCGCGCGGCGATAGCGTCTCGGCGGTGGTGAGGGTCAGGCGCTCGCCGTCGGCGAGGCGAAACTGCCAGCGCACGAGATCGACACCCGTCACGGCTTCCGTAATCGGATGCTCGACCTGGAGCCGCGTATTCATCTCGAGGAAGTAGAAGTGTCCGTCCTCGTCCAGCAGGAACTCGATCGTGCCGGCGTTCGAGTAGCCGACCGACGCGGCGACCTTGCGGGCCGCCTCGGCGATCGCCGCGCGAAGCGTCGCGTCCACCGAGGGCGACGGGGTCTCCTCGAGCACCTTCTGATGACGCCGCTGCACGGAGCACTCGCGCTCGACGAACGGCACGACGGTGCCGTGGCGATCGCCGAGCAGCTGAATCTCGATGTGGCGCGGGCGTACGAGCCGCCGCTCGACGAACACCGCGCCGTTGCCGAAGGCCGTCTGCGCCTCGGATCGCGCCGCGCGCAGCGCGCCGTGCAGGTCCCCGGGGCGCGAGACCACGCGCATGCCCTTGCCGCCGCCGCCTGCGACGGCCTTGAGCATCAGGGGGTAGCCGATCCGTTCGGCCTCGCGGAGGACCTCAGCCTCGGGCGCGTCAGCCGGAATCGGAGCGGCCGTGCCGGGCACGACCGGCACACCGCACGCGACCGCCACCTCCCGCGCCGCGGTCTTGCTGCCCATGCGCCGGATGGCCGTCGCGGACGGGCCGATGAATGTCAGCCCCGCCGACTCGCACGCGTCGGCGAATTCCGGGTTCTCCGCAAGGAATCCGTAGCCGGGATGCACCGCGTCGGCGCCCGACGCGCGCGCGGCGGCCACGATCTTGTCGATGCGGAGGTACGACTCGCCCGGCGCGTTGCCCCCGAGCGGCCAGGCCTCGTCGGCCATGCGCATGTGGCGCGCGCCGCGATCGCAGTCGGCGAAGACAGCGACCGACTGGAGCCCTGACTCACGGGCCGCGCGGATGACGCGGACGGCGATTTCGCCGCGGTTCGCGACCAGGACCTTACGCACGAAGCGCAATTGTACTTCGGGCACGACGGGACCGGACCCTTTCGGCACGGCAGGCGGAGGGCCTGCTATCATCGCGCCCGCGCCATGGCCTCGAAACTCCTGTGGGCGATGTTCCTGTTTGTCCCGATCAGCATCG
This sequence comes from Acidobacteriota bacterium, assembly GCA_046735235.1. Classification (GTDB taxonomy): domain Bacteria; phylum Acidobacteriota; class Vicinamibacteria; order Vicinamibacterales; family JAENWD01; genus JAENWD01. Next base: position 2,612 of record JBKPSY010000224.1, on the reverse strand, counting down.
GGCTCGGGCTGAGCGGCGGCTCGCCGCCGCTGGTCTTCTTCACGGCGTGCCTGGCCGTCATCCCGCTGGCGGGCCTCATGGGGCGCGGCACCGAGCAGCTCACCCGACACGTCGGCCCGGGCCTCGGGGGGTTGATCAGCAGCTCATTCGGGAACGCGGCCGAGCTGATTCTCGCGTTCATCGCCCTGCGCGAAGGCCATCTCGACGTCGTGAAGGCCTCGCTGACCGGATCGATCATCGGAAACATGCTGCTCGTGCTCGGCCTGGCGATGCTGCTCGGCGGGTGGAAACACAAGGAACTGCGCTTCAGCCGCGCGGCCGCGGAGAGCAACAGCAGCATGATGTTCCTGGCGGTCGTCGCGCTGGTGATTCCTGCGATCTACGCGCGGGTGTCGCAGCACAAGCACCCCGAGCACATCGAGTCGCTGAGCCTCGCCATCAGCGGCATCCTGATCTTCACGTACGCGGCGAGCCTCGTCTTCTCGCTGCGCAGCCACCGGCATCTGTTCCGGCCCGAAGTGGAGCCGGGCGAGACGCCCCACGTGCACGAAGGGCCGGCGTGGTCGGTCGGGCGCGCCCTCGCGACGCTGGTGGCCGCCGCCGTGATGGTCGCCGTGGTCGCGGAGTTCCTCGTCGGCGCGGTCGAGAGCGCGGGTCACGCGCTCGGCCTCGGCGACGTCTTCATGGGCGTCGTCGTGCTGGCGCTGGTCGGCAACGCCGCCGAGAACTCGACGGCCGTGCAGGTGGCGATGCGCAACCAGATGGACCTGGCGCTCGCCATTGCCGTCGGCTCGTCGATGCAGATCGCGATCTTCGTCGCGCCGCTGCTCGTGGTCGCCGGCCATCTGATGGGCCAGCCGCTCGGTCTCGAGTTCAGCATGCTCGAGGTCGCCGCGGTGATGCTGTCGGTCGTGACCATGACGCTGCTCATCCGTGACGGCCGGACGAACTGGTTCGAAGGCCTGCAACTGCTCGCCGTCTACGCCATCCTGGCGATAGCCTTCTATTTCATCTGACCCCGCCTTCGCGGCTTGCGCCGCTTCGGCGAGGCCGCTTCGGCGAGACCGCGTCGGGGAAGCTGGGTTACGATCGGCGTTCGCGCCAGGAGGGTTCGAGATGTCCACCGTGACCGCCAGCTCCGACGTCCTCGTCAGCACCGATTGGGCCTCGCAGCATCTCACCGCCGCGACGACCCGCGTCGTCGAGGTGGATGTCGACACGTCGGCCTACGATCAGGGCCACGTGCCCGGCGCCATCGGGTGGAACTGGACGACGGAGCTCTGTGACACCCTCGTGCGCGACATCATCCCGGCGGACAAATTCGAGGCGCTGATGTCGCGGTCGGGCATCGGCAACGACACCACGGTCGTGCTCTACGGCGACAACAACAACTGGTTCGCGGCGTGGGCGTTCTGGCAGATGAAGATCTACGGGCATCGCGACGTGCGCATCATGAACGGCGGCCGCAAGAAGTGGCTCGCCGAGGGCCGTCCGCTCGACACGCAGAAGCCGTCGCCGGCGCCCGCGACCTACAAGGCGCAGGCGCCCGACCTCTCGATTCGCGCGTTCCTTCCGGAAGTGCAGGACGCGGTGAAGCGGCACTCCGCCGCGCTCGTCGACGTGCGAAGCCCGCAGGAGTTCACCGGGGAAATCCTCGCGCCACCGGGACTGCCCGAGACCTGCCAGCGCGGCGGGCACATCCCGGGGGCAAAGAGCGTCCCGTGGGGTAAGGCGTGCAACGAGGACGGCACCTTCAAGTCGAACGAGGAGCTGCAACAACTGTATGGCGCCGTCGGCGTGACGCCCGACAGACCGGTGATCGCCTACTGCCGGATTGGCGAACGATCGAGCCACACGTGGTTCGTGCTGAAGCACCTGCTCGGCTACACGGACGTCAAGAACTACGACGGCTCGTGGACCGAATGGGGCAACCTGGTCGGCGCGCCGGTGGAGAAGCCGTAGGGCACATGCAGGCTGAAGAGTTCACACATCGCACGCTGGATCTTGCCGGCTGGGAGATCATCGTCGAGACGTACCGCCTCGGCGAGACGTACTTCACGACGATCTCGAGCGCGGATGCCGGCGCGCGGTTCGCGCGCGCGGAGGGCGCGTCGAGAGACGAGGCCGAGCGCGCGGCGATCGAGAAAGCCGCCCACTGGCTCGACCGGACGCGGCGCTTCCCCACCACCAACGAATAGGATCTGAGTCGTGCAGCACCGGACGTACCCGAAAACCGGCTGGCCGATTTCCGAAGTCGGCTACGGCATGTGGGGCCTCGGCGGATGGAGCGGATCCGACGACGAGGAGACCCGACGCTCGCTGAACGAGGCCGTCGCGCACGGCTGCACGTTCTTCGACACGGCCTGGGCGTACGGCGCCGGCCACAGCGAGCGGCTGCTCGCGCAGCTGCTCCGCGAGCACCACGGCACGCGCCTGTACGTCGCGACGAAAATCCCGCCGAAGAATCTCCGGTGGGTCCAGCTCGATGGGTGCAGCCTCGACGAGGTGTTCCCGACGGACCACATCCGCGAGTACACGGAGAAGAGCCTCGAGAATCTCGGCGTGGACGCCATCGACGTCCAGCAGTTCCACGCGTGGAGCGATCGCTGGGG
>JBKPSY010000223.1:0-26084 GCA_046735235.1 Acidobacteriota bacterium | reverse complement strand
GCACCAGGTGCCAATCAGCGACGTGCGCACCAACCCGGCCAGCTTGCGCGCGCTCGAGCAGTGGATGCGCAGCTACGACCCCGAAGCGCTCTTCGACGCCAACGGCACGTTGATCTCCGAGCTGAAGGCCCTGGCTCCGAGGGGCGCGCGCCGCATGAGCGCGAACCCGCATGCCAATGGCGGCATCCTGCGCAAGGATCTGCGCCTGCCGGACTTCCGCCAGTACGCCGTGGACGTGCCGTCACGCGGCGCCGCGATGCACGAGAACACGAAGCCACTCGGCGAGTTCCTGCGAGACGTCCTGGCGCAGAACCCGAACAGCTTTCGCGTCTTCGGTCCCGACGAGACGGCATCGAACAAGTTGCAGGCGGTCTATGGCGCCTCGAAGAAGACGTGGATGGCCGACATGCTTCCGCAGGACGCCGACGGCGGCGAGCTCGCGCGCGACGGGCGCGTGATGGAGCTGCTGTCCGAGCACACGCTCCTCGGCTGGCTGGAAGGCTACCTGCTCACCGGACGCCACGGCTTCTTCCACACGTACGAAGCGTTCGCGCACGTCATCGACTCGATGGTGAACCAGCACGCGAAGTGGCTCGACATCTCGAAGAACCACGTCGCATGGCGCGCGCCGGTGGCCTCGGAAAACATCCTCCTGTCATCGACGGTCTGGCGTCAGGATCACAACGGCTTCTCGCATCAGGATCCGGGATTCATCGACCTCGTCGCGAACAAGAGCCCGTCGGTCGTCCGTGTGTACCTGCCGCCGGACGCCAACACGCTGCTGTCGGTCGCGGACCACTGTCTCAGGAGCACGGACTACATCAACGTGATCGTCGCCGACAAGCAGAAGCACCTGCAGTTCACGTCCATCGACGAGGCGTCCGTCCTCTGCGAGAAGGGCGTCGGACTGTGGGCTCGCGCCAGCACGGACGTCGGCGAGGAGCCCGACGTGGTCCTCGCCTCGTGCGGCGACGTCGCGACGATGGAGGCGCTCGCCGCCGCGGCGATCCTCCGTGAACGGGCGCCCCAGCTGAAGCTGCGATTCGTCAACGTCGTCGATCTCTTCCGGCTGGTGCCGGCGTCCGAGCATCCGCACGGGCTGACCGATCGCGAATTCGACAGCCTGTTCACGAGCAACAAGCCGATCATCTTCAACTTCCACGGCTACCCGTGGCTGATTCATCGGCTGACGTACCGGTTCAAGGGCCACGCGAACCTTCACGTCCGCGGATACAAGGAACGTGGCAACATCAACACTCCGCTCGAGCTCGCGATGCTGAACGAGACGTCCAGGTTCCATCTCGTCATCGACGTCATCGATCGCGTGCCGTCGCTGCACGTCAAGGCCGCGCACCTGAAGGAAGAGATGAAGAACGCGATCATCGACAACATGCGCTACGCGCACGAGCAGGGCGCCGATCGCGACGAGATCGTCAACTGGACCTGGCCGTACTGAGGAGACGAGCGGATGCCCCGGCGGAGCCAACCGACCACGAACCTGATCAGCCTGGCCGACGAAGACGCCGTGCGCGATGCCGTCTGGGCGTCGATTCTGGGCCTCTGGAAGACGGTCAACACACTCACGCGCTTGCGGCCGTCGCGCCGGAAGGCCTATCGCGTCTCGATCTTCGGGTCGGCGCGGATTCGGCCACGCACGAAGGCGTATGCCGAGACCAGGCGCATGGCCGAAAGGCTGGCGGCGATGGGGTGCGACATCATCACCGGCGGCGGCCCCGGCTTGATGCAGGCGGCCAATGAGGGCGCGAAGGCGGCGCGCCGCGGCCGTTCGTACGGCATCCGTGTGGATCTGCCGTTCGAGCAGAGTTCGAACGCGTTCGTCACGGAATCATTCGAGCACGAGACGTTTTTCACGCGGCTCCATCAGTTCGTGATCGCGTCGGATGCCTTCATTGTCACGCCGGGCGGCATCGGGACGGTGCTCGAGACGATGATGATCTGGCAGTTGCTGCAGGTGCGTCATCTGACGGACACTCCGCTGGTGCTGGTGGGCCGCATGTGGCCTGGCCTGGTCGACTGGGCGCGCACGGGGATGCTCTCGACGACCCCGCCGCTCGCCTCCCGGACCGATCTGGATATCCCCGTCTGCGTCGAGGACGCGGATGCGGCCGTCGCCGTCGTGCGTGCGCATCACCGGACATGGAAGGCCAACAGAGGAGCTCCCCGATGAAACGGAAGAAGTACGAGGCCGAGCTGCGGCGACTGCTGGTGCAGCTCTCTCACCTGCAGCGCTGGGTCAAGGAGAAGGGCGCCCGGATCATCATCATCTTCGAGGGGCGGGACGGCGCGGGAAAGGGCGGGACGATCCACTCGATCACCGAGCGCGTGAGCCCTCGCGTCTTCCGCGTCGTCGCGCTGCCGGCGCCCTCGGACCGCGAGAAGAGTCAGATGTACATGCAGCGGTACATGCAGCACTTCCCCGCCGCCGGCGAGATCGTGATCTTCGATCGCAGCTGGTACAACCGCGCCGGTGTCGAGCGCGTGATGGGGTTCTGCTCGGACGATCAGTACGAGCGCTTCATGAAGAACTGCCCGGAGGTCGAGCACTTCATCACCGCGGGCGGCATCAAGCTGATCAAGCTCTGGCTCGAAGTGAGCCCTGACGAGCAGCGCCGCCGGTTCGAGGCGCGCGTCGAGGACCCGCTCCGGCAGTGGAAGCTGAGCCCGATGGATCTGCCGTCGCTCGAGCGGTGGTACGATTACTCGAAGGCGCGGGACCGCATGTTGAAGGAGACCGACACGGACTTCGCTCCGTGGTACATTCTCCGCTCGGACGACAAGCGCACGGCGCGGTTGAACGCCATCTCGCACATCCTGTCGCAGATCCCGTACAAAAAGCTGCCCCACGAGAAGGTCAAGCTGCCCGATCGAAGGAAGAAGGGCGCTTACGACGATCAGGCGTCCATCCGGAAGCGGCGCTACGTCGCCGAACGCTACTGAGGACTCCCATGCCCGCACAGCTCACCCACGAGCACGACGACGTGTACCGGCTGGAGGTCAGCGGCCGGCTCTCGTCCGCAGAGCTCGACGCGGCGGGCCGCGCGCTGGTCGAGGGCATGCGCAGCGCCCCAGGCGGCGCCGTCCGGCTCCTCGTGGTCCTTCGAAATTTTGAGGGCTGGGATCCCGTCAGCAACTGGAGCAATCTCACGTTCTACGCACGCCACGGCGACGGCATCGGCCGGCTGGCGCTCGTGGGCGAGGAGAAATGGCGCGACCTCTCGATGATGTTCTCGGCGGCCGGCCTCAGGAAAGCCGCCGTCGAGTACTTCACCCAGGATGCCGAGGACAAGGCGCACGAGTGGCTCGTTCAGTGACCCCCGCCTGACGCTCCCGCGGTCGCGTAGCATGCTGGCGTGGCCGAGCGCGCCAGGCTCGTCCAGGTCATCACCGGCGTGCTGCTCTTTGTCGTCGGTCTCGACCTGACCAGCGCCGATCTTCGGCGGGTGCGCGAGGAGCCAGGGCTCCTGCTGGCCGGCCTGCTGGGCCCCGGTACGCCATCGCACGCCTGATCCCGTCAACGCGAGAGGGCGCAGCCCGCCTGGGTCTTCTCACCATCGACCAGATGCTCAGCGCGCTCGTGCACGCCGTCGAAAACCCGCCTGCTGGCGTCCAGATCGAGATCATGGACGTCCCCTCAATCCGGCGCCACTAATCACTTCTCGTTCCTCACTTCACTTCGCAGTTCGCAGTTCGCAGTTCGCACTTCGCACTTCGCACTTGTAGATCGCTCCGGCCTTCATCACGAAGACCGGCTGCTGGGTCGCGGTGATGTCCGCGACGGGATCGCCGGCGACGGCGACGATGTCGGCGTCCTTGCCGGCTTCGAGCGTGCCGATCCGCTTGTCGAGGCCGAGCAGGGTTGCACCCTCGCGCGTGCCGGCGCGCAGCGCCTGGGCGGGCGACATGCCGCCCTGCACGAGCAGGACGAACTCGCGCGCGTTCTTGCCGTGCGGCGTCACGGCCGAATCGGTCCCGAGGGCGATCTTCACGTTCATCTGAATCGCCTTCTTGACGGTTTGCAGCGCGGCCTGGCCCGCAGCCCGCCCCTTCGCGGCAATCTCCGGGGGAAACTGCCGCTCGCCGGCAAGACCCGACACCGATTCGGCCGCCATCAGCGTCGGCACCAGATATGTGCCGCGCTCCTTCATCATCGTGAGCGCCTCGTCGTCAAGGAACGAGCCATGCTCGATCGAGTCGATGCCGGCGCGGATGGCGACCTTTGCGCCGGTCGCGCCGTGAGCATGCGCGGCCGTCTTCTTGCGGAGTCGGTGCGCCTCGTCCACGAGGGCGTCCATCTCGGGCTGCGTGAGTTGCGGGGTATCGACTTCGTCGGCGAGCGACAGCACGCCGCCGGTCGCGCACACCTTGATGACGTCGGCGCCGTACTTCACCTGGAATCGCACCGCATCGCGGAACCCGTCCGGGCCTGACGCGATGCCCTGAGCCTGGCCGGTTTCCGATCCGAAGAGCATGTATGGATAGCCCGTGTTGTCGCAGTGACCACCTCGCGCGCCGAGCGCGTAGACGGCCACCAGCATGCGCGGGCCCGGCGTCACGCCGGCGTTGATGGCATTCCTGAGGCCGACGTCGATGTAGTCGGATGATCCCACGTCCCGCACGGTCGTGAAGCCCGCCATCAGGGTCTTGCGCGCATAGGACGCGGCGACGATGGCCTTCTCGGCGACCGTACTGCGAAAGCCGGCCACGGCATCGGCATTCCAGTCGGCAGTGCTCTCGAAGGACATGTGCGTGTGGGCGTCGATGAACCCGGGAAGCAGCGTGACGTCGCCGAGATCGATCACGCGCGCGCCAGCCGGAATCGAGACGCCCGCGCCGGCGGCGATGATTTTTCCGGCTTGCACCACGACCACGCCGTTGGCGATCGAGGCGTCGCCGCGGCCGTCGAAGAGACGATGCGCTTTGAGCACCGTCACTGGCGACGACGCCGGCGCTGGCGCCTGGGCCGACGCGGCGCTCGCAAGAGCGAGCGCGCACCACACCATCACACATCTCGTCGTCAGCCGTGCGCGCATGCGTCCTCCTTCCGCGCCGGGTGGCGCGGCGCCGTGAGATTACAATGAATCGCGTGTCCTCGCGCGGGTGGTACCTGCTCGCGGCGTCGTTCGTCGCGGCGGCGGCGGTGATCGAGCTGGGGATGGGCCGGGTGGCCATCTGCAAGTGCGGCTACGTCACGTTGTGGCAGGGCGTGGTCCAGAGCTCGGAGAACTCGCAGCAGCTCACCGACTGGTATACGTTCTCGCACGTCATCCACGGCTTCCTGTTCTACGGCGGCACCTGGCTGGTGGCCCGGCAGCTGCCGGCGCCGGCGCGCTTGGCGCTCGCGACGCTTCTCGAGGCGTCGTGGGAGGTGTTCGAGAACAGCAGCTTCGTGATCAACCGGTATCGCGCCGAGACGATCTCGCTGGACTACTACGGCGACAGCGTCCTCAACTCGATGTCGGACATTCTTGCGATGATGGCGGGGTTCTGGCTGGCGAAACGGCTTCCCGTCTGCTGGACGGTGTCATTGGCCGTCGGCATGGAGCTCTTTGTCGGCGTCATGATCCGCGACAACCTGACGCTGAACATCGTCATGCTGATCCATCCGATCGACGCGATCAGGAAGTGGCAGATGGGAATGTAGGGACGGGTCGAACAGGTCGGTCAGGTTCGAACAGGTCGAACAGGTCGGTCAGATCGAGCACAGAGTCGGGCAAAAGCCGCGGAACGCCTGTAGCGCAGGCCTTCAGGCCTGTCTTTCCTAGAAAGTCTGTCGTCCGAAGTCCGTAGTCTGCCGTCCGTCAGTGCCAGCGCTCGGTCCAGACGATCGAGCAGGCGGCGTGCGATTTGAGGTCGGCTTCGCCGAACTCGCGGGAGCCGTAGTAGCCGGCGCGCACGGTGAGCTCGGGAGTCAAGCGCAGTCCCGCAACGGTCTCGACGCTCAGCTGCGTCTGGGGTTCCGTTGCTCGATGGACCAGGAGCGGGTCGCGCCCGGACAGCCGCAGCAGCGCATCGGTGGTGGAGTCGTGCTGCAGGCGCGCCGCGACATACCAGCGCGGCGACAGCGTTCTCACACCGGTGACCGTCAGCGCGCGTCCGGTCGTGGATCCGGTTGCGCGCTCGAAGACACCCTGAATCCAATCCGCATAGACGCGCGTGAAACCCACCGAGTAGTCGGCGTCGAGTCCGACGATCGTGGCGTGACGGTCGCCGGTTGACGGCACCGCAAGCTCCGAGGCCCTGGCGTATGCACCTCGCTCGAACGAGGCCCCCAGTCGAAGCCCGATGAACGGCGTGACGCCGCCGCCGACGGCCAGCTGCGGCGCGGCCGGGGGCTTGTCCTCGCCGGTCAACGGCCTGGTCCGCGCCGTGGAACTGCCGAGCACGGCGCCACGCAGATCCCACCGCTCTGCGGCGGCGGTGACCTGCGCCGCCAGCGGATAGAGTCCGGAGGTCAGCTGCACCCACGGCGTGCCTCGCTCGAAAAACGGCAGCCACGCGTCGTAGTTCTGCGCGGCAGTGATCATCGGGTTCTGGTCGGCGCGCGACTCGAGCGGCAGGATGCCGATCGGCGACGGCAGATAGCCGCCCTCGAAGCGCAGGCGCACGCGGCCGGGCCGGTCGTACCGCATGGCGGCCTGGTAGACATTCGTCTTCCACGCGCCGTCGAGGCCGCGCGAAACGACCGGCCGGAAGGACACCTGCACGCGCGACGCCACGCGCCACGCGGCGGAGATGTCGATGACGGCGCTCCCCTGGTGGTCGTCGCTCGCGGCGTACACGTCGGCCGACGTCACGCTGTCGATGCCCACGCGTGCCGTCGAGGCGTCGCTCGCCGCCGCAAGCTCCTGCGCAGCGGCCGCGCGCGGCGCCAGCAGGCTGCCGCAGACGGCCACGGCCTGCGCCGTCAGCGCCAGGCGAGTCATCGGGCGCCGCCCGCTTCGCGCTGAAACGGCGACCGCACCGCCCGCACGCTGGCCTGAATGGCCGCGATGTCGCTCGCGACCTCCCCGCCCCAGGCCTCGACGAATGCCGCCACGACCTCCGCGTCGAACTGCGTGCCGGCGTGCAGCCGCATCTCGCCGAGCGCGTGCGCTTCGCCCTGCGCCGTGCGATAGGCGCGGGCTGACGTCATCGCGTCGAAGGCGTCGGCCACGTGCACGATCCGCGCGAGCAGGGGCGTCGCCTCACCCAGCAGCCTGTGCGGGTAGCCGCGGCCGTCCGGCTGCTCGTGATGGAGCTCCACGATGGGCACGTGCGCGTTCAGGAACGGAATCTGCCGCAGGATGTACGCGCCGACGGTCGGGTGGGTCTTGATGATCTCGAACTCCTCGGACGTGAGCGGCCCGGTCTTCGAGAGCACTTTGTCCCGGATGCCGATCTTTCCGATGTCATGCAGCAGCGCGCCAAGGCGGAGCACCTCGATGTCGGCTTCGCCGAGCGCCATTTGGCGGCCGATCATCACCGACAACGCGCTGACGCGCTCGGAATGGCCGGCCGTGTACGGGTCGCGCGCGTCGAGCGCTGCCGCCAGTCCCTTGATCGCGGCGACGTAGGCCGCCTCCGTCGCCTGCTCGGCCGCGACGAGCGACGCCATCAGCTCGTTGAACGTGTCCGCGAGCGCGGTGAGCTCCTGGCTCGTGCCGGCCGCAGGCAGGCGCTGCGAGTAGTCGTGCGCGATCGCCATCGCTTTCAGCTGCCGCGCCAGATCGTCGATGGGGCGCGCGACGTTTCGCGCGAGCCACAGGCTGACGACGGCACCCAGGCCGAGTGAGCCGAGCGCGATGACGAAGAGCGCCGCAGACGCGGAGCGTGACGCCGCCGCCGTCGCCTCGCCCACCGAGTCGACCGCGAAGACCCGCGCCGAGCCCACCGTGAACAGCAGCTGCACGGCCTGCGCGTCGCCGTCGACGGTGATCTCGCCGCGCTCCGGGAGCTGCGAGGCCATCGCGTCAATCGCCCGGCGGCGGACCGGATCGAGTGTCGAGGCCACGACGCGCCCGGCTACCACGACTGCCGTCTGCACTCTGGAGACCGCGGCGAGATCCTTCGCGAAGTTGTCGTCGAGGGCGGTGGCGACAAGCAGCCGTCCGATGGACTCGCCGGCCGACTCGAGCGGCACGGTGACGATCCGGAAATTGCCCCCGGGCCGAACGGTGATCTCGTCGCCGGCCCACGCGGCCTTGACGGTGCCGCCCGTCCAGGCCTCGCGCCGCGTGCCTGCGCTGGCCAGGATCCTGTCGTGCGCGTCCACCACGACCACCGCGTCGGCAATCACGTGCGCGGCCAGGCGATCCACCTCGTGCTGCACCGTCGCCAGCAGGTCCTGCGACGGCCCCGCGTCGGCCCGGAGTGACTCGGATTGATAGGTATCCAGCGCGGCCTTCAGCATCGGGCTCTCGGCCAGCGATTCCGCTTGCAGGCGCTCTTCGGCCTGACGCCGGCGCTCGATGTCGGCAAACACGTGCTGCGAGGCGTCAAGGTGCGCGGCCAGGTCGCGCGTGACACGCGCGCGGGTCTCGACGACCAGCGTCAGAAACGTCACCGAGAGCACGGCGACGATGGCGCCAAATGTGGCCAGCAGCGTGCGAACGATCAGCCGCGGCGGGCGCCGGGAGACGGAGGCGGGCTTCATGGCTCGACGACGGGCAGCTCGAATTCGACGGTGGCGTCGCCTCCGGCCGGGACCTCGACGGACCGCCCGGCCTCGCCGACGCGCTCGTGCCACGCCACCACGGTGTGACGGCCCGGGGGTACGTTCGCCAGCACGAACAAGCCGTCATCGTCGGGCGTCGCGAACCACGGGTGATCGAAGACGAGGACCGCGGCGCTCATGTCGGAGTGCAGGTGGCAGAAGACCTTTACCAGGCCGGCGCGGTTGAAGTCACGGGTGCGCGACTGGCCGCGGGGGAACCGGCCGAGATCGAAGGTACCGGCGCGCGAGAGCGAAAAGACGTTGTGGTAGAAGGGATCCTCGTTGGTGAAGTCCACGAAGCTGCCGCGCGCGATCGCCAGGACGTGCGGCAGGAACAGCTCTCCTTCCTGGCGCAGCTGATAGTGCTTCGGCGCCACGACGGTCGCCGGCATCCCCTGGAGGGACACCACGACGTTTCGGATCTCACGCGGCGGATCGCCCTGCGGCACGAGCGTGCGCGACGAATAGCTGGTCGTCAGCGGACGCGCGGTGGTTGCCGCGACGAGGCGGACGCGCCCGACCACGCGCCCGTTGGGGCCTCCGGCCGACGTGGCTGCGGCGGTGAGAGCGATCGTCGCCAGCCCAAGGTAGGCGGCCAGGCGCACGGCCTTGCGGCCGAACGCACCTGACGTCACGCGGATGCACACTTCTGCCAGCAAGCTCGACGGCTCCCCACCTAACCATCGGCCGCTGGGACGGATGGATTAGCGGGACCTCCCGTTTGCGAGAAGATCTGGAAAGTCCCAGCAGCGGAGAGACACCGTCCGGCGGCGGACAGTGCGGGACGAACGCCCTTGACCAACTGGCCTGAATCTGCGATTTTTCAGCCGATCGGCAACGGCACGGTTTTCGAGTAGCCGCGGGTAGAGTCAGCCCACGCCCAGGAGGGAGTCAGTGGAGATGCGCCCTACGAAAGCCGACGAAGTCGCACTCGCCGAGGCGATCCTTACCGGCGCGCGGCGGCGTCCGTCGCAGTCGTTCGGAAGCTACTTCGGGCCGGAGGGAGGCTCCTGCGCGCTCGGCGCCGCCTACGAGGGCGTTTACCTGCTCCCCGAAGACGCGCACGACGCCATTCCTCAGCGGCTCGATCGCTTCTTCGACTGCCTCGAGAACGTCTCGAAGCACTGTCCCGCGGGCTGCCGCAAGCAGATTCCGATTGGCGCGATGATCGTGCACCTGAACGACGACCACCACTGGACGCGCGAGCAGGTCGCCTCGTGGCTGCTCGGCCAGCCCGTCACGAAGGATTCAGCGGATTAGGCCTCAGAAGATACAAGACACCTGGATTTTGGGATTTTGGAGATTGAGGCAGCACATTCCTGAATCCGTACAATCCCAGAATCCAGGTGTCTTTTTCTCGTAGTCCGAAGAAGCCCTAGATTCCGCTGAGGTGTTCCAGCGCGAGCACCAGCGCGTGAGTGCCCTTGCGGCCGTGTCCCTGCGCCTGCACGGCAATGTAGAGCTGCTGGACGAGCGCCAGGCCGGGCAGCGCCAGATTCATCCGCCGCGCTTCCGCCAGCGCAATCCCCATGTCCTTGATGAAGTGCTCGACGAGGAATCCCGGATCGAAATTCCGCTTGAGCACGCGCGGCGCGAGGTTCTCCAGGGTCCAGCACCCGGCCGCGCCGCTCTTGATCGACGACAGCATCGTCTCCAGATTGAGCCCGGCCTTCGCGCCGTAGACCAGGCTTTCGCAGACGCCAATCATCGTCCCGGCGATGACGATCTGATTGCACATCTTCGTGTGCTGGCCGGCGCCCGGCGCCCCCTGATGGACGATGTTCTTGCCGAGGCGCTCGAAGAGCGGCCGCACGGCCGTGACTGCGCCGGCATCGCCGCCGACCATGATCGACAACGTCGCGTTCCTGGCGCCGACATCGCCGCCGGACACCGGCGCGTCCACCGCGTGTGCCCCTTTGGCGGCAGCGGCGGCCGCGATTTCAATCGCGAGGCTCGGTTCGGTCGTCGTCATGTCGACCGCGATGGCGCCGGGCTTGAGCGCCGTCATGATGCCGTCACGGCCGAAGTACACCTCCCGGACGTCCGCCGGCACGCCGACCATCGTGAAGACGATGTCGGACGCGCGGGCGACGGCAGCCGGCGAGTCGGCCCATGCGGCACCCTCGGCGACGAGCGGATCCGCCTTGGCGCGGGTGCGCGAGAAGATCGTGACCGGAGAGCCGGCCGCCAAAAGATGACCGCACATCGACCGGCCCATGATGCCGGTGCCAATCCATCCAAGCGCTGGTGCCATGTTCGTGTCGGGAGATAGCGGTTGACGGACCCGCGCGCGTCGGCTCAGGATGGGCGAGGCCGGGATCCCGGTCGTCGAGTCTAACCGATCAGGGATCTCCCCTCGCGCGGAACTGGAAAGGGTCGAATCTCGGTGCAGCTCTCTCGGCGTCATCTGCTCTTCGCGAGTCTGGCGGGCATCCTGGCGCCTGCCGGCCGGCTCGACGCACAGTCCTCGTCCACCCCCCAAAAGAAATTCGAGTCCAGCGTCGAGGTGGTGACGGTGACGGCCACGGTCACGGACGCCACTGGCCGCGTCGTGACCGACCTCGCGAGCGACGAGTTCGAGATTCTGGAAGACGGGGTCAAGCAGCCGGTGACGCAGTTCGCGACGGCGCGCGTGCCCGTCAGCCTCGCCGTGCTGCTGGACATCAGTGACAGCATGGTCGGCGAGCGGCTCAAGGACGCCCGCCACGCGCTCGATCGGTTCCTGTTCGAGCTGCTCGCGAAAGACGACGAGTACGCGCTCGTTCTCTTCAACCACGCGCCGACAATCGCCACGCGGTGGACGTCGGATCCCGAGACGATGCGGCCGGCGCTCGACGCGATGCGCGGCTGGGGTGGGACGGCAATCTACGACGCGGTGAACGCGTCGCTGCCGCTCTTCGAGTCGCGGCATCGCCAGCGCGCCGCGGGCGTCATCATCTCGGACGGATCCGACACCGCCAGCGACATCCCGCTCATCGACCTGCGGGCCAAGCTGCCGAAGACCGACGCGTTCTTCTACGCGGTGGCGATCGATCGCGACGATCCGCGCGCGCTCAGCCGGCGCGTGAACCCATACGCGCTGCGGGAGATCACGGACGACACGGGCGGCTACACCGAGGTCGTGAAGAACACGACCGAGCTGGGCCCCGCAACCGCCCGTATCGCCGAGGAGCTGAATCACCAATACACGCTCGGCTTCACGATGGGGCATCCGCCGGACGACCGTTTCCACAGCCTTCGCGTACGGGTGTCGCGTCCGCAGCATCGCGTCCGCGCGCGGCGAGGCTACGTCGCCACGAGCACCCGCCGCCGGTACGTCACGGACCAGGGGCGGTAGATCCATGGGTCCATGGGTCCATGGGTCTATGGGTCTATGGGTCCATAGGTCCATGGGGTTTACCCGAGCGCTGTGCCCATTCCCATGGACCCATGCACCCATGCACCCATGGACCTATGAACCTGCAGTCATTCCATCTTCTTGAGCGCCTCGGTCGCGCGATCGAGCGCCTTCTCTGAAGACGACGCCTCGCGCGTGGCCTCGCGCAGCTCGGCGTGCCGGGCCTTGAGCGCCGCCTGCGCCGCCTCGACCTCGGCCTGCGCCGACTTCTGCGCGCGATCGGCGTCGGCGAGTCGGGCCTTCGCCTGATCCAGCGCGGCCTTCGCGCGCCGCTCGGCCTCTGCCGCTGCCGAGAGCGCGTCCTGATGGCGCGCCGCCTCGCCGCGGGCAGCCTGGACCTTGGCGCGCGCGTCGCTGAGCCGTGGATTCGGCGCTGAGCGAACCGGCATCTGAATGACCGGCGCCAGCGCGGACTTCTTCGCCGGCGCGGCGCCGTCGGCCAGTGCTGCGAACGCCGCAAAGCCCGGAGGGTCGAGGTCCTCTTGCAGGTGCCCGCGGGCGTGACGTGCCGCGGCGGCGCCGTGCGCGCCGATGGCATCGAGCGTCACGCGGAGGCGTTCGGTGAGGGCCGGACTGAGCGGCGTGCCCTCTTCGGCGGCCCGCGCCGTGGCCCGCGCGACCAGTGTCTCGAGAGCCGCCTTGCGATCCCCGGCGGCCGAGGCGTGCGCCGCCCCGGGACGCCGGCCCTCGAGCATCGACTTCTCACCCGCGCGGACGCGGTCCGCCGCCTTCAGGAACACGTCGAAGTCCACGCGCGCGCCCCAGTACAGCTGGTTCACGAGCCACGCCGTGTATGACGGCTTGGCCAGCCCCCGGACGCGGGCGGCCTCCGCATCTCGTCCCTCCTTCTTGAGACGAGTCGAGAGCCCGTTGCGCGTGCCGACGAATTCGGCGAAAGGCGCCTGGAACAGGACGTCGAGCTCGCGTTCGAGATTGGTCATCTGGGGCTGGCGGGAAGAACGGTCCGATCATACCCTTAGGAGTGATGCGCCCTTTGACCCTGCGTTCCGCCTTCATCCTCGCCGCGTGCCTGTGCCTGTCCCCGGTTGGTACCGGCGCCCAGACGCCGCTGCCGCCGCTCGATAGCAAACTGACGCCGGACCCGGTCGTCACGACGGGGACCCTGCCGAACGGCCTGCGCTATTACATCCGCAGGAACGGCGTCCCCGAGCATCGGGTGCAGTTCCGGCTCGCGGTGAAGACCGGCTCGGTCTTCGAGGCCGACGACCAGCGCGGGCTCGCGCACATGCTCGAGCACATGGCGTTCAACGGCACGGCGCACTTCAAGCCGGACGAGCTCGTGAACTACTTCGAGTCGTCCGGGGCGCGGTTCGGGGCGCATGTCAACGCCCAGACGTCCTTCGACGACACGATCTACATGCTGCAGGTCGCCAGCGACCGTCCCGGGCTCGTCGACAAGGCGCTGCTCGCGTTGTCGGACTTCGCCGGCGGCATGACGCTCACGCCGACGGAGATCGACAAGGAACGTGGCGTCGTCATCGAGGAATGGCGCCTCGGACAGGGCGCGGGATCGCGGCTGTTCGACAAGCAGGCGCCCGTCGTCTTCTACCACTCGCGGTACGCGGAGCGGTTGCCGATCGGCACGACCGAGATTCTCCGGACGTTCACGCCGCAGCGCCTGCGCGACTTCTACGAGACGTGGTATCGCCCCGATCGCATGGCGGTCTCCGTCGTTGGCGATCTCGACCCGGCGGCGATCGTGAAGACGATCGAGCAGTACTTCGGTCCGATGAAGCCGAGGCGTGCCGCGGCGCCAGAGCCCGAGCGCGCGCTGCCGCCCCATGCCGAGACGGTCATCAGCATCGCGTCGGATTCGGAGGCCCAGGCGTCGACCGTGACGTTGATGCGCACGTCGCCGACGCTCGAGGACGACCGCGTGGGCGATTACCGTCGCGACCTCGTGCGCCGGCTGATGTTCCAGATGATGAACGTCCGGTTCGGCGAGCTCGCCCGCAAAGCCGATGCGCCGTTTCTGGCAGCGGGCGCCGGCGAGGACACCATCACGGCCAAATCGTCCGCGACGACCGTGGGCGCGCAGGCCGAGGAGGGACGCATCCTCGACGCGCTGCGCGCGATGATCGTCGAAGCACGCCGCGCGCGCCAGTTCGGGTTCAGCGAGTTCGAGCTGGAACAGGGCCGCCGGCGGCTCCTCTCGTTCTACGAGACGGCCGTGGCCGAGAAGGGCAAGACGGAGAGCGCCAGCTACGCCGACGAGTACATCCGGAATTTCCTGACAGGCGAACCCTTCCCGGGCATTCAGGCCGAATACGACATGACGCACGCGATGCTGCCGGGCATCACCCTGGCGGAAATCGGCGACGCGGCCAAAGACCTGCTGCAGGAGGACAACCGCGCCGTCCTCATCGCCGCTCCGGACAAGGCCAGCGTCAAGCTGCCCGACGAGGCCGCGGTCCGTCAGGCCCTGTCGGACGCCTCGACACAGGCGATCGAGCCGTGGAAGCCTCAGGAAGCCCACAGTCAGCTCATCGGCGCGCCGCCGGTGCCGGGCCACATCACGGGAACACGTGAGATTGCGCCGCTCGGCGTCACGGTCGTCACACTGTCGAACGGCGTCGACGTGTGGTTGAAGTCCACGGATTTCAAGAACGACGAGGTCCTCATTTCAGGCGTCGCGCGCGGCGGCGCGGCGAATGCGCCGGCGGACGACTACCTGAACACGGTGCTGGCCGCCTCGCTCGTCAACGTGGCCGGCGTCGGCGGCATCCCGCCGCCGGAGCTGGCAAGCATGCTGGCCGGACGCCTGGCCAACGTGACGCCCTACATCGACCTGGCGACACGGGGCGTGCGGGGCGCCGCCCGTCCACAGGATCTCGAGCTGGCGCTGCAGCTGACATACCTCAACTTCACATCGCCCAACGCCGACGAAGCGTCCCTCGCGTTGATGAAGCGGCAGCTGAACGCGCTCGTCGCCAACCGTCAGACCGATCCGGGCGCGGCGTTCGCCGACAAGGTACGATCGCTGAACACCGGCGACAGCCGCCTCGTGCGTCCGATCAGCTCCGAGGGAATTGCGAGCCTGAAACTGGAGAAAATGCACCAGGCGTATATCGACGCCTTCGGCAATGCGGCTGACTTCACGTTCTTCATCGTCGGCACGTTCAAGGTGGACGATGTGAAACCGCTGCTCGAGAAATACATCGCGTCGCTCCCGTCCCGGGGACAGAAGAGCGCGGAAGTGCCGAAGCCAATCGACTTCCACTTCCCTGCTGCCGTCACCCGCGCCGAAGTGGCGAAGGGCCGCGAGCCCAGGAGCGAGACCGCGATCACCTATTTCGCCGACGCGACGACCGACGACGGCACGCGAGCGCTGGCCGACATGGCCAGCGACGTGCTGGAGATCCGCTTGCGCGAGCTGCTGCGCGAGAAGCTCGGCGGTACTTATAGCGTCTCGGTGTCGTACAGCGACACGCTGCCCGACAAGGGCTACGGGTCGATCGGCATCGACTTCGGCAGCTCGCCGGAGAATGCGAAGTCGCTGGCGGCCGACGTGCTCAAGACGGTCGGCGAACTGCAAAAGACCGGCCCCACGGCAGAGGAAGTGCACAAGGTCGTCGAGCAGGAGCGGCAAGACCTCGAGACGGCGGCACGCCAGAACGGGTACTGGCTGTCGTCGCTGCAGTCCTCGCTCGTCACTGGGCGGGATCCCCTGCGCATCCTCGGGCGCACCGAGGCGCTGAAGCTGATCAC
The DNA here is from genome assembly GCA_046735235.1 of Acidobacteriota bacterium. Taxonomy (GTDB): domain Bacteria; phylum Acidobacteriota; class Vicinamibacteria; order Vicinamibacterales; family JAENWD01; genus JAENWD01. The sequence continues at coordinate 10,245 of JBKPSY010000223.1, read as the reverse complement.
GATGGAGAGCCTGCACAAGGCGTTCGTCCGGTTCTTCCCATCGGACCGCTACACCGTCGCGACGCTGATGCCCGAGGCGCCCGCGGCCGCATCGACCGCGCCGCCCGCGCATCCCTAGACGACTCTCTCGCTCCCCGGAGCTGTCATGACGCGGCGTTTCGCGAGCTTGTTGCTGATTCTCGTCCTCTGGGCGCCGCTGGCCGCGCGGGCCGGCGCGCCGCTCGGCTACTACCGGTTCCCCGCCATCCACGGAGACACCCTCGTCTTCACTGCCGAAGGCGACCTGTGGCGTGTGCCGGTCTCCGGCGGCGTCGCCGAACGGCTGACGTCCCACGCGGGCCAGGAAGTCGACGCCGCCATCTCGCCGGACGGCACGCAGGTGGCGTTCTCGGGCCGCTACGAAGGACCGCAGGAGGTCTACGCGCTGCCGCTCGCCGGCGGGCTGCCGCGTCGGCTCACGTGGTCCACGGGCGCGTTCGCTGACGTGGTCGGATGGACGTCGTCAGGCCACGTCCTCTACGCGAGCAACGTGCGCTCGACGCTGCCGAGCACTCAGCTGTTCGATCTCGATCCCGCGACCGGCGAGAACGCACCGCTGCCGCTGGCACAGGCCAGTGATGGCACGTACGGGCCGGACGGAACGCTCTACTTCACGCGGCTCCCGTTCCAGGGCAGCCACACGCGGCGCTACAAGGGCGGCACCGCGCAGAACCTGTGGAAGTTTGCGAAGGGCGACGCCGAAGCCGCGCCGCTCACCGCGGACTACGCGGGCACCAGCAAGACGCCGATGTGGTGGAACGGCCGAATCTACTTCGCCAGCGATCGCGACGGCACGATGAACCTCTGGTCGATGAAGCCGGACGGATCCGATCCCACGCAGCTGACGAAGCACAGCGACTTCGAGGTGCAGAGCCCCTCGCTCGATGCGGGCCGTATCGCCTACCAGCACGGCGCCGACCTGCGCGTCTACGACATCCAGTCGGGCACCGATCGCGCCGTGCCGATCACGCTCGTGTCCGACTTCGACCAGATGCGCGAGAAGTGGATCACGAAGCCGATCGACTGGATTACCAGCGCACATCTCTCGCCCTCGGGCGATCGCGTCGTGTTCACGGCGCGCGGCGGCGTCTTCGTGGCGCCCGCCGAGCAAGGGCGGCTGGTCGAGGTGACCAAGGGCAAGCTGACGCGCTGGCGCAACGGCCGATTCATGCCCGACGGGACGTCGCTCGTCGCGCTGTCGGATCAATCGGGCGAGCTCGAGTTCTGGAACCTGCCGGCCAGCGGCATCGGCACGCCGTCGCAGGTGACGACGGGCGGAACCGTGTTCCGGTGGGACGGCATCCCCTCGCCGGACGGCAAGTGGCTCGCGCACCGCGATCTCGATCGGCGCCTCTGGATTCTCGATCTGGCGAAGAAGACCGAGACGAAAATCGGCGACGACCCCGATGGCGACTTCGACGACCTGACGTGGTCGCCCGACAGCCGCTTCCTCGCGTATGCGGCGCCCGACGCCAACCAGGTCTCGCGCATTTCGGTGTGGGAAGCCGCGACGGGCAGAGTCACCCCGATCACGACAGATCGCTACGAGAGCTACAGCCCCGCCTGGACGTCCGACGGCAAGTGGCTCTACTTCCTGTCCGATCGGACGTTCGTGTCGACGGTCCCGGGGCCATGGGGATCGCGCGAGCCCGAGCCCTTCTTCGACAAGCAGACCAAGGTCTATCACGTCGCGATGGCTCCCGGCCTTCGCTCGCCGTTCCAGCCAGCGGACGAGCTGATGCCGAAGGACGAGGAGAAGAAAGACGAGGAGAAGAAGGCGGAGGGGGGTAAAGAAGCCAAGGAAGGCAAGGACAGCAAGGCCGCGAAGGACGATTTCGTCGCCGACCTGACGGGCATTCAATCGCGGCTGCTCGAAGTGCCGCTCGCGGCCGGCAACTACAACTCGCTGTCGCTCGACGACAAGCGGCTGTACGTGCTCTCGCGCGAGTCAGGCCGCGGCGCGACGAACTCCCTCAAGACGCTCGCCCTCGACCGGAAGCACCCCGAAGCCGAGACCTTCCTCGACAAGGTGGACAGCTACGAGCTCTCCGCCGATCGCAAGAAGCTGCTCGTCCGGAAGGAGAAGGAGTTCTATGTCGTCGAGGCCGGCGCCAAGGCACCGAGCGAGCTCGACAAGTCGGCCGTGCCGCTCAAGGACTGGCGGCTGCACTTCGACGTCCGCGACGAGTGGCGCCAGATGTTCGTCGAAGCGTGGCGGCTGGAGCGTGATTACTTCTACGACCGCGGGATGCACGGCGTGGACTGGAAGACCGTTCGCGCGAAGTACGAGCCGCTGGTCGATCGCGTGACGGACCGCGACGAGCTGTCCGACCTGCTCGGGCAGATGGTCAGCGAGCTCTCCGCGCTGCACATCTTCGTCTTTGGCGGCGACGCGCGCGCGGGCACCGACGACGTGTGGCCGGCCTCGCTGGGTGCGCGCCTCGAGCGCAATCAGGCCGCCGGCGGGTTTCGTGTGTCGCACATCTACCAGAGCGATCCGGACCGGCCGGACCGTCGATCCCCGCTCGCGAGACCTGGCGTCGACGTGCACGAAGGTGACGTGGTGGACCAGGTGAACGGGATCCCGGCGCTGTCGGCGCCTGCGCTCGAAGCGCTGCTCCGCGGCGAAGCGGGCCGCCAGGTGCGGCTGCACGTAAAGCCCGCGTCAGGGGCCGACCGCGACGTGATCGTCGTGCCGCTCACGCCAGATCAGGCGTTCAACCTGCGCTACGACGATTGGGAGTACTCTCGGCGGACGACCGTCGAGAAATCGGGCGACGGCCACATCGGCTACGTGCACCTGCGCGCGATGGGGTCCGAGGACATCGCGCAGTGGACGCGGGAGTATTACCCGGTCTTCAACCGCGACGGCCTGATCATCGACGTGCGCCACAACAATGGCGGCAACATCGACAGCTGGCTGCTCAGCCGCCTGCTGCGCAAGGCGTGGTTCTACTGGCAGCCGCGCGTCGGCCGCCCGTACTGGAACATGCAATATGCGTTTCGCGGCCACATCGTCGTGCTGGTCGACGAGGACACGGCGAGCGACGGCGAGGCGTTCGCGGAAGGCTTCCGGCGCCTCGGCATCGGGAAGCTCATTGGCACCAGAACCTGGGGTGGCGAGATCTGGCTCTCAGCGGACAACGGCCTCGTCGACCGCGGCATCGCGACGGCGGCCGAGTACGGCGTCTACGGCCCCGAAGGCGCGTGGCTGATTGAAGGCCACGGCGTCGATCCCGACGTCGTCGTGGACAACCTGCCGCACGCGACCTTCGGCGGCGCGGATGCGCAACTGGACGCCGCGGTGAAATACCTGCAGGATCTCATTCGCACGCAGCCGGTCCCCGTGCCGCCGGCGCCGCCCTACCCCATCAAGCGGCTGGGTGCGTCGGAGAAGCCGGCACGGCAACAGTAGAAGGACGGTCATGAAAAAGTGCCCGTACTGCGCGGAGGAGATCCAGGACGCCGCGATCAAGTGCCGGTTCTGCGGCTCGATGCTCGACGGGTCGCAGGATGTGGGCGCATCGCCCCCGGCCACCGGCGCATCCCCCGAGGCCGCCGGCGCGTCGACGGCGTCGTCGGCGGCGGACCAATTGCTGGCCGAGGGGACACGGAGCTCCTGGATCGCCATCGGCGTGCTCGTGTTGCTGGTAGCCGGTATCACTGGGCTCCTCTTCGTGGCGCACTCGCGAAGCAGCGACCAGTCGTTGCCCCTGGGGACGAATTCGCCGACTGCGGCGGCGACAGTCGCACCGCCGCAGCCGACCCAGGGCGACTACCAGTACCTCGACCTCGCGTGGGGCTCGTCCCGCGAGGCGGTGCAGTCGAGCCTCAAGGCCCGCAGCTTCACTCGGCTTGAACGGGACGAGGACGGCGACGAGCAGTATCAGGGACGCGTCGACGGACGCGATGCGGCGGTCTACGCGATGTTCGCCGGTGACAAGCTCTCCAAGGTGATGGTCCTCATGCTCGCGCCAGACTCCTCCGGCGGCGTGTTCGAGCAGGCAAAGCAGAGCGTCGGGGCTGCGTACGGCCAGCCCGCCCGCCAGCAGGGCACCGCGGTGATCTGGCCCGAACGGAACGGCACACTCGTGTGGGTGACGCAGGACGCTACGGACCACCGGACGAAGGTGAACTACGAATCGGCCGGGTGGCCGGCCGAGTCGAAGCGCCGCCGCGGGAAGTGACGGCGAGAAACAGAATCACGGCGTGCCGCGCACGACGGTCGCCTTGCGCTCGAGTTTGCCCCAGCCGACCGCTTGCCCGCGGATCGCGACCAACGTCGACTTCACGGCGACGTAGTACATCAGCTGCCGATACCAGAACCGCTGCAGCGGCAGCCAGATGAGCAGCGACCACTCCTCGCGCCGCTCGAGCAGGAAGCCGAGTACCGCCGCGAGGCCATCCACCGCGATGAAGACTGCGTAATAAAAGAGGGTCCGGGAGAACGTCTCGGGCGAATAGTCCAGCGGATGCTGGAACGACTGCGCCGCCGCGGCGATGCCGGAGACCACCAGCTCGAGGTCCATGACCGGCGACACGAGCGGGAAGATGACCTGGAACAGCAGCAGGTTCGGCAGCGCCACGAGGCCGAGCGATCCGAAGCGGGGACGGAAGATCGCGTCACGCTGTTTCCATGCGGCCTGGAGCGTGCCGTACATCCAGCGGAACCGCTGCTTCAGCAGCGCCGCGGTCGTGTCTGGCGCCTCCGTCCACGCGACTGCCCGATCCTCGTACGCCACGTGCCAGCCGGAACGGAGGATCGTGAGGGTGAGATCGGTATCCTCCGCCAGCGTATCGTGCGAGAACCCGCCGGCGTCGATAATCAGCTGCCGCCGCCACGCCCCCACGGCCCCAGGGACGACGGTGATGCAGTTGAGAAAGTCGAACGCGCGCCGATCGAGGTTCTGACTGGTGATGTACTCGAGCGCCTGCCAGCGCGTCAGGAGGTTGACGCGGTTTCCGACCTTCGCGTTGCCCGCCACGGCCGCGATGCGCGGATCCGTAAAGTGCGCTGTCAGCCTCGCGACGGTGTCCGTCTCGAAAATCGTGTCGGCATCGAGCGCGACGACGATTTCCGCGTCTGTCTGACGGAGGCCGAAATTGAGCGCCGCCGCCTTGCCGCCGTTCGGGCGCGTGAATGCGCGGACTCGCGGCTCGTGGGCGAACAGCTCCTTCGAGTGCGCGTACGTCCCGTCGGTGGAGCCGTCGTCGATGACGAGGATTTCGAACGACGCGCCCTCGGAGGCCAGCAGCGAGGCAATCGTTCGGTCGATCACCTTCACTTCGTTGTAGGCAGGGACGATGACGGCGACTCGAAGCGCCGCCTCACCAGGAGGCCGCCGCCGGAAGCGCTGCCCGATAGCCAGCGTCGCCAGCAGCAGCAGACGCAGACAGCCCAGCACCAGCCCGACGATGAAGAGCACCTGGAGGATGCCATTGAAGGCCCCGAGCGCGAGAAATGCCGCGTCGACGATGAGCAGCGACGCGCGCTCGCCTTCGGGAACCGGCGGCATCACGACGTCGCGGCTGACGCCGAGAAGCTGCGAGATCGGCACGATCGAGAACCCCTCCGCTCTCAGCTGGTCGATGATGAGCGGCAACGCCGCAACGGTCTGGGTGCGGTCTCCGCCGCTGTCGTGGAGCAGGATGACGTGCCCGGTGCCGGTGCGCGCGAGATCGACCGTGTCCTGCACGATGCGCGAGACACCCGGGCTCTTCCAGTCCCCCGGGTCGATGCCGATGCCGATCGTGTAGTAGCCGCGGGTGCTCGTGAGCACCAGCGGCTCCACCTGATCCGGCGTCTCGGGTTCGACGTCTTCCGCGTAGGGCGGACGGAACAAGAGCGAACGACGCCCGAGGCGCGCCTCGAACAGGCGCTCCGTGGCGTTCAGCTCGAGCCGAAACTGCTGCTTGGTGATGTTCGACGAATCAGGGTGCGTGAAGCTGTGGTTCCCGATCTCGTGGCCCTCGCGGACGATTCGCTCGAGCAGCGTCGGGTGCAGGTCCGCGTTGAGGCCGATGACGAAGAAGACGGCCTTGGCGCCCTTCGCCCTCAGGATGTCGAGGATCTTCGGCGTGTACACCGGATCGGGCCCGTCGTCGAATGTCAGCACGACCTGCTTGCCGAGACCGCGGCCACGGCGCTCGATCACGTAGGCCGACGGGTATGCATCGAACCGTTCGCTGGAGATGAGACCGCGAACCGGGTCGTACCCGACGGTGCGCGAGCCGTCGCGCGGCGTCGCCGTGACCTGCAGCACTTCCCCTTCGCCCTCGTAGTCGAGGTCGTACCCGTACTTCAACGGCTCGAGCGACCTCGCGGCGGCCGCACTGAGATCCGCACGCTGCTCGAAGACGTTCCAGGCGGACGGGTCCTCGGATCCAAGCCGCCACAGCGCGAGCCCCGCGACACCTAGGTTGGTCACATTCCGGACCTGGTTGTACGCCGTGACGCCGTCGAGGAACCAGACGTGATGCACCTGGCCGCGCTCGTCGGCGTAATCGAAGGTCGGATTGAGGCTGTCGGAGTCGAGGACGGCGTGGCCCTCCGATTCGTACGCCTCGCGCATCGCCTCCTGGAACGACAGCTGGTTGCCGTGACCGGTGCGCCCTTCGATCCAGTCGTAGCCGTAGTTGCCGACCGCGACGACCAGATGCGCGGCGCCCACGTCGGCGGCGCGGCGGGCGACGCCGTCCGCAAACCACGCCTGTGAGGCGACCGGGCCGGCGTCGGACTCGCCTGCGTGCTCGTCGTAGGCCATCAGCACGAGCCGATCCGTGCACTGCCCGAGGCCCTTGTAGTCGAACGCCGTATCGTCGAGAGGCACCGACTCGGACAGCGTCCACCCGCGCGGCTTGAAGGCGTCCTTCAACTCGCACATGAAGTCCACGAGCAGCGGCTGGCGATTTTTCGGGACGGCCTCGAAGTCCACGTTGACGCCGCGGAACCCATGGCGCTCCACGAACGACGTAACGCCGTCGATCGTCTTCGCGCGCGCTGCCGGATTGCCGAGCATCGCCCCTATGCGCGCCGACTGCCAGTCGAGCGTATCGGGATTGAAGTTGTTGATGAGCGGCAGCACTCGCAGGTCGGGCCGGCGCAGCTTGACGAAGTCGAGCACCTCCTGACGGCGGGAAGGGTTGTTCTCGATCAAGTTGCCGTTCTCGTCGCCGAGGTGGAGCCACTCGGGCACGAGCACGTCGATGCGGCCGATGTTCTGCCTGAGCGAGGTGAAGCTCGTGTCGTCCCAGTTGACGAAGAACGCGTAGAGATCGGTCGGCCGCGGCGTAGGGGGCGCCACACGAACCGCGGACGCGGACCGCAACCGTTCGTTCCTCAGCTCGACCTTCGTCGCCTCGAGCTTCCGCTCCCCGAGTTTCGGCGGACGCTCGGGTCGTGGCGGCAGCAGGCGATGCTGAGGCAGCGGTGCCACAGGGGGCAGCCCAAGGCTCGGCAGCGCCGGGTTCACCAGCACGGTGCCGACGACGGCGATGAGCGACAGGGAGGCGAAGATGCCGACCGCGCGGCCAAGGCGCGTGAACCAACGCCAGCGCCACTGGTGTGGATCGTAAAAAACTGGCGCGGTCATCCGCCCGGAATCGAGCCTACTCGGCAAACGGCAGCTTCCGGTCGCCGCGGCGCGGCGTGCCGAGCTGCCGGCGGCGACGGTGCTGCAAGTCGGCGATGACGGCCGCCGAGACCGACTCAGACAGTTCGCGCAGGACGGCGGCGACCATGCGATCGCGCCGGACGCCGAGGGTCATCGGCGGCGTGAACAGCTCGGCGACGTCGACCTCCAGCGCCCGCGCAATGAGCTCGAGCGTCTCGGTGCTGCAGTGCCCGCCCTTGAGCACGTGCAGGACCGTGCTCCGGTTGATGCCAGCCAGCCGCGCCAGCTCCTGCCGCGTCATGCCACGCTCGGCCAGCAGCGCGCGGATCGAATCCCGCCAGACGGCCATGTGAGGGAAGCATACAACAGGGGTCAGGGATCAGGGTGCAGGGGGCCAGTTCCAATCGTACGTAGGCCGAGCCTTCAGGCTCGGCACGTGGCGCCCCTCGGCGGGGCTGAAGCTCCCGCCCTACGTACCAGCTGAAGCTCCGCCCTACGTACCAGCTGAAGCCCCGCCCTACTACCGGACGTTCGGACTGCGGAACTAGAACCGGAATCGCGCTGCAACCTGCGCCAGGCGTCCTGGGGCGGCCGAGAGGCTCTCGCCGAACGTCGGCCGATCGACGAAGCTGTCGGGCAGATTGAGGTTCGCGCGGTTCAGCAGGTTGTAGATCTCCGCCCGCAGCTCGAGTCGACGCGTACCACCAAGGTCCAGCGTGCGGACGATCGCCGTGTCGACGCTGATGAATGCCGGCCCGGCCAGAATATTCCGGCCGGCGTCGCCGAAGGAGTACTGGGGCGCGGTGATGAACGCGCGTCCCTCGTACGTCACCGCGCCGGCGGTGCCCGCCGGTACCTCATTCGGCCGGTCGTACCCGAACTGGCCGCCCAGATTTCCGGTGTTGCTGTTGTCGGTGCTCACGCGGGGCGTGAACGGCCGGCCCGTTTCTGCCGTAAAGAGGGCGCTCAGCTGCCAGCCGCGCCCCCAGACGGATCCGCCCGCCGGCAGTTGCCAGATCGCCGCGGCGACAACGCGATGGCGGACGTCGAAGTCGGACGATGCGCGTTCGAGCTCCGGGTGTCGGCTGTCCTGCGGCGTGTTGTCGTTGCCGTCGCTCGCGAGAAACGCCGACTGGTCGTCGATGGAGTGGCCCCACGTCCACGCGCCGCGCACCCAGAGCCCGCGGACCTGTGGACGCTCGACCCGCACTTCGAGCGCGTTGTAGCTGGATGAAGCCAGCGGCTCGATCCACAGCACGTCGCCGTAGCCGGGAATCGGCCGGCGCGCGTCCACCGCACCGGGACCGGGCACGGGCTGATTGAGATTCAGCTTTCGCACCAGATTGACGCCATGGGACCCGACCCACCGCACGGCGATGTCCGTTCCGCCGACGCGGCCTTCCAGGGCGACGCTTCCCTGATGCGCGTAGCCGTTCGGAAAATCTGGCGCCAGCGAGTTCACGGCGGGCGGCGGCGCGAACCCGGCTGAAGGCGGAAACGGCACGCCCGCGGTCGGGCCGTTCGCTCCGGGCACGTAAATGCTGAGGCCGAAGTACGGCGGATTGAAGTACAGCGCGGAGTTCTCGATCAGCGTCCCGCTGTCGTAGAAGAGCCCGTAGCCGCCCCTCAACAGCAGCCGCCCATCGTCGCGCAGGCTCCAGCTGACGCCGACTCTCGGCGCGAAATTGAGCGCGTCGGTGGACACGCCCGCGCGCGGGACGCCGTCCTGCCCCACCGGCTTCAGCGTCGCCGTGACAGGATCGAAGATCACCATCCGGTCGTTGGCATCGACTGGCGCGGTGTTGAGCTCATAGCGCAGGCCGAGGTTCACCGTCAGGCGATCGCTGACGCGCCAGTCGTCGCCCGCGAACAGATCGAATGCCGTCGTCCGCAACGCCTGCGGGTTGTCGTTCACGGCGAGCAGCGTCACCGTCGGCAGCCCCAGCAGCAGATCCGCGACGGCGTTGCCGGTGTAGGCGCCCTGGAAGTCGAGCTGGCCCCGCGAGAAGAGATGGTTGTAGCCGTCAGATGAGTAGTGTCGAAGCTCGCCGCCCACCTTGAGAAAGTGACGGCCGCGATCGACGCTGACGGTGTCGGTCACGTGCAGCGTGCTCGTCCGCCGCACCACGGGCAACGACACGTCATCGCCAACCGGATCGAGACCGGTGACCGAGAGAGCGGGATATCCGAGGTCGTCGTGTCCGAGTGACGGCCCGGTCATGCCGAGCGCGGCGTAGCCGTCTACGCCGACGTTGTCGGGAAACACGTCGCGCGCCAGCCGATTCCACCCAACGCGCAGGTCGTTGAACGTGTGCGGCCCGAACGCGCGTGCCGAGCCGACGACCAGGTTGTAGGTGCCGTCGACCGTGCGAGTGCCGAAGCCGGGTACGTTCTTGCCGGGCCCGGGGAACGCGAGGTCGTGGTCGTCGCGCGCGTAGCTGTAGCGCACGAAGAAAGGCACTCTCGTATTCGACGGCCTATCGAAGCGTCCGCTGAACTGCCAGGTGTCGTCGGGGGCGATCGGAGACGACACGAAGTTGCCCGCCGTGTCCGTGCGATTCGCGCGCGGGAAGAGGTCGAGGATGCGCAGGCC
>JBKPSY010000222.1:0-12249 GCA_046735235.1 Acidobacteriota bacterium | reverse complement strand
CACGAAGATCGCGGCACACCCTGACGCCCTCGACGTCCGACAGTGCGCGCGCGCGATCGAGGATCGTGCCGTCGCCAAACGGCTGGAACGATCGCGGACCGCCGAGCAGGTGCAGCCGCGCGAGCGACTCGGGATGCGTGCCGCACAACCCCAGGTCACAGTCGAGCGCAGCGGACGGGACGCGGGTTGCATCCACGAGTCGGAGCCTTCGCCCATTCGTCAGGAAGACCCATCGGCGTCCTCGTTCGAGCGCAGCGGAGGCCGCGGAACGCTCCGACGCTGCCGGATCCCGCCCCCAGGGCAGCACGAGGAGCGCGACTGGCTCCGCACCCACAGCCACCAAGGTCGAATAGAGCGTTCCGGACGCCGCCGGCTGTGGCTCTTCGAGCATCCACCCAAGCCAGTGGACCAGCGCGCGCACCGACGCCTCGAGAACGGCCCGCGCGCCGGACGCCGGTCCGAGCGAGAGCTCCGCAGCCGTACGGTCGCGCGAATAGGCACGGACGGCTCCGTCGGCAAGTGCCGGCAGATCCCCGTAGGCTGCAACGAGACCCGAGGCGAGGAAGTCCGACGAGAGCAGGCCCCCGTCGATCGCGGCGGGCATCAGCGCACCAGCAGTGCGAGCACCGGCTCGAGCCGTGGCGGCGTCGCCGGTCGCCCGAGCTCGCGCGTCCGCCGTTCGTGCTCTGCTGTGCGACGTGCCAGATCGAGGCGAGACGCTTCGACGCAGCGCTCAGCGCGACGATCGAAGAACGAGGGTTGCCAGCGGCGCGTCGATTCCGCGTGCGTGGCGATGGCGAACTCGAGCAGTTCGGCTTCTCGCGCGGCGAGACTCTCCGTGAGTGGCGTGTCAGCGGCGAGCGCCGCCCGTGCGACGGGCATTGCGGCGCGGGCGACCCGCGGCAGCCATCCGCGCGGAGATCCCGGCGGCAGCCGGGTCATGGCGACGTGAACCGCCACGTGCCGCGTTGCCGTTCCCAGCGCGGCGGGCGACGCGGTGAACACGAGCACCACGCCGCGCCGCAGCGCGCGACCACGACGCGCGTACATCCACACCGGACGTCGGCGCCCCGGCGCCGCGGGCAATCGCGAGCCCGTCGCCTGCATCCGCAAATTCCACCACGCCGCGACCGCCGCCGGCGAGGCGCCGGTTGTGAGCGCCGCGTGCGACGGACCCTGGACGATCGATTCCGCTGCTTCCATCGGAGCCGTGGCGTCACCAGGCTGGAGGTCGGACGCGATGGCGGCCGCACGCCGCGCGAGTGCTGCAATCACCAGGGCCTCGTGGCCGGAGCGGCCTGCGAGCTCCCAAATCCGCACCCGGCGTCGCTGGCCGATCCGATCGATCCGTCCGGCCCGCTGCTCGAGAACGCGGGGCGACCACGGCAGCTCGACGTTCACCAGCACACGGCACCGCGCCTGGAGGTTGAGGCCTTCGGCCGCGGCGTCGGTCGCCACCAGCACCCGGACCTCGCCCTGCGTGAATCGCGCGACCGCCTCCCGGCGTTCCGCACGATCGAGCCCGCCGTGCAGCACGGCCAGTGACACCGCGTCTCCGAGCCGAGCCACGAGCGCGCGCAATGTGTCGCGAAACTCGGTGAAGCAGATGACCGGCTCGGACGTGCGGCGAATCAACCGGAGGATCGCGCGCCATTTCGACGAGTCCTGAGACGCCTCTCGCGCCAGAATTGCCAGGGCGTCCAGCATCGCGAGCTCGCCGCCGCGGTCCTCGAGGCCCGGCGCCATGAGCGCCATGGGCTGTTCGACATCCGCGACGTCGTGCTCGCCGGGCAGGGCGTCGAGCGGCAGCGCCAGCTGCTCGCCGGTGACGCCGGCCAGCGCGCGCCGCCGGTGCTCCACGCTGCGACCGAGCGCCTCGGCGCTCGAGAGCGCGCGCTTCCGCAGGACGATCATCGCCAGCCGCGCGTCGGCGCCGCCGGCGCGATCGACACGACGGCAGTACGCGCCGAGCGCCTCAAGAAGTCGCGCCTCGGCGAGGGTCGATCGCACGCGCCAGCGCCGCGTGCGGCGCTCCGGAATTTGCGCCTCGACATCGCGTCGCTCGCGACGGAACCACGCCGCCGGCGTGCCGGGACCGCCCAGCGTGACGAGCCGGCGGAAGGCCTGCGGATCGCCTGAATGCGGCGTCGCGGTCAGCAACAGCACCACGCGGCTGCACAACGCGATGCGCGAGGCCGCGGCCGCTCGCGCCGAGTCGGACGCCGCCTGGTGCGCTTCGTCCACGACGAGCACGTCCCACGGCCAGGCGACCAGACCGGTGAGCACCGACGCCTGGCGTGCCAGATCCATCGAGACGATGGCCATACCGGCGGCCGTCCACGGGGACTCGCCCGCCGGCCGGTGACGCCGGCGTTCCGCGAGGGCCGCCGCATCGACGACGTCCGCCCGCAGGCCCGCGTGCGTCTCGAGCTCGTCGCGCCACTGGTCGCGCAGCCCTGCCGGGACGAGCACGAGCGCCCGCTCACAGAGTCCGCGCGCGGCGAGCTCCGCCAGGACAAGCGCGGCGCTCAACGTCTTGCCCAGGCCGACCTGATCGGCGATCACGACTCTCGTGGCAGTGCCGCCGACGATCGCGCGAGCGGGCGCGCGCTGATGGGCCCAGGGCAGAACACGCATCGAGCCCAGAGCCGCCAGCGCCTGATCGGGCCACGCGCCCGTGAGTCTTGCGACGTGTTGCGGCAGCGAGCCGCGGGAGGCTCGTCGCCAGCGGCTCCCGGCCGGGAGTGCGTCCACGCGGTCGAAAGGATCGAGAATCGCGCCGATGGGTGGCGCATCGCGATGGAGCGGATCGATTTCGATCACCTGGCAGCCAGCGGCACTCCACGCACGCTGGACGCGCCAGAGCCAGCCGCGCGCACGCACGTCGGCGCCCTCGAGTGCCGTCGCGCCAGGCGGTGGCAGATTCTGCGGCGTGTCAGTCGGGGTTCGCGCGCACATCCTGCGTACCTGTCGTGGATTTCCGCGTGGAATCGCGGTGTCGCACGATGCGAGGCAAGCGAGATGCCGCGTCTCGCGGGCGCCGCGACTGGACAAATCAAAAAATTGGCTGGTCGGACCATTTGTCGATCCAACCCATTGGCTCCGGACCACACGTCGAGGAGAATGCGTGCAGAACGGCATGCGCCGGCCGCGCAGACCAATTGGAACCGGCTTGACACTGCCAGGGCTGGGTGATAGGAATGGACCTGTTTTTCAGGACGTCTGAGAGTATTGGTTTGACCTCTACAGCACCAAGGCTGGGAGTCATGAAACCAACTGAAGGGGTTACCGCGGAAATCGTCGTCCAGCACGTCCGCGCCCTGATCGAACGTGGGGAATTGCGGCCGGGCGATCGATTGCCGCCAGAACGTGAGCTGGCCGTGCAGCTCGGGGTGAGCCGTCCGAGCGTCCGCGCCGGCCTGCGCTCGCTCGCCGCCATTGGAGTGCTGCAGACGCGGCACGGCGCCGGGACGTTCATCACCGACGGTCCGCCGACGCTCGGCAGCGAGCCGCTCAGCTTCCTCGCCGCGCTGCACGGCTTCACCCGCGATGAGATGTTCGAGGCGCGCCGCGCGCTCGAAGTGGGCGTCGCCGGCCTGGCCGCCGAGCGCGCCAGCGACGAGCAGATCGCGACCATCGCCGAAGAAGTCACCGGCATGTTCGCGTCGCTCGACGACGCCCAGACGTTCCTGATTCACGACATCCGCTTTCACCGCGCGGTGGCGGCCGCGTCGGGGAATCCGATTCTCGCCTCGCTCGTCGAGATGGTCTCGGCGCTCTTCTACGAGCAGCGCCGCAAGACCGTCGGCAACGGCCGCGATCTGAAGCAGTCGGCGCAGGCGCACCGGAACATCTACCACGCGGTCCGCGCGCACGATCCGAAGCGCGCCCGCTCGGCGATGAGCGAGCATCTCTCGCTCGCGCAGCAGGCCCAGGCCCTCGAAGGTCAGGAGCCCGAGCGCGAGCGCCGCTATCCGTTGCCGGCGATGGAGATGTCGGCCGACCCGATCGGGCGGTCGCGTCGCGCGCCGCGCCTTGTGCTTCCCGTGTCGCCGCCTGCGCGTTGACCGCGGGCGGTCGATGTCTTCTCCGGTTGACGGCCGGCTCGCCGGCCCCGAGTCGAGCCTCCCGATACCCTCATGCCTTACGCTCCTCTTGATCTGACCGGCCAGACTGCCGTCGTCATTGGCGGCACGTCCGGCATCGGTCGCGTGATGACGCGCGCCCTCGCCGAGGCGGGCGCCGACGTCGTCGCGACGTCGCGCCGGATGGACGTCGTCGAAGACACCGCGAAGGAGATCGAATCGATTGGCCGCGCGACGCTGCGCGTGCCGTCGGACGTGACCGATCGCGCTTCACTCGAGACCGTGCTCACGAAGTCGATTGAGCGGTTCGGCAGAGTCGAGATCATGATCAACTGCGCCGGCCGCACCAAGCGCGTGCCGTCGCTCGACCTGGCGGAAGAGGACTGGAATGCGATCCTCGAGACGAACCTGACCGGCACGCTGCGAGCGGCGCAGGTGTTCGGCCGCCACATGGTCGAGCGCGGCTACGGGCGCATCGTGAACATCGCCTCGCTCAGCTCGTTCGTGGCGCTCTTCGAGGTCGCGGCGTACGGCGCGAGCAAGGCAGGGGTCGCGGCGCTGACCAAGCAGCTCGCGATCGAGTGGGCGTCCCGCGGCGTGTGCGTCAACGCCATCGCGCCCGGCGTGTTCCGGACTCCGCTGAACCAGAATCTGCTCGACGGCACCGACCGCGGCCGCGAGTTTCAGGTACGCACGCCCATGAAGCGCTTCGGAAAGCTCGAGGAGCTTGGCGGCGCGGCGGTGTTCCTCTCGTCACCGGCCGCCAGCTTCGTCACCGGCGAGGTGCTCGTGGTCGACGGCGGTTTCCTCGCGAGCGGCGTGAACCAGTAGTCGATGGCCACTGCCGTGTCGACCGCGCCGGCCCCGTCCGCCCGCGCCGGATCGTTCCGGTGGGTGATCTGCGCGCTGCTCTTCGTGGCGACGACGATCAACTACGTCGATCGACAGGTGGTGGCGCTGCTGGCGCCGACGCTGAGCGCGCTGTTCCACTGGAGCGACATCGACTACAGCTACATCATCTTCAACTTCACGCTCGCATACGCGATCGGCCTCCTCGTCATGGGCCGCGTGATGGACTGGCTCGGGACCAAGACCGGCTTTGCGCTGGCGATCGTGGCCTGGAGCTTTGCTGCGATCGCGCATGCGGTGGCCCACCATTACAGCGGGCCGACCATCCCGGGGATCGCGCTCGACGAAAAGACCGGCTTCACGATCGTGTCGCTCGCCGGCAGCGTCGCCGGCTTCAGCCTGGCGCGGTTCGCGCTCGGCCTCGGCGAGGCCGGCAACTTCCCGGCGTCGATCAAGGCCGTCGCCGAGTGGTTCCCGCGCAAGGAGCGCGCGTTCGCGACCGGCATCTTCAACTCCGGCACCAACATCGGCGCGCTGATCGCGCCCCTCGCCGTGCCGTGGATCACGCTCACGTGGGGCTGGGAATGGGCGTTCATCGCCACCGGTGCACTCGGCTTCCTGTGGCTCGTCGCGTGGTTGGCGATGTACCGCTCGCCGCGCGAGCATCCGCGGCTGTCGGCCGCCGAGCTTGCCTACATCGAAAGCGATCCGATCGAGGCTGTGACGCCCGTGCCGTGGGCGCGGCTGCTGCCGCATCGCCAGACGTGGGCGTTCGCGGTCGGCAAGTTCATGACGGATCCGGTCTGGTGGCTGTATCTCTACTGGGTGCCGGACTTCCTGCACCGCGTGCACCACATCGATCTGAAGGGCAGCGCGCTGCCGATTTTCGTCATCTACCAGATCGCGACGATCGGCAGTGTCGCCGGTGGATGGCTGCCGGCACGCCTGCTCGAGCGTGGCTGGAGCCTGAACGCCGCCCGGAAGACCGCGATGCTCGTGCCGGCCGTCTGCGTGCTGCCGATCATGCTGGCGCCCCTCGTCTCGAACCTCTGGGCGGCCTGCGTGCTGATCGGGATTGCCGCGTCGGCGCATCAGGCCTGGTCCGCGAATATCTTCACGTTCTCGTCGGACATGTTCCCCAAGCGCGCGGTGGGATCGGTCGTCGGCATTGGCGGCATGGCGGGCGCCGTCGGTGGCATGCTCATCTCGCTGGTCGTCGGGAAGGTGCTGCAGACGACGGGCAGCTACGTGCCGATTTTTCTGATGGCCGGTCTCGCGTACCTGACGGCGCTCGGCCTCATCCACCTGCTCGTGCCGACCATCAGGCAGGTCACACTCAGCGACTGATCCCGCCGACGTCGCACGCTCCTTGATGCCATGAAGATTACTGACGCGAAAGTGATGATCACGTCCCCGGGCCGGAACTTCGTCACGTTGAAGGTGACGACGGAGGACGGCATTTACGGGCTTGGCGACGCCACGCTCAACGGCCGGGAGCTCGCCGTCGCGAGCTATCTCGCGGACCACCTCATCCCGTGTCTTATCGGTCGCGACGCGCGGCGGATCGAGGACATCTGGCAGTACCTCTACAAGGGCGCGTACTGGCGTCGCGGTCCCGTCACGATGACGGCGATCGCCGCCATCGACACGGCGCTGTGGGACATCAAGGGCAAGGCGCTCGAGACGCCGGTCTATGACCTGCTGGGCGGTCGATCGCGCGACAGCGTCCTGGTGTACGGGCACGCGAACGGTCGCGACATCGAGGAGACGGTGAAGGCGGTCGGCCATTACGCCACGCTCGGCTACAAGGCGATTCGAGCGCAGAGCGGCATCCCTGGCCTTGCCAGCACGTATGGCGTTGGCCGCGGCACGATGCAGTACGAACCCGCCGAGAAAGGCCTGCCGTCGGAGAGCCTCTGGAGTACAGAGAAGTATCTGAACTTCGTGCCGGAGCTCTTCGCCCGGCTCCGCACGGAGTTCGGCGACGACCTCCATCTGCTGCACGATGTGCACCACCGGTGCACCCCCATTGAGGCAGCGCGGCTCGGACGCGCGCTCGAGCCCTATCACCTGTTCTGGATGGAGGATCCGACGCCCGCCGAACTGCAGGACGGCTTCCGCGTGATCCGCCAGCACACGACCACGCCGATCGCGGTGGGCGAGGTGTTCAACACGATCTACGACTGTCAGACGCTGATTCAGGAGCAGCTCATCGACTACATCCGCACGACGGTCGTGCACGCGGGCGGGATCTCTCATCTGCGAAAGATCGCGTCGCTCGCCGAGCTGTACCACGTCCGGACCGGCTCGCACGGCGCGACGGATCTGAGTCCTGTCGCGATGGCCGCGGCCCTGCACTTCGACATCAGCGTCCACAACTTCGGGATCCAGGAGTACATGCGGCACACGCTTGAGACCGACGCGGTCTTCCCTCACGCGTATTCCTTCGACAGCGGCACGATGTATCCCGGTGACGAGCCCGGGCTCGGCGTGGACTACGATGAAGTGCTGGCAGCGCGGTATCCGTACGACCGCGCGTACTTGCCGGTCAATCGCAAACTCGATGGGACGATTCATTCCTGGTAGGCCCATGGGGCCGTGGGTCTGTAGGGTCTGTAGGTCCATGGGTCTGTAGGAGGCGGTGATGAGGCGTGGGTTCCTGCTGATGATGGCGGGCGTAATCGGGGTGGCGTTGTCGGGCGCGTTGCGCGCCGACGGACAGGCGGTCACCGTCACCGCGCATGAAGCGGACCGGCGCGTCGACATCACGATCGGCGGCCAGCCGTTCACGTCGTATATCTGGCCGACGACGATCAAGAAGCCGGTGCTCTACCCCCTCCGCACCGCGAAGGGCGTCGTCATCTCTCGCGGTTACCCGCTGGACCCGCGGCCCGGCGAGCGCGTCGATCACCCGCACCACGTCGGCCTCTGGTTCAACTACGGCAACGTGGACGGCTATGACTTCTGGAACAACTCCGACGCGATCGAGGCCGAGCGCCAGCCGCACATGGGCACCATCTACCACCGTGCGATTCGTCGTGCGACGAGCGGGCCGGAGGGCATCCTGGAGATCGAGGCCGACTGGGTCATCCCCGACGGTACGGTCCTCCTGAAGGAGACTACGACGTTCGTGTTCCGAGGCACCGCGACGACGCGGACGATCGATCGCACGACGACGTTGACGGCAGCAGGAAAGGCCGTGTCGCTCGGCGACAACAAGGAAGGCGTCCTCGGCATGCGCGTCGCGCGGCAGCTCGAGATCCCGTCGACCAAGCCGGAGGTGTTCACCGACGCTTCGGGGAAGCCGACCGCGGTCCCGACGCTCAACAACGACGGCGTGAACGGCGATTACCTCACGAGCGAGGGCAAGACCGGCGACGCCGCGTGGGGCACGCGAGGAAAGTGGTGCGTGCTGTCAGGAAAGGTCGGCGCCGACGCCGTGTCGATCGCGATCTTCGACTCGCCACAGAACCCAGGCTACCCGACCTACTGGCACGCGCGCGGCTACGGCCTGTTCGCCGCCAACCCGCTCGGCCAGAAAGATCTCAGCAACGGGAAGGACCAGCTGAATTTTGCGCTGGCGGCCGGCCAGAGCGCCACCTTCCACTATCGCATCCTCATCGTCGACGGCTCGCCGACGGCGGCGGAGACGGAAGCGGCGTGGAAGGAGTGGAGCGGCAAGTAGGCAGAGAAAAAGCATCCACAGAGGTCGATGGGTCCATGGGTCCATGGGTCCAGGGGACGAGCCGCCATTGCCTATGGACTCATGCGCGCATGCGCTCATAGACCTGTGGATTGTCTTGTGCCGACCGAATCGGTCACTCGTCGCGGTGCACCGTTGCCGGCGAGAAAGCCGGCAGGCAGACGGCGACGTACTCGGCGCCGTCCGCGCCGGGCGTCGAGTAGCGCACCCACTCTCCTGACGCCGTCACGACGGCCTGACCCGCTGCCACGTCGAGCACTCCGCCGTCGTGTTCGACACGCAGCGTGCCGCGCAGCACGACGGTGATCTCTTCGAACTCAGGGCGCTGGCCCGGCTCGACCCATCCGCTCGGCGACACCATGCGGGCGACGCTGACGGCCGCGTGACCCGAGTTCACGCGGCCCGCGTACTCCTCGATGCGCTTGGGCTTGTTGCCGACGGCCGCAACGACGGTCGGCGCGGCGATGAGCCTGGGCATCAGCGTGCCGACAGCGGCTCGGTCGTCAACTCGATCCCGCCGACGAAGCCGGCGACCACGTTGTAGATGGCGGCGGAAATCAAGGCGCCGAGCGCGCCGAAGCCCCCGTAGAACAACGGCATGATGATCACGGCGCCCACACCGAACACGGCGCTGAACACCGCGGACTTGTCGCCGCCTGCCAGTCCCATGGTCGCGCCGAGCAGGCTCGCCAGGGCGACGATCACCCCGATGATGAGCCCGATCATCCCGTAAAGCACGAACGCAACCTTGGCAACCGATAGCGGCGCGATGCGAGTGATGCGCATTTGGGGGACTCCTTGGATGGCGATTATAGGTCCGGAGTCCAGGGTGGGCAGTGGCAGTCGGTGGTCTAGAATGCCGCCGTGGCGTTTCGACTCGGCATCCTTGGTGCGGGCAACATCAGCGACACGCACGCGCGGGCGGCGTCCGCTATCCCCGGCGTGGAGGTGGTCGCTGTCCACGGGCGCAACCGCGAGCGTGCCACCCGGCTGGCCGGCGCATACGGCGCGGCCGTGTTCGACAGCCTCGACGGCTTTCTCAGTCACCCGATGGACGCCGTCGCGATCGGCAGCCCGTCGGGCGTGCACGCGGAGCAGGGCTGCCTCGCGGCCGCTCGCGGCCTGCACCTGATCGTCGAGAAGCCGATCGATGTCACGCCCGCGCGCGCGGATCTCCTGATCGACGCCGCGGCGCGAGGCGACGTGCGGCTCGGCGTGTTTTTCCAGGACCGTGTGCAGCCAGACATCCTCCGATTGCGCGATGCGATCGCATCGGGGCGGATCGGCCGGCCGCTCGTCGCCTCGGCGCGGGTGAAGTGGTACCGGCCGCCGGAGTACTACGGCCAGTCGCACTGGCGCGGCACCTGGACGCTCGACGGCGGCGGCGCGCTGATGAACCAGGGGATCCACACCGTCGACCTGCTGCAGTGGCTGCTTGGCCCGGTGCGGCGGCTGAGCGCGATCACGCGCACCGCGCTGCACAAGATCGAAGTCGAGGACACGGTGATCGCGCTTCTCGAGTTCGAGAGCGGCGCCGTCGCCACGCTCGAGGCGACGACGGCCGCGTACCCTGGCTACAAGCGGCGCGTCGAGATCAGCGGCACCGAGGGCACGCTCGTGCTGGAGCACGATCGCCTTGTTCGTGCCGACCTGCGCCTGCCCGCCGACGATCTGGTCGCCGAGGCCGCCGCCGACAGCAACCAGAGCGCCTCGTCGCCAGTCGTCTCTGACGCGAGAGGGCATCAGCGCCTGCTCGAGGACTTCGTGGACGCCGTCCACGCGCACCGCGACCCGATCTGCACGGGACAGGACGCGCGAAAGAGCGTCGCGCTCGTTTGCGCGATCTACGAAGCGGCGAAGTCCGGTACGTGGGTAACGCCCGCATGACCGACCGACCCGTCTGACCAGACCGACCCGATTGACCTGATCGACCCGATTGACCTGATCGACCCGAGCCACCCCATGCCCTTCTTCATCTGCACGACCTGCGGCACGCAATTCGCCGAATCCGCCCAGCCGCCGGCGGCCTGCCGCATCTGCGGCGACGAGCGGCAATACGTCGGTCTCGGCGGCCAGCACTGGACGCTGCTCGAGTTGATGCTCGACGAGCACGAGAACCACCTCGAGGCCGTCGCGCCGGGCATTACGAGCGTCGAGACTCGACCGACGTTCGCGATCGGCCAGCGCGCGCTCCTGGTGCAGCACCCGGGCGGCAACGTGCTGTGGGACTGTCTGTCGTTCGTCGATCAGGACACCGTGGACAGCCTGGCGGCGCTCGGCGGCGTCTCGGCGATCGCGATCTCGCATCCGCATTTCTACTCGTCAATGGTCGAGTGGAGTCAGGCGTTCGGTGACGTTCCGATCTATCTCCACAACGGCGATGCTGCCTGGGTGTCGCGACCGGATCCCCGCGTGACGTTCTGGGCGGGGGAGACCTATTCGATCGTGAACGGCCTCACGCTCGCCCGCTGCGGCGGGCACTTCGACGGCTCGAGCGTGCTGCACGTGGCGGGCTCGCCCGATCGCGCGGGCGCGCTCCTGACCGGCGACACCGTGAAGGTCGGCTGGGACCGGCAATCGGTCAGCGTGATGCGCAGCTACCCGAATCTCATTCCCGTCGGGCCGACCGCGCTCGCGCACGTGGAGCAGGTGCTCGCGGCGCTCGCGTACGACGACATCCACGGCGCCTGGACGGGACACAGCATCCGCGGAAACGCGAAAGCGATCGTGGCGCGGTCACTGGCACGATATCGCCAGGCGATTGCCGAGTAGGGATTTTTGGGCCAGAAACAACAATCCCGGTCGAGTGGCGAGCGACACTCGACCGGGACGTCAGTCAAGGAGACGGCCAGGAACCGGAAACCTGGAGGGGGTTACACCGCCGGTCAAGCGGTGCAGTCCCTAAGCCGTATTCAGTCTAGAGCCCCGGCTACGGAACCGTATCTATCGACGGTTATAGGCGGCGCTATTTTTCCTCGGTGCTGCCGCTAATTGACTCCAAATATTGTGGTTCAGGCACGTTGCCCCTCCGCCGGAGGCCGCCAAGGCCGCCCGGCGTGGACGAATGAGACGGGTCCTTGCTCGCGCCCGCCGCTACGGAACCAGGCAGGACGTCTCCAGCCCGCTGTCATGGATCGATCGGTAGGGAGAGTCGCGTAACTCATGCCAGGCCGTGGCGAGTGGCGTAAAGAATGAGCTGGGCTCGGCCCGTCACGTCAAGCTTCTGGTAAATGTTGTGCAGATGGATCTTTACTGTCCCCTCCGTGATGGAAAGGCGCTCCGAGATCTCCTTGTTTCGCAGCCCCTCCGCCGCCAGCCGGACGATCTCGATCTCACGGGGCGTGAGCAGGTTCGACAGGCGGTCGAGGTCGGACTCCCGTTTGAGCATCCGGTCCATCGCCCGCGCCACCGATTGCTTCTCGAGCCACTTCTCGCCCGCGTCCACCTTGCGCACGCACTCCATCAACAGCCGTGGCGCCATTTCCTTCAGGACGACACCCGACACGCCCAGACGGATCGCTTCGAGCAGCTTCTCCTCGTCGACGTGCGCGGTGAGCAGCACCGTACGCGTCTGCAGGCCGAGCTCGTTGACGCGTTTCAGCACCCATAGAC
>JBKPSY010000221.1:0-10624 GCA_046735235.1 Acidobacteriota bacterium | reverse complement strand
ACGTCGAGGAGGGCGAGCGGCCGCTCGACGCGGCACTGAAGGGCGCGGCGCAGATCGGCTTCACGATCGTGTCGTTGACCGTCTCGCTCATCGCGGTGCTCATCCCGCTGCTCTTCATGGGCGACATTGTCGGGCGGCTCTTCCGAGAGTTCGCGGTGACGCTGAGCGTGACGATCCTGGTCTCGGCGGTGGTCTCGCTGACGCTGACGCCGATGATGGCAGCGCGCATCCTGAAGCACGTGCCGAAGGAACAGGAAGGCCGGTTCGCGCGCTGGCTGGACGAGTCGTTCCAGACGCTGATCGACGCGTATGGCCGGACGCTGACGTGGGTGCTGCAGCGCCAGGGCGCGACGCTGGTGGTCTTCGCGATCACGCTCGTCGCGACCGCCGCGCTGTTCTACATCGTGCCGAAGGGCTTCTTTCCCGTCCAGGATACCGGCGTCATCATCGGCGTCACCGAGGCGCCGCAGACCGTCTCGTTCCAGGGCATGTCCGAGCGCCAGCAGGCGCTTGTCGCCGAGCTGCTGAAGGACCCGGCCGTCGAGAGCATCTCGTCGTTCATCGGGGTCGACGGCACCAACGTGACGCCCAACAGCGGTCGCGTGCAAGTCAACCTGAAGCCGCTCTCCCAGCGCCAGCCCGGCGTCGAGCGCATCATCCGGCGCCTGCAGCGCAGCGTCGCGAACCTCACCGGGATCTCCCTCTACATGCAGGCGGTGCAGGACCTCTCGGTCGAGGATCGGGTCAGCCGCACGCAGTATCAGTACAGCCTCGAGCACCCCGACATGGCGCAGCTCGATCTCTGGGGCGGCAAGCTGCTCGAAGCGCTGCGCCACGCGCCCGAGCTGCAGGACGTCGCGACGGACCAGCAGAACGGCGGCCTCCGCGCGGATCTCGCAATCGATCGCGACACGGCTTCTCGGTTCGGGATCACCGCGCAAACGGTGGACGACACGCTCTACAGCGCGTTCGGGCAGCGCCAGGTGTCGACGATCTTCACGCAGCTGAATCAGTATCACGTCATCCTCGAGCTCCAGCCGCAGTATCGCCAGAACCCGGCGTCGCTGAGCGACATCTACGTGACGACCCCTGACGGGCACCAGGTGCCGCTGCAGGCGCTGACGAAGGTCACGACCACCAACGCGCCTCTCACCATCAACCACCAGGCGCAGTTCCCGGCGGCGACCCTCTCGTTCAACTTGTCGCAGGGCACCTCGCTCGGCGAAGCGGTGCAGGCGGTTGAACGCGCGACGCAGCAGATCGGCCTGCCGCCCGCCTTCCGCTCGGGCTTCCAGGGGACGGCGCTCGCCTTCCAGGCGTCCCTTGCGAACGAGGGCTGGCTCATCCTGGCCGCGATCGTGACGGTCTACATCGTCCTCGGCGTGCTCTATGAAAGCTTCATCCACCCGCTCACGATTCTCTCGACCCTGCCGTCGGCCGGCATCGGCGCCATCCTCGCGCTCATCGCCACCGGCAACGACCTCGGCATCGTCGCGCTCATCGGGATCGTGCTCCTCATCGGCATCGTGAAGAAGAACGCGATCATGATGATCGACTTCGCGCTCGAGGCGCAGCGCGAGCACGGAAAGCCGCCCGAAGAAGCCATCTACCAGGCGTCGTTGCTGCGCTTCCGCCCGATCATGATGACGACCATGGCGGCGCTGCTCGGTGGGCTGCCGCTGGCGCTCGCCTCGGGCATGGGCGCGGAGCTCCGGCGTCCGCTGGGCATCTCGATCGTCGGCGGCCTGATCCTGAGCCAGCTGCTGACGCTCTACACGACGCCGGTCATCTACCTCGCCTTCGATCGCCTGGCCGCGCGCTTCGGCTATCGCGAGACCGTCGCAAGCGCGCGTCCCGCGGAAGGTCACGCGTGACGATTTCCGAGCCCTTCATCCGGCGGCCCGTTGCGACGACGCTGCTGACGATCGCGCTCGCGATGGCCGGCGTCCTCGCCTTCTCGCAGCTGCGGGTGGCGCCGCTGCCTCAGGTGGCGTTCCCGACGATCCAGGTCGGCGCCAACCTGCCGGGGGCGAGCCCCGAGACGATGGCGTCGGCCGTGGCGACGCCGCTCGAGCGGCAATTCGGCCGCATCGCCGGGGTCACCGAGATGACGTCGTCGAGCGGGCTGGGCTCGACGAACGTCACGCTGCAGTTCGAGATGTCGCGCGACGTGGATTCCGCGGCCCGCGACGTGCAGGCCGCCATCAACGCCGCACGCGGGCAGCTGCCGGCCAACCTCCCGAGCAATCCGAACTACCGCAAGGTCAACCCGGCCGACTCGCCCGCCATCATTCTGGCGCTGACCTCGGACACGGTGCCGCGAAGCGAGATCTACGACATCACGTCCACGGTCCTCGCGCAGTCGATCGCGCAGGTCACTGGCGTTGGCCAGGTCAACGTCGGCGGGGGCGCGCTGCCCGCGGTGCGCGTCGAGCTGAACCCGAACGTCCTGAACAAGTACGGCATCTCGCTCGAGCAGGTGCGCACCGTCCTCAGCCAGGCCAACGCGAACCGGCCGAAGGGCCAGCTCGGCGACCCGCGCTCGAGCTGGGAGATCCACACCGACGATCAGCTGTTCCAGGCCGTCAACTACATGCCGCTCATCGTCGCGGCGAAAAACGGCGCCATCGTCCGGCTTGCGGACCTCGGGCAGGTCACCGACTCGGTCGAGAACGTCCGGACCGGCGGCCTCGCCAACGGGAAGCCTGGCGTGCTGGTGTTCGTGATGACCGAGCCGAGCGCCAACGTGATCGACACCGTCGATCGCGTCCTGGCGGAACTGCCCCGGTTCCGCGCGCTGCTTCCGGTCGGAGTGGACCTGAAAGTCGCGGCCGACCGCACCACGACGATTCGCGCGTCGGTGCACGACGTCGAGCGCACGCTCGTGATCGCGATCGTGCTGGTCATCCTCGTCGTGTTCGTGTTCCTGCGGAGCGGCTGGGCGACGTTCATCCCTGGTGTCGCGGTGCCGCTGTCGCTGCTCGGCACGTTCGGGGTGATGTGGTTGCTCGGCTACAGCCTCGACAACCTGTCGCTGATGGCCCTCACCATCTCCACGGGCTTCGTGGTGGACGACGCGATCGTCGTGCTGGAGAACATCACGCGCCACCTCGACGAAGGCATGAGCCCGCTCGAGGCGACGATTGTCGGATCGCGCGAGATCGGCTTCACGGTGCTGTCGATGAGCATCTCGCTCATCGCGGTCTTCATCCCGCTGCTCTTCATGGGCGGCATCGTCGGGCGGCTGTTCCGCGAGTTCGCGGTGACGCTGTCGGTGGCCGTGGCCATCTCGCTCGTCGTCTCGCTGACGACGACGCCGATGCTCTGCGCGAAGCTGCTGCACAGCGAGCGCGGCAGGAAGCACGGCAAGGCGTACTGGCTCATAGAGCGCACGTTCAACGGCCTGCTCTCCGGCTACGACCGGAGCCTCTGGTGGGTGCTTCGGCATTGGGCCGTGATGCTGGCGGTCCTGTTCGTCACCGTCGGCCTGAACTGGTACCTCTTCTCGCTCGTCCCGAAAGGCTTCTTCCCGCAGCAGGACAACGGGATGATGTTCGCGGGCATCCAGGCGTCGCAGAGCACGTCCTTCCAGGCGATGCGGCAGATCCTCGCCGACGATGAGGCGATCATCCGAGCCGACCCGGCGATTCAGTCGGTGGTCGCGTTCACCGGCGGCGGCGGATCGACGAACTCGGCGCGGATGTTCATCGCGCTGAAGCCGCTCTCCGAGCGCAAGGAGACCGCGGATCAGGTCATCGCGCGGCTGCGGCCGAAGTTCGCGCACGACCCGCGCGCCAGCCTGTTCATGCAGGCCGCCCAGGACATCCGGGTCGGTGGTCGCGGCAGCAACGCGCAGTACCAGTACACGCTGCAAGGCGACGACCTGGACGCGCTGAATCATTGGGCGCCGCTGCTGACGGCGCGCCTGCAGAAAGAAAAGATCATCGCCGACGTCAACGCCGATCAGCAGAACGCGGGGCTGCAGGCGAGCGTCGAGATCGATCGGGACACTGCCGCACGACTCGGGATCACGGCCGGCGCCATCGACCAGGCGCTGTACGACGCCTTCGGCCAGCGTCAGGTCTCGACCATGTACGCCGGCATGAACCAGTACCGCGTCGTCATGGAAGTGGACGAGCAGTACTGGCAGCACCCCGACACGCTGGACGCGATTTACGTCGGCACGAACACGGGGCAACTCGTGCCGCTGTCGACGGTCGCGAAGTTCGGCCGATCGACCACGCCGCTGTCGGTCAACCATCAGGGGCAGTTCCCCGCCATCACGTTGTCGTTCAACCTGATGCCGGGCGCGTCGCTCGGAGACGCCGTGGAGGCCATCGAGCGGGCGGCACGCGACATCGGCATGCCGACGACGATTCACGGCAGCTTCCAGGGCACGGCGCAGGCGTTCCAGAAGTCGCTCGAGAGCGAGCCCTGGCTGATCCTCGCCGCCGTCGTCACGGTCTATATCGTGCTGGGCATCCTCTACGAGAGCCTGGTGCACCCGCTGACGATCCTCTCGACGCTGCCGTCGGCCGGCGTGGGCGCGACGCTGGCGCTGCTGGCCACGGGCACCGACTTCACGATCATCGCGCTCATCGGGCTGATCCTGCTCATAGGCATCGTGAAGAAGAACGCCATCATGATGATCGACTTCGCGCTCGTCGCCGAGCGGGAGAATGGCCTGTCGCCCATCGACGCGATTCACCGGGCGTCAGTGCTGCGCTTCCGGCCAATCATGATGACGACCATGGCGGCGATTCTTGGCGCGCTGCCGATCGCCCTGGGCACTGGCACCGGCTCGGAGCTGCGCCGGCCGCTGGGCATCTCGATTGTCGGCGGGCTGGTCGTCAGTCAGCTGCTGACGCTCTACACGACACCGGTGATTTACCTCGTGATGGACCGGATGCGCCTGCGATTCGCGCGGCGCCGCCGGCATCTTTCGACCGCGGGAGCGCAGGCTTGATTCGGACAGGACGCCATGCTCGTGTAGCGCAGACCTTCAGGTCTGCCGTTTCTGGCGGTGGCAGGCCTCAAGGCCTGCGCTACAGATGCGCCGCCAGTGCGATCGTGCTGATGGCCGCCGGTTGCGTGCATCCGCCGAAGTACGAGCCGCCCAAGACCGCCACGCCGGCCGCCTACAAGGAACAGGGCGCAGACCTTCTGCAGCCGGCACAGCCGAGCGATCACGCGCCGCGACCGGCCTGGTGGGAGACGTTCAACGATCCGAAGCTGAACGAGCTCGAAACGCGGCTGATGGCGAGTAACCCGACGCTCGCGCAGGCCGTGGCGCGCTACGCGCAGGCGGCCGCGCTCATCCGGGAGAATCGTTCGCAGTTCTATCCACAGGTGGGCGTGTCCGGCGGCGTGCTCGCGGGCCGGCCGTCGTCGGCCCAGGGCGGCACGACGAACGTGAAGATCGCCACCGACTACACCCTCAGAGGCGACTTTTCGTGGGAGGCAGACCTGTGGGGCCGCATCCGGCAGACAGTGTCGGTGGCCGTCGCCAACGCGCAGGCCACGGCCGGCGATCGCGAGGCGCTCAAGCTGAGTCTTGCCGCCCAGCTCGCCACGACTTATTTCGCGCTGCGGACCTTCGACGCGGAGATCGTGCTCCTCAACGAGACGACCCAGGCCTACGAGAAGTCGTATCAGCTGACCCAGAACCAATACAACGCCGGTCTCGTGGCGCGGGCCGACGTGGCGCAGGCGCAGACGCTGCTCGAGGGCGCACGGGCCCAGTCGATTGACGTCTCGTTGCAGCGCGCCCAGGCCGAGCATGCGATTGCCGTGCTGATTGGCGAGATGCCGGCGGCGCTGGCAATCGACACGATGCCGATCAACGGCGAGCCGCCGCGTCTGCCCCCGGAGATGCCGTCGCGTCTGCTGGAGCGCCGGCCCGACATCGCCGCGGCCGAGCGCCGCGTCGCAGCCGCCAACTCGCAGATTGGCGTCGCGACGTCGGCATTCTTCCCGACCCTCGGAATCTCGGCGTCGGTGGGGCTGCAGACGACAACCCTGCAGAAGCTGTTGTCCTGGCCCGCGGGCTTCTGGTCCGTCGGGCCGACGCTCGCGTACCAGCTCTTCGACGGCGGGGCGCGCCGCGCGGTGAAGGCCGGCGCCGTCGCCGCCTACGACGGCACGATCGGCGCCTATCGCGAGACCGTGCTCAGCGCGTTCCAGGACGTCGAGGACAACCTCGCGGCACAACGGCTGCTGGCGGAGGAGTTCGACCACCAGCAGCTGGCCGTCACCGCCGCGCAGCAGGCGCTCGACATCTCGCTGAACCAGTACCGCGCGGGTCTCATCAGCTATCTGCAGGTGGCGATCGAGCAGGCGCAGCTGCTGAACAACCAGCGCAGCGCGCTCTCAATCACCGGCCGCCGCTACGGCGCTGCGGTGGGCCTGATCCGCGCGCTCGGCGGCGGATGGGACGGGCGGCTGGACGACGGCACCGCGCCGCCGCCGTCGCCGTCACCGTCTGCGACGCCTCCTGCGACCCCACCGGCGCAGTAGTCAGAAGCCCGCGCATTCTCTGGTCGACTGGCACGACAAAGACACCGCGATTTTCGGATTTTCAGGATTTCAGGATTCTTCTTCTTGGGAGTCTCGAACCTCGCTCCTGTAATCCCTGAAATCCTCGAATCCTGGTGTCTGTTCGTGGTCACCCGGTGTCTCTGTCGTGTCGCCCACGCTCAAAGTTGCAACCCGCGAAGCAGTAGAAGGACCGCGCATTCTCCGACCGACGAGCGGCGCGACAAAGACACCGGGATTTTCGGATTTTCCAGAATTCTTCTTTTTTGGGAGTCTCGAAACCTCGCTCCTGTAATCCCTGAAATCCTCGAATCCCGGTGTCTGTTCGTGGTCACTCGGTGTGTCTCTCGTGTCGCCAACGCTCTAGTGGCAACCCGTGGCGTAGCAAAGGGACCGCGCATTCTCTGGTCGACTGGCCCAACAAAGGACACCGGGATTTTCGGATTTTCAGGATTCCAGGATTTTTCTTGTTCTTCGGGGGCAGTGTGGAAGCTCACTGTCCTGTAATCCTTGTAATCCTTGAATCCCGGTGTCTGTTCGTGTCACCCGATCTCCGACGCCCTAGTTACCGCGCAGCATTGCGGGTACCACGACGGTCGCCGGCACGTTCTGTGCGACATGGCCCGCGTGCTCGAGCGCCGCGGCCTCGCCCTTGAACTTGACGGTCGACACGATCCCGGTCTCCGACGACGGATCCCACACTTCCTCCATCACGAGCGTGTCGCCGTAACGGCGGAAGATCACCTCGCCTGAGCTCGCGTTCAGCGCAGGCGGCTTGCCGACGAAGTTCGTCTCGATGATGGCGCTCTTCGGTCCGCGGATCAGGTACAGGAACTGGTCATCTCCGATCCGCTGGATCTCGTAGGTCCCCGCGGGCAGCTCGCGGTTGCCGACGACAAACGGGAAGACGGTACGGAACTTGAGCTCTTCGGGCAGCTGCGCGCGCGCAGGAGCTTCCGCGAGCGCGATGACGCCGATGACGGCAAATAGAAGGACGGACACACGAAGGAATGACGACTGCATGACCACGCTCCCGCGGCTCGTTGAAGAGCCGCTCGGGGCGGCGCTGGCTGGCTCCGCCGATGCACTGAACAGCAACGGCGGTACCACGTGACGGTGTATTGCGGGAACGCTGCGCGGCGCGGGCGCGCGCCACACGCGCGTAAAGGTATTACGCGCTGTCTTCGTGCTGTCACGGACCGGTCATGTTCGTGCCGCGGCACGCCGCGCTTCATGGCGCATGGCACCGTGGCACTTTGGAAACGACGTGGCGGAATGCGACAGCGCTACTCCCCCAGCGCGCGCTGATGCACGAGGTTGGCCGCGGCGATGTCCTCGACGGCGATACCGACCGATTTGTAGAGCGTGATCTCGTCGTCGCTCCCGCGCCCCTGCGCGCTGCGCGCGACGAGCTCGCCGATCTCGGCCACCACGCGCCCGTTCTTGATGGCGTCGCCCGACTCCCTGAGCGCCGCCTCGCGCGATTCGACGAACAGCCGCGCGCGCGTGACGAGGTCGTCGTCCAGCTCCCGCCAGTCCGGACGAACGGCGCCCACGGCATTCACGTGCGCGCCTGGCGCGACCCAGGCGCCCTGCACCACCGGCATCTTCGACATCGTCGCCACGATGATGACGTCGGCGCCACGAACGGCGTCTTCGGCTGAGCTGGCCGCGCGGACGCCGAACTGCGCGGCGAACCGGTCCGCGTGGCGCGGGCTCCACACGCGGATCTCGGTGAACTGCCGAACGAGCCGCAGCGCGTGCAGATGGCTCCGCGCCTGAACGCCGGAGCCGATGATGGCCAGCGTCGAGGCGTCCTTTCGCGCGAGCAGATCGGTGGCGACCGCCGACGCTGCGCCCGTGCGCATCTCGGTGATGAGCGTCCCGTCCATCGTCACGAGCGGCTCGCCGGTCTCGGGCTTGAACAACTGAATAATCGCGTGGTGGGTCGGCACGCCCTGGTTGTTCGGGAACCAGGTGACCAGCTTCGCGCCCAGCGCCCCGGCATAGGCCGGCATGACGCCGAAGAAGCCGCCGTGGTCCGCGACCGGCACGACGACCCGTCCGGGCATCACGGCGCGCCCTGCGGAAAAATCCGCGAGTGCCGCCGCGACGGCCGGGATCAGGTCCTCCATGCGGAGGAGGCGGGCGACGGCGGGTTCATCGAGGATCATGGTGTCCGCGAATCATAGGCCGAACTCACGGTCGGCCCAGGGACGACGCGCTGGCTGGCCCCTGTCAGGCCGCCAGCAACGTGGTATAAAAAAGTTCTCCCAGGGCGGCGTCACTACCAGCAAGGAGAACGTCCGTGTCGACTTCATCTTCGCTCCGCACTCTCAAGGGCACGCTTCGCGGCGACCTCATCGAGCCCGGCGACGCCCGCTACGACGAGGTCCGCAAGGTCTACAACGGGATGATCGACAAGCGCCCGCGAGCGATCGCGATGTGCCTCGACGTGGCGGACGTCTCCGCCGCGATCCTGGCAGGCGCCGACCACGGCTTGCCGGTCGCGATCCGCGGCGGCGGCCACAACGCTGCCGGTCTCGGCATCTGCGACGACGGTCTCGTCATCGATCTGTCGAACATGAAGCGCATCGACGTTGACGCGGCCGCGAAGACCGTGCGTGTCGGAGGCGGAGCGCTGTGGCACGACGTCGATGCCGCGACGCACGCCCACGGGCTCGCCGTGCCGGCCGGCATCATCTCGACGACCGGCGTCGGCGGCCTCAGCCTCGGCGGCGGCATCGGTCACCTCACCCGCAAGTGTGGCCTCACAATCGACAACATCCTCGGCGCCGAGATGGTGCTGGCCGACGGCGAGACGGTGACGGCGGACAAAGACCACCACGCCGATCTCTTCTGGGCTATCCGCGGCGGCGGCGGCAACTTTGGCGTCGTCACCGACTTCACGTTCCGCGCGCATCCGATCCACACCGACATCGCCGGCCCGATGCTGTGGCCGCTGGAACGATCGAAAGAAATCCTGCAGTGGTACGCGGACTTCCTGCCGAAGCAGCCCGACGAGCTGAACGGCTTCTTCGCGTTCCTGACCGTCCCGCCAGGTCCGCCGTTCCCCGAAGCGCTGCACCTGAAGCCGATGTGCGGCATCGTCTGGTGTTACGTTGGCCCGCCGGAGAGCGCCGACACGGTCTTCGCGCCTGTCCGCGCGCTGAAGCCGGCGCTCGATCTCGTCGGGCCGATTCCTCACCCGGCCGTGCAGAGCCTCTTCGATCCGCTGCTGCCTCCGGGCCTGCAGTGGTACTGGAGGGCCGACTTCGTGAAGGAGCTTTCCGGCGCGGCGATCGACAGGAACGTCGAGCACGGCGCCAAGATGCCGACCATGCTCTCGACGATGCACATGTATCCGGTGGATGGGGCGGCGGGCCGTGTGGGCAAGGACGAAACGGCGTGGTCCTATCGCGATGCGAAATGGGCGCAGGTCATCGTCGGCATCGATCCGGACCCAGCCAATCGCGACGCGATCACGGCGTGGTCGAAGGGCTACTACGACGCCGTCCATCCCTATTCCGCGGGCGGCGCCTACGTGAATTTCATGATGGACGAGGGCGAGGATCGCGTGAAGGCCACCTATCGCGATCACTACCCACGCCTGGCCTCGGTGAAGACCAAATACGACCCGTCGAACCTGTTCTGCGTGAACCAGAACATCAAGCCGGCGGCTACGGCCGTCTAGCCACCCTCAGGGCAGCGCCGGTTCGCGATATCATCGCCGCCTGGTGCTGCCCAAACCTCCATTCCTCTGCGATCTGACGCTCGAGCAGGAGCTCGAGGCGTTCGAGCATCTCAAGCCGCGCCTCGCGACGGTCTGGGACGTCGTGTCGTCCGATACCGAGATGCCGGCGACCTCTGTCGTCGTTCCGTCGCTGACCCTCGACAACGAAGAGTTGCAGAAGCTCACCGGCGTCAGCTACTACGAAGAGCGCCTGCTGTTCCTGCTCATCCGGCTGCGGAACCCGCGTGCGCGGCTCGTCTACGTGACGTCGCAGCCGGTCCATCCGCTGACGCTCGACTACTACCTGCAGCTGCTCGCGGGCGTGCCCGCCAGTCACGCCCGACAGCGCCTGACGAT
>JBKPSY010000220.1:0-14727 GCA_046735235.1 Acidobacteriota bacterium | reverse complement strand
CGCGATGACAGTGCCGTCGGCCGGGTTGATCACCTCGCGGGTGCCGCCGTCGGAGGCGTCCACCCATGTGTTGTCGATCCACATCTTCGTTGGCGACATATGAATGGCCTATCTCTGATTCCTGCGACGGACGACACGCATGCGGCGGCCGGCGAGGGCGCGGAAGAATGAAGACGCCGGCACCGCCTGCTCGGGCGGCAGGACCCCGCGAGCCGTGATCTCTCCAGACACGATCATCTGCGCGACGATCGACGGCGGTGCGCCCGTGTCGATGTCCACGCCGACGTCCCACGCCGGCATGCCAGACACGTGGCAGTCGACGATCTCGGTGACCGGGCGGCCCGCGTGCCGGCCGCGCACGGTGACACGCAGCACTTCGTATTCGTCGCGCGGGCCGACCGTCTTCGCCTTCGGCGCGTCCGCCAACAATGCCAGGAGCAGCTGGCGCGGCACGACCTCGCTGGACCCGACGCGCACTGGTGTAGTGGACGTCAGGCCGAGCGCGTGCACGAAGCGCAGGCGATCCATCAGCCCGCCCGGAAACGCGATGCGGAAGCTCACCTCTCGCACGCCCTTCGCCCTGAAGGACTCCGGCAGCGTCGCGACCTCCGAATGAAGCGTGCAGGCAGGCTGCATCGCACCGACCGGTTTTGGGAAGTCCACTCGCACCGGCCGGCTGAGCGCCTCGACGAACGTCAGCTTGCCACCGGTGAAGAGCGCGGCCGGCCGCGACGCTTCGTCGAGCACTGTGAGGATCGAGTAGGAGGTGTCGAGCAGGCTCGCGCCGTCGCGACGCGTCCGGTCGCTCGTGCCGACCGCGACGTGAATCTCGTGCACGCGGTCCATGCGGTCCGCCGCCGAGCGCGTCATGACGTTCACGATGCCCGGGGCGGATCCCATCCCGCAGAGCGCCAGCAGGCCCGCCGCGCGGAACTCAGCGTCCCGCTTCAGCTGCTGCTTCGTGACGTGGAAGAGCCCTCCGAGGTCGGCGTAGTGCGCTCCGATTTCGAGCGCCGCGTCCATCACGCGCAGGTTGAAGTCGTGGTGGCATGCGTTGACGAGCACGTTCGTGCCGGCGAGCGCCCGGGCAAGCCCTGACGGATCCGAGGCATCGGCTTCGACCACCCGAATGCGCCGGGGCAGCGCTCTCGCGAGCCTGCGCGCCGCCTTGGCATCCCGATCGGCCACGACGATGTCGGCGTCGAGCGCGGTCTCCGCGAGATCGCGCACGGTAATGCGGCCCATCGCCCCCGCTCCGCCGACGACGGCGATGCGGGGCCGGACGCGGCGGCTCATTCCGGGATCTCCGCGCGGCGCTGCCGGTATGGGAACCAGAACGTCTTCCGCTCTGGCACGAAGTCGAGGTGCACGTGTTTGGTCTCGCGGAACGCGTCGAGCCCTTCCTCGCCGAGCTCGCGCCCCATGCCGCTCTTGCGCATGCCGCCGAACGGTGCGGCGTCGTTGTCCGTCAGCGGGTCGTTGATCCAGAACGTGCCGGCCTTGATCTCCTGCATGGCCGTCAACGCCCACGTGAGGTTCTGCGTGTAGATGTTCGCGCCGAGGCCGAAGTCGGACGTCGCGGCCGCGGCAATCGCGGCGTCGGCGTCCTTCACGACCTGGATCGATGCGATCGGCCCGAACACCTCCTCACAGACGACGGTGTCGGTCGGCTTCACGTCTGCGAGCACGGTGGGCTCGAAGAACCACCCGGACCCGGCGTTGCCGGGGCGCTTGCCGCCGGTCAGCACGCGCGCGCCTTCCGCCACCGCGCGCTGGACCTGCGATTCGACGCGCGCTCGCGCACGCTCGGAAATCAACGGCCCGAGATCGGTGTCCGGATCCATCCCGTTGCCCAGCCTCAGCGACGTCGTGTGCTCGACGAACCGCTCGACGAACGCTTCGGCGATGGACTCGACCACGTAGATGCGCTTGGCGGACGTGCAGACCTGGCCGTTGTTCAGGAAGCGCGCCCAGGCGGCGCCTGGCACCGCGATGTCGAGGTCCGCGTCCGCGAACACGATCAGCGGGTCGATGCCGCCGAGCTCGAGATTCACGCGCTTGAGCTGCTCGGCCGCGCGGACGGCGATCTTCGTTCCCACGGCGGTCGATCCGGTGAACGCGATGCACGCGACGTGCGGGTCGTCCACGAGCGCCGCGCCGGTCTCCGGTCCGCCGGGCACCACGTTGACGACGCCGGCAGGCAGGTGCGCGAACGATCGCTCGATCATCCGGAGCGTCGCCAGCGGCGTCAACTCCGAGGGCTTGATGACGACCGTGTTGCCGGCGGCCAGCGCCGGCGCAATCTTCCAGCAGAGGAGCAGCAGCGGGTAGTTGAACGGCACGATGGCCGCGACCACGCCGAGCGGTTCCTTGATGGTGAAGTTGATCTGGTGTTCGGCCGTCGGCGGGATCGACGACCCGTGCGAGTTGCGCGCGATCTCCGCGTAGTACTGGAAGCAGGCCGCCGACCACTCGACCTCGTCGAGGTTCTCGATGCGCGGCTTGCCGCCTTCGAGCGTCAGCAGCTTCGACAGCTCCGCGCGGTCTCCGCGCATCAGGCCGGCGCTTTCGTGCAGCAGCTTGCCGCGCTCGAGCGCCGGCAGGCGCCGCCACTGCTTCTGCGCCTCCGCCGCCTTCGCGCACGCGCGCCGCACGTCCTCCGGAGCGCTGTCGGGCAACTCCGCGAGCACCTCGAGCGTCGCAGGGTTCACGATCCGTCGGGATGAGGACATCTCTGGATTATTGCTGATCGTAGCTGGCGGCGGGCAGCTGGCAGCAGGAGCGAGGGATAGCGAGAGCCGCCACTGGAGGGCTGCCGCTGACTGCTATTTCACGCGGGCTCTCTGTACGACAAACTCCCCATCCTCGCCGTCGTGCCCCGCCTCTCGTGTCAGGAAGTACACATCGTCGCCTGACAACGCGGTGAGCGTGGCGCCGGCAACGGCATCGACGCTGTCGAGCCGTTCGACCGCCACCGCGCGCGGCGCTGCGCCGCCGGCGATCTGGATCGAGATGACATGCCGAATCCCATCGTCTCCACGCTGGGTCCCGACGATGTGGCCGCTGTCGAAGCGGATGCGCTCGAGGCCGGCGAGGCGCAGGGATTTCGACGCGGCCACCCGCGTCGAACGACCTGTCCTGAGATCGACACGCGCGAGCCCGCCGGCATGCGCGACGTAGGCAATCGCCGCGCCGTTGCCGGTCAGCGCCAGGCTGACGGGATGATCCAGGCGCAATCGACACGCCATTCGCAGAGTGGTCGTTCGCGGCGCCAGCCGAAAGACCCGGCCGCCCGCGGCATCGAGGACGAAGACGTCGCCTGACGTCGCGACGGCGACGTCCTCGAAACGTATGTCGCCGAAGCCGTCCCCTGGCTGAAACTTCGCAAGCGGACGGCCCGAGATCAGCTGCAGCTTGTGGAGGGCCGTGACCGACTCGTGATCGGTGCCGCCTGGCCTGCCCGCGCTGACCACCCAGAGGTCGCCTCGGCGCGTGTCGATCTCGAAGGCGGTGATGTCGCGGAAACCCGCGGAGTCGGCCTTGACGAGGTCGACCATGTGCCGCGACAGCTCGTCGACGCTGACGACTTTGTCGCTGCTGCTGTCGGCCATCAGGAAGCGGCCGGAGACGTGATCGTAGGCGAGTCCGGTCGGGGAGATGCGCGTCGCAGGGATGCGCAGCGCGACCTCCAGTGCGTTGGGTTTGTCCCCCGTCTTGTCCCTCGTAGCCGCGACAGCGGCGGCGGGGGAGGCCGCGTTAGCCGCGAAGGTGGATTCGCCGGGCTTGTCCACAGGAGCTGCGTTAGCAGCGGAGGTGGATCCGGCCGGTCCAGCGGCGCGCAGGTTCCTGAAGTCGTCGTTGCCGGCGATGTCCACCTTCACGCCCATCTTTGCCAGGCGCTCCAGCGTGCGGCGTGCGTCGTCTACCCGGCCGCTGAGGCTTTCAGCGCGCGCGAGAAGCAACATCAGCTTCGCATCGCGCGGCGGTCCGGCGGCCAGCGATCGGCGCGCGAAGTCGTGGAACGCGTCGTAGTCCTGGTCCGCGTACGCCTTCAGCGCGAACTGCCGGCATTCGGTCCAGTCATGGCAGAGCGGACGGTCCTGAGCGAGGCACGGGAGGGCAGGGAAGGCGAGGGAGGCGAGCAAGGTGAAGCACGCCAGAACACGCATGTCTCTCCAGCTTATCGTCATCGATGGGCGACGTAGTCCATGACCTCGCCGAACGGGGCCACCCAGATGTCGTCCTTGTGCGCCTTCAGGTACTCGACCAGCTCCGTGTGCGCGGCGGCCGGCACGATCAGGTAATCGCCGCCGACGCCGTGGAACCCCATCACGCCGAGGCCGCCCGTCGCGCGTACCTTCTCGACGTAGGCGATCAGTTGCGTGCCCGTCACCGTGTCCGGGAAGAAGGTGCTCGGCACGTCGAACGGATCGAGGCTGCCGGTTCCTGGATCGCTCGCCGCGCGGACATACTTCGTCAAGCCCGACGTCCGCAGCGCCGGAAGGTAATCCTCGCCGCCGGCGACGTGCTGACCGCAGGGGGTGGCGAAGGTGTGCTCGGGTTTGCCGTCGATCGCCGCGAGCATGTTGTTCATCGCGCCGATCTCCTTCAGCATCCACGCCACGCTGTAATTCGCGGTGTCCTGCTGTGGGGGCATGTCGAAGCTGCCCTTCGCGCACGGGTGGAACACCGTGTGGTTCCCGAGCTCATGCCCTCTCTTGGCGACGGCGCGCCAGCGATCCACGTCCTCCTGCTTGAACGTGCCGCTGAGGAAGAACGTCCCCTTGACCTCCGCCGCATCCAGCACCGGCACGGCGTTGTCCAGCTGCGACTTCAGCGCGTCGTCGTAGGTGAGCACGATCGCCGCGCGATGTCCGCCGGGCCACGTCGTCGGCATCGACTGCTGCGCAGATACCATCGCCGCGCCCAGCACCGACACCAGCATCGCGATTGCTCGAACCCTCGACGTCATGAATGCGCTCCTCGGAGGTGTCAATTGCCGGAGGCTTCCGGCGGGTTGATCACCGCCTGCACGGCGGGATCCTTCAGGTTGTCCAGCGTCACCAGCAACACGCCCGTGTCGAGCGTGGCGGGCACGGCCTGGCCGCGCAGATGGTCCACCAGCGTCTTCACGCTGAGATAGCCCATGTTCACGGGATTCTGCACGACGAACCCCTTCAGCTCGCCGCGCTCGAGCGGCGCGATGAACGTCGGGCTGTAGTCGAAGCCGACGAATGTGACCTTTCCGGCCTTGCCGATGTCCTGTAGAGCAAGCAGCATGCCCGCCGTAGACGACTCGTTCGGCGTGAAGATGCCGTCGACCTTGTCGGCGAAGCGGTTCAGCAGGTTCTCCGACGCGGTCTTCGCCGTGTCGCGCGTCGGCCCGGCGAACTGATCCGACGAAACCACGTGGATGTTCGGGAAGCGCTTCAGCTCGTCGAGGAAGCCGCGCTCGCGTTCTTCGGTGGCCGCCGAGCCTTCCTGGTAGCGGAGCATCAGCACCGTGCCCGAGCCGTTGAGCAGTTCGCCCATGCGCTGGCCCGCGAGGTGCCCGCCCTTGCCGTTGTCGGTCGAGACGTAGCTGACCTGGTCACCGGTCGTGGCCAGCGCCGAGTCGAAGATCACGGTGGGGATGCCGGCCGCTTTCGCCTCTTCGACCGGACGCACGAGCGCGCGGCTGTCGAGCGGCGCGAGGACGAGGCCGTTGACGCCCTGGCTGATGAAGCCTTCGACGACCTCCACCTGCTGCTCGCGGTCGTCCTCGCGGATGGGCGCCTTCCAGATCACGTCCACCGCGACGCCGGCCGCCGCGAACTCGCGGACGGCCTTCTGGGCTCCCGCATGCACGCGCTTCCAGTGCTCGTGCGTGGAGCCTTTCGGGATCATCCCGATGCGGTAGGACGTCGTGGAAGACCCGCCACGGCAGGCGACGAACGCGGCCAGCGCGAGAAATGTGACGAACAGCAGGCGCCGCATCGCCCACGATTATGTGCAGACATCGCGCTGGATCGCCATGCCGCCCCTGAAGGGACGGCCTCCTGCAGACGCGCAGTAGACCGGCGCTTCAGCCCGGCATCTCCGTCCAGACCGGGAACCTCGACGTCTAACGGACCGTAACTGACCACGAACGATTTCGTTCTGGCCCATAGGTGTGCCTTCGATGACCGACTTCCTGCACGACGTGAAGCACTCCCTCCGGGCCTTCTGGAACAGCCCGGGGTTCACCTTCGCCGCGATCGCCGCGCTCGCCCTGGGGATTGGGGCCAACACCGCAATCTTCTCCATCGTCGATGCCGTGCTGCTCAAGCCGGTGCCGTTTCCGGAACCGGAACGGCTGGTCGTGTTCCAGCAGACCGGGCCGCGCGGCGCCTTCAGCGCCGGGTCGCCCGCGAAGTTCCAGTTCTGGCGCGACCAGACCAGCGTCGTCCAGGACGTCTCGGCCTACCGCTCCAACGTCCTGAACTTCACCGGCGGCGGCGTGCCCGAGCAGCTGCACGCCGACCAGGTGTCCGCCGACTACTTCAAGCTCTTCGGCGCGCCTGTCGAGCGCGGGCGCGCGTTCAACGCGGACGAGGACCTGCCCGGCGGCAACCACGTCACGCTGCTCAGCCACGCCCTCTGGATGCGGCGGTTCGGCGGCGACCCCAATATTCTCGGCAAGGTCATCTCGCTCAGCGGCGATCCCTACACGATCGTCGGCATTGTCGGACAGAGCTTC
Source organism: Acidobacteriota bacterium (assembly GCA_046735235.1). Lineage (GTDB taxonomy): Bacteria > Acidobacteriota > Vicinamibacteria > Vicinamibacterales > JAENWD01 > JAENWD01. The sequence goes on along the minus strand of JBKPSY010000220.1, from coordinate 8,009 downwards.
GACGTCTCGGAGTTCGGCACCCCACCCGAGCTGTGGATTCCGTTCCAACTCGACCCGCACAGCCCTGACCAGGGCCACTACTTCCAGGTCACCGGGCGATTGAAGCCTGGCGTCAGCGTCCAGCAGGCACAGGCGCGCCTGTCGCTCTCGTCGAACGAGTACAAGCGGAAGTACCCGAACGTCCTGCAGAAAGATCAGGGCTTCAGCGTTGAGCTGCTGCAGAACGAGATCGTTCGCGACGTGCAGTCCACCCTGTGGATTCTGCTCGGCGCCGTCAGCTTCGTGCTGCTCATCGCGTGCGCCAACGTCGCCAACCTGCTGCTCGTGCGCGCCACGGGACGCCGGCGCGAGATCGCGATCCGCGCCGCGATTGGCGCCGGCCGCGGGCGCATCGTCCGGCAACTGCTGACGGAGAGCGTGCTGCTGTCGCTCGCCGGCGGAATCATCGGGCTGGTCCTCGGGATGATCGGCATCCGCGCGCTGCTCGCGCTGAACACCGCCGGGCTGCCGCGCATGGGCGAGGACGGGTCCGTCGTCACGCTCGATTGGCGCGTGCTGGCCTTCACGCTGGCCGTGTCGGTTGGCACCGGCGTCCTCTTCGGCCTCATCCCGGCGCTGCAGGCCTCGCGCACGGATCTCAGCGGCACGCTGAAAGAGAGCAGCAGCCGCGCCGGCACGGGCTTCCGCCAGAACAAGGCGCGCTCGATTCTCGTGGTCGCCGAAGTCGCGCTCGCGCTGATCCTGCTCGTCGGCTCGGCGCTGCTCGTGCGGACCGCGGTCGCGCTACGCGCGGTGAATCCCGGGTTCGATCCTGGACACGTCCTGACGATGAGGATGTCGATGTCCGGGGAGCGGTTCATGAAGTCGGACGGCGTGGAGCAGGCGGTGCGGCTGGGCGTCGAGAAGATGCGAGCGATTCCTGGCGTCGAGATCGCCAGCGCGACGTGCTGCATCCCCCTCGAGGGCGGCTACGGCCTGCCGTTCGTCATCGTCGGCCGTCCGCTGACCGACGGGCCGTTCCACGGCGGCGGCGGGTGGAAAACGGTGTCCCCGGGCTACTTCGAGGTGTTCAAGATCGCCGCCAAGCGCGGCCGGACGTTCACCGATCGCGATACGAAGGACTCGCCGCCCGTGGCCATCATCAACGAGGCGATGGCGAAGCAGTACTGGCCGAAGGGCGATCCGCTTTCCGATCGCCTCATCATCGGTCGCGGGGTGATGAAGGAGTTTGCCGGCGAGCCCGAGCGGCAGATCATCGGCGTCATCGCGGACACGCGCGACGGATCGCTCAACGACGATCCCGGGCCGGAGATGTTCATCCCGCAGGCCCAGGTGCCCGACCCGGTCAACGCGCTGAACGTCCGGATCACGCCGATCGCATGGGTCGTGCGCACGGCGGTCGACCCGTTCTCGATCAACGGGCCGGTCCAGGAAGCGCTGCGTCAGGCGACCGGCCTGCCGGTCTCGGATGTACGGACGATGGACGAAGTCGTCGTCCGGTCGGTGTCGCGACAACGGTTCAACATGTGGCTGATGACCGCGTTCGGGGTCTCGGCGCTCGCGCTGGCGGCCATTGGCATCTACGGCCTCATGGCGTACTCGGTGGAGCAGCGCACGCAGGAGATCGGGATCCGCCTGGCGCTCGGCGCGGATTCGAGCGCCGTGAAGAACATGGTGATCTTCCAGGGGATGCGGCTCGCGATCGTCGGGGTCGTTGTCGGGATTGCCGCCTCGTTCGGGCTCGCGAAGCTGATTGCGAGCCTGCTGTTCGGCGTCACGGCGTGGGACCCGGCGGTGTTCGTGACGGCGCCCATCGTGCTGACCCTCGTGGCGCTCCTCGCAGCGTGGATCCCCGCCCGCCGCGCGAGCCGGGTCGACCCCATCGACGCGTTGCGATACGAGTAGACCGGTGGTTGGGCAGGCCTGAAGGCCTCCGCTACAAACGGGGGCCGGGTTTTTACCTGTAGCGCAGGCCTTCAGGCCTGCCATCGCCCGGCCGGCATTTGATCGAGTAATCTACGGCGACGGGAGTCTTGCAGCGACCCAAACGGGAGGCCCCTGTGAGAGCAGACGTCGCCGCCGGCCAGTCATTCACCGATGAGGTCGTTGCCGCCTCCTCGGGCACATTCGACCGCTGGCTGCTCGGACGCATCCAACGGCCGCTGGCAACCGCGCCGATCCGGTTCCGGCTCTGGGACGGCTACGAGCTGTCTCCGCCTGCCGATCCGCCGATCGCCACCATCGAGATCAAGAACCGGCGGGCGCTGGTCGGCTGGGCACGTGATCCCGAGCTGAACTTCGGCGAGGCCTACATGTTCGGCGCCGTCGAGGTGCACGGCGATCTCGAGGGCATGCTCGAAGCGGTGTACCGCGCCTTCGGCCCGTCGACGCGCCGGGCGTGGTGGCAGCGTCAGATGGCGCACACGGTCGAGGCGTCCCGGCAGAACGTCCACCACCACTACGACCTCGGCAACGACTTCTACAGGCTCTGGCTCGACGAGCAGCTGCTCTACACCTGCGCCTATTTCCCGACGCCCGACGCGACGCTCGAGGCCGCCCAGATCGCGAAGATGGATCTGGTCTGCCGCAAGATCCGCCTGCAGCCCGGCGAGCGCGTCGTCGAGGCGGGCTGCGGATGGGGTGCGCTCGCGCTGCACATGGCACGGGAGTACGGCGCCCGCGTGCAGGCGTTCAACCTCTCGACGAACCAGATCGCCTACGCGCGGGAGCGCGCGGCGCGCGAGGGCCTCGCCGATCGCGTCGAGTTCGTCGAGGACGACTATCGGAACGTCTCGGGCACGTTCGACGCGTTCGTGTCGGTCGGCATGCTGGAGCACGTCGGCCTCGAGAACTACGGAGACCTTGGGCGCGTGATCGACCGCACGATGGGCGCAGACGGCCGCGGCCTGCTGCATTTCATCGGCCGCAACAAGCCCGAGCCCCTGAACGCGTGGATTGTGCGGCGGATCTTCCCGGGGGCCTATCCGCCCACGCTTCGCGAAGTCTGTGATGGCGTGCTGGAGCCGCAGGCGCTCTCGGTGCTCGACGTCGAGAACCTGCGGCTCCACTACGCGAAGACCATCGAACACTGGCGGCACCGCTTCGACGCGTCTGCCGAGAGCGTCCGCGAGATGGCGGACGAGCAGTTCGAGCGCGCGTGGCGGCTGTATCTCGCGGGATCGCAGGCCGCGTTCGTGACCGGATCGATGCAGCTGTTCCAGGTCGTCTTCGCGCGCGGCGGCACGAACCGTATTCCCTGGACCCGCGTGGAGGGCCTGACGACCTGATGGACGCCTGCGACGCGCTCGTCGTCGGGGGCGGCCCCGCCGGGTCGTCGTGCGCGTGGGCGCTGAAGCGCGCGGGCCTGGACGTCGTGGTGCTCGACCGCGCGTCGTTTCCCAGAGACAAGGTCTGCGCGGGCTGGATCACGCCGCAGGTAATCCGCAGCCTCGATCTCGACACCGCCGACTACGCGCGCGGACGAACCTTCCAGCCAATCACGGCGTTCCGAACCGGCCTCATCGGCGACCGCGGGACGATCGACACCAGCTACGACACGCCGGTCAGCTACGGCATCCGTCGCTGCGAGCTCGATCACTATCTCCTGCAGCGATCCGGCGGCCGGCTCGCGCCGCCGGCGCCCGTGACGTCGATGCGCCGCGAGGGTCGCGACTGGATCGTCAACGACGGGATCCGCACGCCGCTCGTCGTCGGCGCCGGCGGACATTTCTGTCCCGTCGCGAAGCATTTGAACCGAGAGCCACCTCAGGCCTCGCTCGTCGTGGCGCAGGAAGTCGAGTTCCCGGTCGACGCCGCGGACGCGGCGGCGTATGCGATTGCGCCCGAACGCCCGGAGCTGTACTTCAGCCGCGATCTGCAGGGCTACGGCTGGTGCTTTCGCAAGGGCCGTCACATGAACATCGGGTTCGGCCGCCTCGATCGGCGCTCGCTGCCGAAGGGGACGGCGGAGTTCGTCGAGTACCTCGCGCGCACGGGCCGCGTGCCGGCCGGCGCGACGTACAAGTGGCACGGCCACGCGTATCTGCTCGCGTCGGCTGCGGGGCGCCGGGTCGTGGACGACGGCGTGGTGCTGGTCGGGGACGCGGCGGGACTCGCTTATCCGCAGAGCGGGGAAGGGATCCGGCCGGCGGTGGAATCGGGCTTGATGGCCGCCGAGACGATCCTGGCCGCGCGCGGAGCCTACGATCGCGATCGGCTGTCGCCGCATGCAGGGCGGCTCGCCGAGCGGTTCGGCGCAGGCTCGGCACCGGCGGTGTTGTCGAGGCTCGTGCCTGACGGCCTGGCGCGCACGCTGTCGCCGGTTGTCATGGCCTGGCCGTGGTTCGTGCGGCGCTTCCTGATCGACCGCTGGTTCCTGCACCGGCACCAGCCAGCGCTCCTTGCGCAGCTGACTACCTGACGAAGAAGACACCTGGATTCTGAGATTTAGGGGATTCACTAACCGCTTTGTTAATCCCAAAAATCCCGAAATCCAGGTGTCTCTTCTTTAGGCTGTCCAGGCATTGTTTCTCTCTGCAGAGATCGGACACATTATTTTCGAATATTCGAATATTATATGTGCCGTGCCGCAATCAGAGCTCCGCACCTTCAAGGCCGGCCTGTTCCAGGCCCTCGCACATCCGACTCGCATCGCCATCGTCGACGAGCTCCGCGACGGCGAGCTGCACGCCGGCGGGCTGGCCGAGCGGCTCGGCGTCGAGCAGGCCAACCTCTCGCAGCATCTCGCCGTCCTGCGCGCGCGCCAGGTCGTGGTCAATCGCCGCCTCGGCAACCAGGTGCTCTACTCCGTGCGCGACCCGGTGCTCTTCCGCATGCTCGACCTCCTGCGCCAGTATTTCCAGTCGCAAGCCAACCAGACGCGGGCGACGCTCGCGGCGCTCGGTGCCGGAAAGCGCGGCGCGTGAGCCGCCGTCAGGCCGTCGACTGGAATCGCTGGCGGCCGCGCCTGCTCGACACGCTGCAGGGCTACACGCGGCAGGCGCTCGCGGCCGATCTGATCGCCGGCGTCACCGTCGGCGTCGTCGCGCTGCCGCTCGCGATGGCGTTCGGGATCGCCTCGGGCGTGACGCCACAGGCCGGCATCTACACGGCCATCGCCGGTGGGCTGATCGTCTCGGCGCTCGGCGGATCGCGGATCCAGATCGGCGGGCCGACCGGAGCCTTCGTCGTCATCGTCGCGGGCATCATCGCGAAACACGGAGTCTCGGGCCTGTTGATGGTCACGATGATGGCCGGCGTGATGCTGCTCGTGCTGGCCATCACCGGGCTCGGCAACGCGGTCAAGTTCATCCCGCGCCCCGTCGTGCTCGGCTTCACCAACGGCATCGCCCTGCTCATCGCATCCACGCAGATCAAGGACCTGCTGGGCCTGCGCGTGTCGCCGGTGCCGAGCGAGTTCTTTTCGCGCATGGCCGCGCTCGGCGCGGCGCTGCCGACATTCAACGCGACGGCGGTCGCCATCGCGTCCGCCGGCCTGGCGGTGATCCTCCTCGTCCCGCGCCGCTGGCCGCGGATTCCCGGATCGATCGTCGCCGTCGTCATCGCGACACTCGCGGTGGCTGTCTTCGGCCTGCCGGTGGAGACGATCGGATCGCGATTCGGAGGCCTGCCGTCGGGATTGCCTTCGATCAGCGTGCCCGAGTTCAGGGCCGACCTGATCCTGCCGCTCCTGCCGTCGGCCGTGACCGTCGCGCTGCTCGCCGCTGTCGAGAGCCTGCTGTCCGCGGTTGTCGCTGACAGCCTGATTGGCGATCGTCACAACTCGAACGCGGAGTTGCTCGCGCAGGGCGTCGCCAACGTCGTGGTGCCGATGCTGGGAGGAATCCCGGTGACCGGCGCGATCGCGCGCACGGCGACGAACTTCCGGTCCGGTGGCCGCACGCCGATTGCGGGCATCACGCACGCGCTGACGATGACGGTTTTCGTCCTGCTGCTCGCGCCGCTGGCCGTTCACGTTCCGCTCGCCGTGCTTGGCGCGGTGCTGCTCGTCGTCGCCTGGAACATGGGCGAGTGGCGCGAGATCCCGTCGCTGCTGCGGCTCGAGGCCCCCGACAAGGCGGTGTGGCTGATTACGTTCGCGCTGACGGTGATCGCCGACCTGACCGTCGCGGTCGAAATCGGGATCTCGCTGGCGGCGCTGCTCTACATCTATCGCGTCACGGAGACAACGAGCGTGTCGCCCGTGACGCCCGAGTACATCGAAGACGGCCGCCCGCATATCCTGCAGGACAAGCAGGTGCCGCCCTACGTCACCATCCTGCGGATCCACGGGCCGTTCCTGTTCGGCATGACCGACAAGCTCGAGGATGCGACCGCGGAATTGGGGAAGCTGGGGCCGATCGTGATTCTGCGGTTGAGGAACATGACCGCGATTGACGCCACGGGGCTCCACGCTCTCGAGAAGCTGAGCGCGCGGCTGCGGGTGTCGGGAAGGACGCTCGTGATGTGCGGGGCCAGGCGTCAGCCGGCGGAGCTGCTTGCGCAGGCCGAGTTCGTGACCCACGTGGGACCGGAGAACATCGTGCCCCACGTGGAGGCTGCCCTGGACCGTGCCCGCGAGCTGATGTCGCGGTTCTCCGGGGTGGGCGACGAGGCGGCCGAGGACCTCCGGCGCGCCAGCATGTAAAACCCTTTACGCGTCGGCGGGTTCCGACTGCTTCTGGTCCATCTCCTGACGCGTCCGGTGGATGGCGCACCATTCCTTGTGCTGGTCCACGGGCATCCCGCATTCCACGCAGACGCGGATGCGCTGTGTGGGCGCCGAGCTCTTCCCGAGCAGTTTGTTCAAGAACGACATGCGAAGGGGCCTCCTCAAACCAGCGGTTTGATGGTTTGACGGAACCAGGGGCCGATCGGTTCGCTTCGTCCCCCGAATTATTTGAAACGGAACCAGTTCAGGTTGCCGACGCTCTGGCCGCCCCGGAAGACGAGGGCCAGCGTATGCACGCTGTTTGCGCCGGAAATGACGCCGGAGACCGTCGTCCACTGCTGCCAGCCGCCGGTGACCGGCACCGACACCGTGCCGACGAGCGGTCCGGCCGGGCCGTCCAGGTGGAACTCGATCGTGCCGCCGCTGCCGGCGCTGGCGACGCGGGCCTCGACGCTCGCGACCCCGCTGCCGAAGTCGACGTGATCGTAAGTCAGCCAGTCGCCGCCGTCCGCGAATCCGGCGTCGAGCCCGCCGTCCGTATCGGTCGTCGCCTCCGTCTGCACGCCCCTCGACGCGGTGAAACTCGATGCGCGGATTGCCCGCATGGCGTCGATGGTCGTGGTGCCGGGTGCGGCGCCGCTCCAGGTAAACGTCGCGCCGGCGTATCCCGGCAGCGAGGACGAGAACGCCTTGTCTCCCCATCGCACCTGGAACGTCACCGCGGCCTTCGTGTCGTTGACTGCGACGAGCGCCTTCGATCCGTCCGGGTTCACGAACGCGGCTGTCAGGATCCCCGTGCCGTTGCTGCTGTAGACGCGATGGGCGCCCGAGCGCGCGAACCGGCTGAAGTGGCCGAGCGTGTAGAAATCGATTGGGAACGAGACCGCGCCTGATGTGTTCACCGTCACGAGCGGCGTGCACGTGCCGCAACCGCCGGCATGCGGCCCGCGGTTCTGATCGAGCGCGAGGCCCCACTTCACGAACGCGCGCCCGCCGCTGCGCAGGACGTGGATGATCTCCACGAAGTCCTCGCGCACCTGGTCGGTGACCCACGTTCCGCCAGAGTGCTCTGTCTGGTACTGGCCTTTCTCAGGGAACCGTTCCCCCGTCGTCAGCATCACGCCAGGCGTCCCGCCGTAGCCGAGCCACGCCGTCCCAGCGACGACTGGCGATCCGTTGATGGCAGGGTCGCTCAGCACCGTGTCCGGGTGATCCGGACGATCCCAGTTGTGGTCGTAGACGAGCACGCGCGTCGGGATCTGATGGCGGAGGAACGCCGGAAGCACGTGATCGCGCAGGACAACCAGCTGCGTCGGGCCGTCCATCGACAGGCCGGGAT
>JBKPSY010000219.1:0-14723 GCA_046735235.1 Acidobacteriota bacterium | reverse complement strand
CCATGAGGCTGACGATCGCCGTCGTGGCCCTCTCGGCCGTAGTGTTCGTGGAGGCCCCACGCGACGTCGCAGGCTTTCCGCGCGTCTTCCGCCGCGACGTCCCGGTGTTGCTGCCGCTGATGACCCTCTTCCAGGCGCGAGTACTGTTTCCCGGCTGGGCCGCGCGGCTCCACCGACTCGTGGCAGTGCTGCTCCTTCTGGCTCTCGCCGGCGTCCAGGCCAATCGCTTGCAGACGATCTATCGGGGCGGCTCCGAGTCCGCAGGCGGGCGTGAGGCCATCGCATCCGTCGCCGCCCTGCTCCCCGCGGACGCGCTCGTGATCGCCGACAGCGGCGAGGCCGACCATCTGGATCTTGCCCTGGACGCGACCGGCGGCCGCTCGACGGTAAGCCCTCGACGCTCGGGCGACGCCGCGCCGGCCCTGCGGGCGCTTGCCGATCGCGCGCTGGCCGCCAATCACCCGGTCGCCTTCCTTACGACGGCAGAGGACCAACCGCTCCGCGTCGGCACCCTTGCTGGCTTGCACTTCGTGCCGGCCGGCCGCGCGTCGTTTCGAGTCCCTCGCGGGGGCACGACCTGGCCGGCCCCCGCCGAGACGCGGCGTGTAGATCTTTCCATCTACCGGCTGTCGGCTCGCGCGCCGGTGCCCTGGCGACTGCAGCTGGGGACGGACGATTTGGGCACGGCGATCGAGGGATGGAATGCGTCGGAACTACTCATGCGCGAGCGCGGGCGGTGGACGAAAGCCGTCGCGTCCTTGCAGTTGCCCGCATTCGAGTGCGTCGCTGGGGCGACGCCGTCGAGCGGCGCCATCCGTTTCGCGTCGATCCGGCCGTCAACGCTGGCCCAACCACTGGTGACCGTATCAATTGAGCGACAGGAAGTGCTCCGGGTAGCCCCACAGGACTCGGGCTTTCATGTATATCTCTTTCGCCTGCCTGACAGATTGACACACGACCTTTGCGGCTCCTCGGCCACTATGGCCATTTCTGCGGACTCCTTTGTGCCGCGGAGGGACGCGGGCCTGCGCGACGACCGGGAGTTAGGCATCGCCGTGGCCTGGCTGGAGCTCGGAACCCTGCCCTCCACCGTGCCGCATGAGTGAGCTCTCCGTCTCGATCGTCGTGCCGGTAGCTGATGGCGGCATGACGTTCGCCAACTGCCTGGCCGCGCTGTCCCGCCTCGTGCCTTCGCCGCAAGAGCTCATCGTCGTCGACGATGGCTCGACGGATGGATCGGCGGAACGCGCGAGCGCAGCTGGAGCGCGTGTGATCCGCATGGCGCGGCGTGCCGGGCCCGCGGCGGCACGCAATCGCGGGGCGGCGGCCGCGGCGGGCGACGTGATCCTGTTCGTGGACGCCGACGTCCTCGTCGCGGCAGACATCGTCGCGCGCGTGCGGGACGTCTTGACCGACCGCGCGCTGACCGCGGTGATCGGTTCGTACGACAGCCGGCCGACGGCGCCCGGGCTCGTGTCGCAATACAAGAACCTGATCCATCGTTTCGTGCATCAGACCTCCGGTCCGGACGCCTTTACGTTCTGGGGCGCCTGCGGCGCCATCCGTCGCGACGTGTTCCTCTCCGTCGGCGGCTTCGACGAGCGCTACGTCGATCCAAGCATCGAGGACATCGAGCTCGGCTACCGGCTGTGCCGGGCGGGATATCGCATCCGCCTGGAACCGACTCTCGAGGTGACTCACGCCAAGCGGTGGACGCTGAGATCGTGGCTGCGCACTGACATCGGCGCGCGGGCAGTGCCGTGGACCGAGCTGCTGCTTCGCGAGGGGCGCCTGCATGACGGGCTGAACCTGCGGACGGCGACGCGGGTGTGTGTCGTGCTGGCGTGGACGGTGCTCGTCGCTGCCGTCGCCAGCGTCGCCGTCGACGGCGCCTGGGCCGTGGCAGTGGCTGGCGCGATCCTGCTGACGCTCGCCGACCTGAGGCTCTGGCGATACTTCTTCCGACTTCGTGGCGTGTGGTTCACGTTGCGCGCGGCGCCGCTGCACTGGCTTTACTACCTGTACTCGGGCGCGGCGTTTACGTTTGCGGCGATGCGGCACCTGGCGTCCGGCCGGGCGCGTCGCGCGGAACCCGCGTGATGACGGGACTGCCCATTGCGGTCCTCGGCGCCGGACCCGCGGGCCTCACGGCCGCTTACGCGCTGACCAAGGCCGGCGTGCCGGTCACCGTCCTCGAAGCGGGGCCGGAGGTCGGCGGCATCGCGCGCACCGAGACGTACAAAGGATTCCGCTTCGACATCGGCGGCCACCGCTTCCTCACGAAAATCCCGGAAGTGCAGGCGCTCTGGGAAGAGTGGCTCGGCGACGAGTTGCTGCGCGTTCGGCGCCTCTCGCGCATCAACTACCGCGGGCGTTTCTTCGACTACCCGTTGCGGCTGCCCAATGTGCTCGGCCACCTCGGCCTCGTCGAGAGTCTGCGCATCGGTCTCAGCTACCTGCGCGCCCAGGTCGCGCCGATCGCGCCGGAGGAGAGCTTCGAGGACTGGGTCACGAACCGCTTCGGCGATCGTCTCTATCGCACGTTCTTCAAGGCGTACACGGAGAAGGTCTGGGGTGTGCCCTGCACGGTGATTCGCGCCGAATGGGCGGCGCAGCGAATCAAGGGGCTCTCGCTGACGCGAGCGCTGCGGCATACGCTGCACCGGCAGCGGCCACCGACCTCGCTCGCCGACGCGTTCTATTACCCGCGCCTCGGTCCAGGGCAGATGTGGGAACGCGCGGCCGGCCTGGTCAAGGCGGCCGGTGGCGAAATCCGCATGAACGCTGTCGTGGACAACCTGCACCACGAGCACGGCCAGATCACCTCGGTCACGGCGCGTAGCGGCGGCGAACGCGTGCGCATTCCCGTCAGGGGCGTCGTCTCCAGCATCCCGCTGCCGTCGCTCGTGCAGCGGCTGGATCCGGCGCTGCCGTCGGCGGCGCTCGAGGCGGCCGGGCAACTCAGGTTCCGCGACTTCCTCATCGTCGTGCTGATCTTGAAGAAGCCCGAGGTCTTTCCCGACCAGTGGATCTATGTGCACTCACCCGAGGTGAAGGTCGGCCGGATTCAGAACTTCAAGAACTGGAGCCCGGCGCTCGTGCCCGATTCGTCGAAGACCAGTCTCGGGATGGAGTACTTCTGCGACGTCGGCGACTCGGTCTGGACGATGTCGGACGAGGCACTGGGGTCGCTGGCTGCATCGGAGCTGGAGCGGATCGGCCTGGCGCCGGCGTCGCTCGTCGAGGACACCTGCGTGATCCGGCAGCGCCGCGCGTATCCCGTGTACGACGTCCACTACCGCGGCTACGTCGACGCGCTGCGGCGGGTCCTCGGCGGGTTCAGGAACCTCCAGACCATCGGCCGCAACGGCATGCATCGTTACAACAACCAGGACCATTCGATGCTGACCGGCCTGCTCGCCGCCGACAACGTGCTCGGGGCCGATCACGATCTGTGGAACGTCAACACCGAGCGCTCGTACTACGAAGAGCAGCAGATCGAGCGGCGGGTGAGCTGACCGCTATGCCGTCGGCGTTGACAGTTGCGCTGGCAGGCTGCGGGCGTCTCGGCGCCGAGGTCTTCCTTCCCCTGCTCCGCGCGATTCCTGGCGTCGCGCTCGTCGCGGTGGCCGATGCCGATCCCACCGTCGTCGCGAAGCTCCGGACGCTCGACCCCGGGCTCGCGTGCTGTGATGACTGGCGAAGTCTGTTCGGGCTCGCCCGCTTCGATGCGGCGATCATCGCCCTGCCATCGAGCCAGCACGCCGAGGTCACAGTCGAGTGCCTCGCGCGCGGTGTCGGCGCCTACGTCGAGAAGCCGATGGCCACCACCATCGCCGGCGCCGAGGCCATCATCGAGGCGCAGCGGCGATCGGGCGCGACCGCGATGGTCGGCTTCAACTACCGTGCGAACCCCTTGTACGAGGCGCTTCGGGCGCGGATTAGGCTGGCGCCTGGTCCAATCCGGCTGGTTCGCACCGTCTTCACGACGCCGCGTCGTTACAGCGCCGGCTGGCGACTCTCGCACGGCACTGGCGGCGGCGTCCTGTTCGATCTGGCGAGCCATCATTTCGACCTCGTGCGCTTCCTGACGGGTATGGAGATTCGTGACGCTGCGGCGACGAGCGACGGCGGGCGCGACGGCGGCGAGCGGGTTTCGGCGTCGTTGACGCTCGAGTCTGGCGTGCCGGTGAACACGACGTTCGCCACGGGCGCCGTCGATCAGGATGAGATCGACGTGATCGGCGACGGCTGGTCCCTGAGTGCGGACCGATACCGGTCGCTTGCGCCGGAGCATCGAGGGGCGGCGGTGCCGGGCCGCATGTCTTCCGCGGCCAGCGCCCTCGCGGCCGTTCGTCACGCGCCGTACGTCCTTCGCAAGCTGCGCGAGCCATGGCACGAGCCGTCGTTTCGCATCGCGCTCGAACGCTTCTTCGCTGCCGTGCGCGAGGGCCGCGTGGTGAGTCCTGGGCCTCGAGACGGCCTCGCGAGCCTGGCCGCTGTCCTCGCGGCGCGAGAGTCGATTGACACTGGACGACGCGTCGCGATTGCAGCGGCCCGACCTGACGGACCTGACAGACCTGACGGACCTGACAGACCTGATCGACCCGATCGACCCGCTCGACCTGATCGACCTGATCGACCTGGAGAGCCCATCCAGCTATGACTGAGCCTTCCGCCTCCCGGCAGTCATCTCCGTCGCTCTCCGCCATCGTGCTGGTGCCGGAGCGCGTCGCGACCGTGCGGCGCAGCCTGGACGCCCTGGCTGCCCAGGACGTCCGCGATCGCGTCGAGCTGGTGTTCGTGTCGCCGGCCGGGTCACTCGATCTGCCGGAGTACATCGGCGAGTTCTGGGGCTGGCAGCACGTGCGGATTGCAAGGCTCGACTCGACGTCCGAGGCACGAGCGGCCGGCATCAGGCACGCGCGCGCGCCGGTCGTCGTGCTCACGGAAGATCACTCGTTCGCGACGCCGGGATGGGCCGCGGCGCTCATCGAAGCGCACCACGACGACTGGGCCGCGGTCGGACCGGCGATGCTCAACGCGAACCCGGCCACGGCGGTGAGCTGGTCGAACCTGGCGATCGAATACGGGCCCTGGCTCCATCCCGCTCCGGGCGGCGCGGCGACGCACGTCGCGGGACACAACGCGTCCTACAAGCGCAGCGTGCTCGTCGAGTACGGCGACGCGCTCGGCTCGATGATGGAGGCCGAGAGCGTCCTGCACTGGGACCTGCGGCGGAGAGGTCATCGCGTTGCCGTCGCGCCAGCGGCGCGAATTCGCCACGAGAACTTCTCGCGTCTGCTGCCGGCCCTCGTGGTGAAGTTCAATCTCGGGCGGATGTTTGCCGGCAACCGCGCTGCGGGCTGGCCGATCTGGAAGCGCGCGATCTACACGGCGGGCTCCCCGGCGCTTCCGTTCATCCGTACCAGACGTGCGCTCGGCGACCTGCGGCGCGCCCGGTCGCCACGATCGATGCCGGTTCTCGCGACGACGCTCTTCTCGCTGCTGTCGGCCAACGCGGCCGGAGAACTCGTCGGATATGCGCTGGGCGGGGGGCGCGCGATGCAGCGGCTCACGCGCCACGAGTTCGACCGCAGGATTTTCCTGACACCTCGCGACCAGGGCCTGATGTACCCGTCATGACGGCGACCGGCGCGCCTGCCCTCTCCGTGATCGTGCTCGTGCCGGATCGGTTTGGCACGGTGGCAGAGGTCGTCAGCCATCTGGCCGCGCAGGATCGCCGCGGCGAGATCGAGATCGTGCTTGTCACGCCGGTGGAGCTCGACGTGCCTCCGGACGCGATGACCCCCTTTCGACGCTGGCAGACCGTGCGCGTTCCCGACTGGCAATCGACGGCCCGGGCGCGCGCGGCTGGGGTGGGTGCCGCCGGGAGTTCCCTCGTCGCCTTCGTCGAGGACCACTGCTTTCCCACCCCCGGATGGGCACACGCGCTCATCGAGGCCCATCGCGACGACTGGGCGGCCGTCGGCCCGGTCATTCTCAACGCGAACCCGTCGTTCACGATCAGCTGGGCGAACCTGCTGATCGAGTACGGGCCGTGGCTGCACCCCTGCGCGGGCGGCGCCGCATCCCATGTGCCCGGGCACAACAGCTCGTACAAACGCGAACGGCTCCTCGCGTACGGCGATCGGCTGCCCGCGCTGCTCGAGGCCGAAAGCGTGCTGCACTGGGATCTCGGGCTGCAAGGCTTTCGCGTCGCGATCGAGCCACGCGCGCGCAGCCGTCACAAGAATTTCGCGCGGTTCTGGCCGTCGCTGCGGCTGCGGTTTCAGTCCGGGCGCCTCTTCGCCGGCAGCCGCGCCCTGTCGTGGCCCGCGAGCCGCCGTGTGGTGTTCGCGGCAGGCTCGCCGGTGCTCCCTTTCCTGCGCACGTGGCGCCTGCGCGTCCCGTTGCGTCGGCAGGCGTCGCGGGCGAGGCCCTTGCTCGTGCCGCTGGTGTTCGGGTTGCTCGTAGTCGACGCCATCGGCGAGATGGCGGGATACATCAGCGGCCCGGGGGCGGCGATCGCCGCGATGAATGACCTCGAGTTCCATCGCGACCGGTTCACGGGCCCTCGGACGGCGGTGGTGTCGTGACGGTCCTTCGCGCGCGGCACGCGGCTCACCTCGCGGCTGGCGGCGTGCTGGTCGTGGCAGCGGAAGCGCTCGCGTTACCTGTCGCGTTCGTCCTCGCTGCGTTTCTGACACGAGCGCTTGGCCCGTCCGGCTACGGGCTCTTCGCGCTGGCTAGCGCACTGGTGGCGTGGATCGAGTGGACGGTCGGATCGATGCTGTCGCGAGCGATCGTGCGCGAGGCCAGCGCGGCTGGACACGACCCGCGCGTGGCCTCCGCCGCGCTTCAACTCAACCTGCTCGTCGGGGGCGGCGCCGCGTCAATTCTCTGGATTGGCGCGCCGTCAGTGGGCTGGCTGGTGGGCGAGCCCGCGCTCGTCTCGCCGCTGCGCCTTCTTTCGCTCGATATCCCGATCTTCGCAGCGACGATGGCGCACCGATCCCTGCTGATCGGAGCCGGCGAGTACCGCTCGCGCGCGGTGCTCCCCGTGGTGCGCTGGCTCGCGCGCCTTGCGCTCGTCGTGGCCTTCGTCGCGAGTGGATGGTCGCTGAGCGGCGCCATCGCGGGCTGTCTGCTGGCCTCGCTTGGTGAGCTGATCGCGGCGCGGATCGCGACTCGGCCCCGGCTCTTCAACCGGCCGGGCGCAGCGCTCGGCCGCCTGCTCGGCGACGCGCTGCCATTCCTCGCGCTCGGCCTCACGCTGCGGCTTTTCGACCGGATCGACCTGCTGATGTTCAAGGCGCTCGGCGGTTCCATCGCCGAGGCCGGCATCTACGGCGCCGCGCAGAACGTCGCCATGAGCCTCAGTGTGATCTCGGTCGCGGTGCCTCCGCTGCTGCTCGCGACGCTCACGCGCCTGAACGCCTCAGGCGACCGGCGGGGCGCGGCCGCCATCGCGTCGGACGCGCTTCGGGTGGTGGCATGGCTGCTGCCGCTGGCCGGGATCGCGTACGGCGCAGGCTCCCAGATCGCGACGTGGATCTTCGGGCCAGCCTTCGAGAGCGGCGGCGTGCTGCTGGGCCCCCTGATTGTCACGGCCATCGCGCAGATCACAGTTGCGGTGGTCATCATGACGTTGAGCGCGGCCGGAACGCCGAATGCCTTTCTCGGCCCTGCGGTCGCCATGCTGGGATGCGCGCTGGCCGCCGGCGCCGCGCTCATCCCGCGCTACGGCGCCGCCGGCGCAGCCGGTGGGACGTGTGCGGCGGCGCTTGCCGGTGCGGCCTGGGCGTTACGGCTCGCCTGGAGCCGCGCGTCGGTCTCCCCTCCCCTGACGGCCGTCGTTCGTAGCGTCCTGGCCGCGGTCGCGGCAGCCGGGGTCTGTCGCGTCGCCGCGCCCTCCCTGCCGCTCGTCGTCACGTTGGGACTTGGCGCCGCCGTCGGCGCGCTCGTGCTCCAGATCACCGGGGAGGTGCGCGTGGCCGATCTGCGGCGGCTGCCGATGTGGACGGTGGTCCCGACGTCACTCGGCGAGGTCGAGAGTTGAGCGCCGCGCCCGTCGCGTCGGTGATCGTCCCGTCCTACAACCGGCCTGACACGCTCAAGTGCTGCCTGGAGTCGCTCGCGCGTCAGTCGTTCCCGTCCAACCGCTTCGAGGTCATCGTGATCGACGACGGGAGCCCGCAGCCGTTGAGCGGCCCCGCGACGCTGGCCCCCGGCGGCGCACCCGTCATTTTCGTCCGTCAGGCGAACACTGGACCGGCGGGCGCCCGGAACCGCGGGCTCGCCGCGGCCAGGGGCGAGTTCGTCGCGTTCATCGACGACGACTGCCAGGCCGACGCGCGCTGGCTCGAGACACTCATCACGGCGCTCCAGTCGCATCCAGGCGCAGCGGTCGGCGGCACGGTCGTCAACGCGCTCGATCGAAACCCGTTCGCCGAAGCGAGCCAGATCCTGGTGTCGTTCGTGCGTGACTACTACAACGGCGAGACTGCGCGCACGCGGTTCTTCACGACGAACAACCTCGCGTTTCCACGCGACGCCCTCTCGGCCTCAGGGGGCTTCGCCGAGGCGTACGTCCGGGCCGCCGCCGAGGACCGCGAGTTGTGCGACCGGTGGCATGCGCAGGGGCGACCGATGCTGACCGCCGCGGAGGCGCTGGTCCATCACCGGCACGACCTGACGCTCACGACATTCGTGCGGCAGCACTACAACTATGGGGTAGGGGCGCGGCAGTTCCGCGCCGCGATCGCAGCGCGCAACGGTGATCGTGTGCGCGTCGAGCCTCCGAGGTTCTACGTGGGACTGCTGATGGCGCCACTCCGGCGGCACGGTGCAGCCGGGCTCGTGCACCTGGCGCTGATTGCCCTCGCGCAACTGGCCAACGCGATCGGGTTCCTGCGCACGCCGCCGCTCACCGGACCGGCGATGACGAAGGCGCTCCAATGATCCGCAGGCATTCGAGCAGCGCGCGGCCGTCGTGATAGCCGGCCTTCCAGCGATGGCCCTTGTCGCCGGGACCCGGGCCGTCGGGCCCGACCGATTCGAACCACTCGCCTGACGTCCAGTCCGTCTGCCGCTCGTTCACGAACGACCAGGTCTTCCGGAACACCTCGGCGTACTTCGCGTCGCCGGTCAGCCGAAACATCGTGAGCGCGCTGACGAGCGCTTCGGCCTGTACCCACCAGGTCTTCGTCCGGCGATCGGCGTCCTTGCCGAGCGGACCGCTGTCGAAGAACCCGCCGGCCGTCTCGTCGTAGCCGTGCGCCAGCGCGTTGGCGAAGAGCGTCTTGAACAGATCGAGGTGCACGGCCACCGGCGCGCCGAGCGCGTCCTCGGCATCCACGATCAGCCAGATGTTCTCGAGGTCGTGTCCGTACGACGCCCGCGCCGTGGACGGCTCCAGCCGCGGCGTCCAATCGCGCTCGTACTGATCCGTGCAGGCGCCGGCCGACTTCCGCACGACGGTGTTGCTCTGGATGGTCACGAGCTCTGCCAGCCGCGTCGCGGCCAGCGGCAGATGGCTGGCGCGAGAGAACGCCGCCAGCGCTTCCATCAGATGGAGGTGCGTGTTCATCGTCTTCACGCCGGTCGGGACGCCCAGGTACGGCTGGACGTCCGGAGGCGCCGGGCTCCAATCCGACGCGAAGAACTCCACGTAGCCGCCATACGTCCCGTCATGCGCCTTCGACTCCAGGAGGTCGAAGAGACGACGCGCGTCGGCCAGCGCGTGCGCATCGCCGGTGGCGCGCGCGTACTCGGAAAGCGCGTAGAGGCCAAACGCCTGGCCGTAGAGATGCTTGTGCGGCGCCACCACGCGACGTCCAGGGCGATCCACCTCCCAGTAGAAGCCGCCGTGCTCCTGATCCCACATGTGATCCATCAGGAACCGGTACCCCTGCCGCGCGGCCTCGCGCATCTGGTCCCCGCCTCGCCCCTCGCGAACCAGCCGAGACGAGAGCCACAGCATCCGCGCCTGCGTGACGATCATCTTCGGGCCTTCGCCCTTGAAGGCGCCGTGCGCGTCGAAGTCGATCAGGTAGCCGCCGTCCTCGCGGTCGATGCTCTTGGGATACCAGAACGCGATGATCGCCTGCGACAGGTTCTTCTCGATCGACGGCGTGAGATCGGCAAAGGGCGACTCCGCGGCTCGAGCGGGCGTCAGGAGCAGGAGCGCCGGCGTCAGGAGCGCGACGAGGATGCGCATGCCGGGTCGCCTAGTGGGAGCGAGAGATGACCCAGTGCGCGATGTCGAGCAATCGACCGCCGGACAGATCGGCGTCGGCCAGCGTCTGCGCGGCGCGGGCGATGCCCTCGGCGGCGAGCTCGCGGGATCGTTCGAGGCCGTAGAGCGCCGGGTAGGTCAGCTTGCCCGACGCGGCGTCCTTCCCCGCCGTCTTGCCGAGGGCGGCTGAATCGCCCTCGACGTCGAGGATGTCGTCCACGATCTGGAACACGAGCCCGAGGTCCGCCGCGAACCGGTCGACGGCATCCACGGCATCGTCGCTGCCGCCGGCCATGATCGCGCCCGACGCCGCGGCCGCCCGGATCAGCGCGCCGGTCTTTCTCGCGTGCATGTCGGCGAGTCCGGCGGCGTCCAGGGTGGTGGCCGCACGTCCAGGAATCTGTACCGTCCCTGTGCTCTCCAGATCGATGGCCTGGCCGCCCACCATCCCGGCGACGCCGGCGGCCTCCGCGATTCGGCCAATCACGCGGAGTCGTCGTGCGGCGATCGCGGGCAACTCGGCCGGCTCACCGCGCGCGAGCAGCCGGAAGGCTTCCGTCAACAGGCCATCGCCGGCCAGGATGGCGATCCCGTCGCCGTACACGACATGCAGCGTTGGTCGGCCGCGCCGGAGCGTGTCGTTGTCCATCGCGGGCAAATCGTCGTGCACGAGGGAATAGGTGTGGATGAACTCGAGCGCGCACGCGGCCGGCATCGCCAGGCGTCGCGCGTCGCCTGAGGAGCGCGCGCGTTCGTCACCGCCGCGCGGCGATTGGGCCACCGCCTCGGCGGCTGCGAGCGCGAGGATCGGGCGCACGCGCTTGCCGCCGGCCTCGAGGCTGTAGCGCATCGCTTCGGCGACCAGCGCCGGGCACGCCGGCGTGCGCGGCAGCGCCTGGTCGAGCGCGGCCTCGATTTCGGTGCGGCGCTCGCGCACGTAGTCGGCAAAACCCGACACCGACGAACCGACTGAGCTCACGGCGCCATCATGCCACAGGAACTTGAGCCGGACGGATACAGGCGGCGTATGATGGCGGAGTTTCGACCATCCCGTCATCGGGAGGACACATGTCCGTGCATGCACCGGCAAGTCCCGGCCTCGCTCAGATCGGTCAGATCGCCATTGCCATGAAGGACCTCCCGCGCGCGGTCGCGTTCTATCGCGACGTGCTCGGTTTGCCGTTTCTCTTCGAAGTGCCGCCGAAGCTCGCGTTCTTCGACTGCGCCGGCGTGCGGTTGATGCTGTCGGAGCCCGAGAAGCCCGAGTTCGATCACCCCGCGTCGATCATCTACTACCGCGTGATGAACATGCAGGAGACGGTTGCCGTCCTCAAGGCGCGCGGCGCGACGTTCGAGAGCGAGCCGCATCTCATCGCGAAGATGCCGAATCACGATCTCTGGATGGCGTTCGTACGCGACCCCGAGCGGAATCTGATCGGCCTGATGAGCGAGGTCGCGCGACGCTAGAGCGGCAGGACCCGCAGGTGACGCCGATAACGCAGATGGATCGGCGTCACGCTGCGATCACGTACGACAAGACAACTGGATTCTGGGAGTCGAGGGATTTCGGAGCTTTTCAGACGACGGCCGCGCGGACGCGTTCGGCCTGCCACAAGTGCCGCCGCTGGTGCGCGGTGAGGACGCAGAACGCCGCGTAGAGGTTGTAGCGAAGGCGCGCGTTGAACGGCGACACGACGGGCTGGCGGTCGAGCGCGAGGCCGGCGCCGCGCTCCAGCCGGACGAGCAACTCCCCCTGCAAGTAATCGAATCGTTCGAGGACTTCGTGCAGCGGATCGATCTGCCCAGGCTTGAATGGCGCCGCGGTCGCGACCTTGAGCCGGACCGGCGGCTCGAGAAACCGGCTCAGCACGTACCCGACGAAGTCACGGCGGAGCGGGCCGTCGGCCAGCAGCCCTCGTGTCCGGACGGATCGCAGCGCTTCGTCGAGCAGCGGAACATAGCGCTCGCTCGTGAGGTTCAGGTGCATCAGGCACTCGGCGATCGACCAGCTCCCCGAGGGCGGCCGTGTGCCCCACGCCGCCGCCGGCAATCCCTCGGTCACTCTCCGTGCACGCTCGCGCGCGTCCAGCAGCTCCTGTTTCAGGCGCACCAGCTCCGGCTGCAGGTCGATCGTGCGAACCGTCGTGACAGTCATGACTGGCGCTAGAGCTCGTCCTGGGCGTAGTGCTCCAGGAGCAGCGCCTGCGAGCTGACCGGCGTGTCGCCGGGCGCGGGCACGCAGCGGACGTATTCGCCGTCCGGGAGCAGGCGCGTCGCGCGGTCGGTCTCACGGAGGAGCGCGTCGAGCACCACGTGACGAAGGTGGTGACGGATGTCTGGGTCGCGGACCGGGCACAACACTTCGACGCGCCGATCCAGGTTGCGCTCCATGAGGTCGGCGCTGCCGATGAACGCCTCGGGCTCGCCGCCGTTCTCGAAGTAGTAGATGCGGGAGTGTTCGAGGAAGCGCCCGACGACGGACCGCACGTTGATCGTCGCGCTCACGCCAGGCACGCCCGGCCGCAGGCAGCACACGCCGCGCGTGATGAGGTCGATCGGCACGCCCGCCTGTGAGGCCGCGTACAGCGCGCGAATCATCCCGGTGTCCGTCACCGCGTTGTTCTTGAAGATCAGCCGCGCGGGGCGTCCCGCTTTCGCGTGCGCGATCTCGCGCTCGATGAGCGCGCGCATGCCCGTCCTCAAGCTCACCGGCGCCACGAGCAACTCGCGATACGTCTTCCGGTTCGAGTAGCCAGTCAGGTAGTTGAAGACCTCCGAGACGTCATCCAGCACGGCACCAGACGAGGTGAACAACCCGACGTCGGTATAAATCTTCGACGTCCCCGCGTTGTAGTTGCCCGTCGCGATGTGTGCGTACCGCCGGATGCCGTCGGCCTCCTGCCGCACCACCAGGCACAGCTTGCAGTGCGTCTTCAGGTTCACCAGGCCGTAGACGACATGAATGCCCGCTTCTTCAAGGCGGTTGGCCCAGATGATGTTGTTGCGCTCGTCGAAGCGCGCCTTCAGCTCCACGAGCACCGCCACCTGCTTGCCCGCCTCCGCGGCCTCGATGAGCAGATCGATCAGCGGCGAGTTCGCGCCGATGCGATAGAGCGTCATCTTGATCGCGACGACGTGAGGGTCCTTGACCGCGGCGCGGAGGAAGAGCTCCACCGACCCGAACGACTCGAACGGGTGGTGCACCAGGTAGTCCTGGTAGCGGATCTCGTCGAAGATCGCCTCGGTGTCCTGCCCGGCCCAGAGCTGCCGTGCGACAAATGGCGCGTCCTTCAGCGCAGGACGATGGAGAGCGGTGAGCTCGATCCAGTCGGCGATGCCCAGCCGATCCGACGTCCGCAGGATCACGTCGTCGTCGACTTCGAAGTTCTCGGCGAGGATGTCGAGCACGCGCCGGGGCATGCTCGCCTCGACCTGCAGCAGCGAGAGCGCGCCGTAGCGCAGCTTGCGCAGGCTGCGATCCACCGACTCGAGCAGGTCGTCGGCCTCGTCCTCCTGGATCACGATGTCCGTGTCGCGGACGATCCGGAACAGGTGGG
Source organism: Acidobacteriota bacterium (assembly GCA_046735235.1). GTDB lineage: Bacteria > Acidobacteriota > Vicinamibacteria > Vicinamibacterales > JAENWD01 > JAENWD01. The sequence continues at coordinate 926 of JBKPSY010000219.1, read as the reverse complement.
CGCTCTTCACCTGCGTGCCGGGGAACAGCTCCTGGATGTTCGCCTTGATGACGTCCTCGATGAAGACGAACGCGAGCCTCGGCTTGTCAGGGTGCGCCGGCCCCGCGAGCCGGTCGGGCAGCTGGATGAAACGCGGCAGCCTGTCGGGCACCTTGACGCGGGCGAACTTCGTGCGTCCGTTGTGGCGCACGACCACCGCGAAGCTGTGACTGAGGTTCGAGATGTACGGGAACGGGTGGCCCGGATCGAATGCGAGCGGCGTGAGCACGGGCCAGATGTCCGTCTTGAAGTGATGCGCGAGGTGCGCACGGATTTCCGGCGTGTAATCCGACGGCTCGAGGAAGCGGATGCCTTCGGCCTCGAGCAGCGGACGCAGCAGCTCCTGCCAGGACGTCGTCATGTCGTCGAGCATCTGCGACGCGCGCTGGCGGATCGCCACGAGTTGCTGTTCGGTGTGCAGGCCGTCCGGCGACACGTCGTCCATGCCGGCGCGAAACTTCTTCAGCAGCGTGGCCACCCGCACCATGAAGAACTCGTCGAGGTTGCTGCCTGCGATGGCCAGGAACTTCACGCGTTCGAGCAGCGGGTGCGTCGCGTCGGTTGCCTGATCCAGGACGCGCTGGTTGAACGCCAGCCAGCTCAGCTCACGATTGATGTACAGCGACGGATCGCTGAGGTCGGGCGGCGCGGCCGGCGGCGCCACCAGGGCCTCTGGTTCCGGAGCGGCGGCGGTTCGGGTGGGCATGGAGTCTGCGAGGTGCGAAGGGTTCACTTCAATTATCGTCTCAACCCGGGTCCGCGGTAGCCGTCTCGCCCCTACGGCGGGAACCCGAAGCCCAGCTTTACGGCCGAGTACTCGGGGTGGATCTGTCCCGATGCGGTGCGAATGGTCAGGGCCGGCTCGGTCCACGTGCATTCCCTGAACG
>JBKPSY010000218.1:0-17096 GCA_046735235.1 Acidobacteriota bacterium | reverse complement strand
TCCGCGCTCGGGGTCGTCGGCGATCTGATAGCGCAGGTCGAATCCGCGGGCATTGACCGCACGAAGATCCTGGTCGGCGGTTTTTCCCAGGGCGCCTGCCTGGCGCTCGAGTACGTCGTCCGGCATCCGGCGCGATTCGGCGGCGTGGCAGGCCTCAGCGGCGGTCTCATCGGGCCGCCCGGGACGACGTGGGCCACCAACGGTTCGCTCGCCGGCACGCCCATCTTCCTGGGATGCAGCGACGTGGACTTCCACATCCCGAAGGAACGCGTGATCGAGTCTGCGGAGGTCCTGACCGCTCTCGGCGCCGAGGTCGAGGCAATCCTCTACCCGAACATGGACCATGTCATCAACGAGGACGAACTTGCCCGCGTCCAGCGGCTGGTGGACGGGCTGTAACGACGCATGACGAAAGACGAACGACGAACGACGAGCGCTAGTGAATGAGAAGCGACGATCCGCGCTGGATTCATCTGAAGACAGGCGGAATGTTCCAGGGCTCGTCAGGTGCGCAGGAGCGGAAGCGCGCAGCGAAAGCGACGCCGTCTCCCGACGGCGGTGGCTCGCTCACAACTAGTCTGATCTTGGCTGGCGTAGTTGCTCCCCTCGCGGTGTGGCTGGTTTGGGCTGCGGCGGAGAAAGTTGCGATCGGCTGTCTTGGCGCGGTCGCCATCCTGCTCCTTGTGCTGGACGTCTGGCAACTCACGCATATTGCGCGCGAAGTACAGCTGCTGTTGCAGATTCGGAGCACGTACGGACCTCGCGGAATCCGGTGTCTCCTTGTCCACTCCGCGTCTCCGAACTGGGAACCCCACATCACCGGCCGTTGGATGCCTCGCCTTCATGGCATCGCGGCGACCCTTGACTGGTCGAAACGCGCCGACTGGGGATCATCTCTCGAAACGCGGCTGTTCAAGCGATACCTCGCACCCTACAACTTCAATCCAGCCGTGCTGGTCTTTCGAGGCTTTCGGCGGCCGCTGGCGTTTCGCTTCTACGAGGCCTTCCATCAAGCCAAGCACGGTCGGACGCAGTATCTGGAGGCGCTCGTAGACCGGATGTTCAGCGAACTCGGAGTGTAGCGCCGAGATCTCATGCCACTCCCGCACCGACGCAGCTGACGTCTCCGCACTTTCGCACCTTCGCACCGAACTTCCGCATATTCGCACTTCGGTACCTGATGTAGCATGCCCCCTGCAGTGTTTCCCTTCTGCGATGGAGACGTGACGTGGCAGACCGCGAATTGTCCCGACGTGAGATCCTCCAGCTGGCCGCGGCGAGCGGCCTCGGCGCGCTGATGGCCGGCCGCGCCGAGGCCAAGGCGCCCGACGCCATCGGCGTGCAGCTCTACACCGTCCGCAATCAGATCGGCAAGGACCCCGCGACGACGCTCAAAGGCATCGCGGACATCGGCTACAAGGAAGTCGAGGTCATCCGCACGACGCTCGACACGGTGGGACCGCTGGCGAAACAGGATGGGCTCGCTCCCGTGAGCATTCACGCGGACATCCCGCTCATCATGACCGGCACGCTGCCGAACGGCTACGACCTGGCGGCGTGCATCCGCGACGCGCAAGCCGTGGGCGCGAAGTTCCTCGTGATGCCCTACGTCATGCCCAACGACAGGCCGAAGGACGCGGCTGGCTTCGAGGCGTTCGGCAAGACGTTCAACAAGGCCGGCGAGCAAATCAAGAAGGCCGGCCTGCAGCTCTGCTACCACAATCACGCGTTCGAATTCGCGACGCTGCCCGACGGGCGTCGCGCGCTCGACGTCATGCTGAGCGCGGCGGACCCCGCGCTGGTGAAGCTCGAGCTCGACGTGTTCTGGGTGTCTGTCGCCGGTGCCGATCCCGTGGCGCTGATCAATCAGTACGCCGGCCGCATCGCGCTGATGCATTTGAAGGACAAGATGAAGGGCGCGCCGCAGTCGTTCAACGAAGCCGTGCCGGCGGAAACGTTTGTCGAGGTCGGGAGCGGCGCTCTGGACTTCCCGGCGATCCTGAAGGCCGCGGCAGCCGCCAAGGTCGAGCACTACTTCGTCGAGCAGGACCAGAGTCCCGATCCGCTCGCGAGCCTCAAGAAGAGCTATGACTACTTGAGGAGCCTGGCGTAGGCCGAACTGAAGGGCGGCCTTACGACACACTGGCCTCTGAGCCCTGGCCCCTAGTCCCCGGTACTTATGCAGAAGCGCACCAAGGGCTGTCTTCTGATCGGCGCGGGAGTTGCGGTCTTCCTCGTCATGGTCGGGGTCGCCGTCGTCGGCGGCCTCGGCTACTACATCTTCCAGCAGTTCGGCATGCACGCGACCTTTCTGAAGCGCGAGGACGCCGTGCAGCAGCTGGACGCAGTCCGTGCGAGGTTCGCGGGCCAGTCACCGAAGATCGCCATCAGGAAGGCCGATGACGGCAAGCCGAACGTGACCCTCACCAAACCCGTCGCGTCGCCGGTGAGCCTCACGTCCCTTCATGTCACGGCTTACGATGCGTCCAAGGACAAGCTGGTGGAGATGACCATTCCGTTCTGGCTCCTGCGTATGGTGCCGGAGGGCGGGAACATGCAGATGAACGGCGAGGAGGTGCTCAATCACCTGTCCACGCCGTCTGGCAAGCTGACGGCGAAAGACATCGAGGCGCTCGGGCCGGGCCTACTGGTAGACGAAACGCGTCGCGACGGCACGCGGGTGATTATCTGGAGCGAGTGAGGGAAGGTCCATGGGTCCATAGGTCCATGGGTCCATGGGTCTATGGGTCTATGAGTCCGTGGGCCGAATCCCATGCACCCATGCACGCATACGCCCATGGACCTTTGTCAGAGCCAACCTTTCACACGCGCGATCCGCGCCGCGTCCACGCGATTCTTCGCGCCGATCTTGTTGATCGCTTCCGACAGATAGTTCCGGACTGTGCCTTCCGACAGGTCGAGGTCCGCGGCGATTTCCGCGCCGGAGCGTCCCTCGGCCGCCTGCCTCAGCACCTGTCGTTCTCGATCGGTGAGCGGATCCGCCTCGGACCACGCTTCAGCGGCCAGCTCGGGATCGACGGCACGTCCGCCGGCGTGCACCCGGCGAATCGCGTCCGCGAGTCGATGGGACGGCGCATCCTTCAGTAGATATCCGCTCGCGCCGACATCGAGCGCCCGGCGCAGATATCCGGGCCGTGCGAAGGTCGTGAGAATGATGATCCGCGCGGTGACGCCACGACGTCGCGCTTCGGCCGCCAGCTCGAGGCCCGAGAGACCAGGCATCTCGATGTCGGTGACGATGACGTCCGGGTTCAACGAGAGGGCAGCTTCGAGCGCTCCGTCCCCCGAGCGCGACTGCCCGACTACCTCGAGGTCCTGCTCGATGTCGATGAGCGCCGCCAGCGCGCCGAGGACCATCGCCTGGTCCTCGGCAATCAGCACGCGGATCATGCCGTGGCGCCTCCGGCTCTGGGACGGAGTGGCAGCCGCATCCGCAGTCGCGTGCCGTCGGCGCCAGCCTCGCGCTCGAGCGTGCCGGCCACCTGCTGCAGGCGCTCGCGCATTCCCGACAGACCGCTTCCCTCCGGCGCGAGACAGCCGTGGCCGTCGTCCTTGACTTCGAGCACCGCGCGGCCCTCCTCCGTCCTGAGCGTGATCCAGCAGTGCCGGGCGTCCGAGTGCCGCACCACGTTGGTGACTGCCTCGCGGAGAGCGAAGGCCAGGACGCGCTCTTCGTCGGGCGGCAAGGCAATCGCGGAGCGATCCACCATCGGCTGCACTCCGGCGGACGCCAGCACGCGTTCGGCATTCCCGAACTCGGCGTGCAGGCCTTCGGACCGATAGCCTTGCACGGCCTTGCGGACCTCGCTCAGGGTCTCGCGGGAAATCCTCTCCACGTCGCGGATCTCAGCGACCGCTCGCTTGATGTCCAGGTCGGCGAGCTTGGATGCGAGCTCCGACTTCAAGACGATGACAGAGAGCGTGTGGCCGAGCAGGTCGTGCAGGTCGCGGCCGATGCGCTCACGTTCCGCGATGCGCGCCATCTCTTCGACCGCCTCGTGCGCCACGCGCAGCTCGTCCCCGTGGCGCCGCTTCTCCGCAAAGTAGAGATTCGAGATCGCCACCATCGCGCCGACGAGGACCACCGGCGCCCAGCCGGCCACCGGCCATCCCTGTGCCCAGCAGTCGAGCGCCATGCCGGCCAGCATCAGCAGCAGCCACGGGGCGGCGCCCTTCGCCGACGCCGTGGTGAAGGGGATGAACGCCAGGGCGTAGATGAAGAACGCGACGGCTCCGCTGTTGTGGGGCAGGACGATCGTGCCCAGCAGGAAGATGGCCCAGGCCACGGCGAGCAAACGCGGGCCGCGGATTCGGAACCCGTACAAATACAGTGGAAGGAAGACCACCAGGGCCGCGATTGAGATCGCCCACTGCTGCGGCGTCACCGGGGGCATGAAGAGCGCGGCGACGTAGAAGACGAGGTAGCCCAGCCACACGTACGGCGCCCAGCCGAGCTCCCGGCGCCTGCGTGCGTCGTCTTCGCGCGTCTGGTCGGTCACTGGTTCACGTCGCTGCGCCGGTATGCGCGCCAGGCCAGCGCGCCGAAGAGCAGAGCATAGGCGACGAGCGCGGCGATGTGCTGGAGCGGCTTCGGCTGGTCGACTGCGCCAATCGCGCCGAGCGCGAGTTGCCCGAGGTGATACTGAGGCACCCAGGGGGCAATCACCTGCAGGAACTTCGGCATCATCGCGACGGGAAACCAGAGGCCGCCGGCAAACGAGAGCGGCAGGTTGATCAGATTGACGATGCCTGGCGCGCCGGTCGGCGGCACGGTGAACGCGATGATGAGGCCTCCGAGGCAGAACGGGATGCAGCCGAGCGCCATCACGGCCCAGAGCGTCAACCACACCGACACGGGAAAGCGGACGTGCGCCAGCGTCACCGCGCACAGGCCCATCAGGATCAGCGTGATCGTGCCGAAGCACATCGACGAGAAGATCTTCGAGCCCAGGTATGCGCTCACCGGCATGGGGGTGGCGCGCTTCAGCGTCATCCAGCCCTGGGCGCGCTCGACGGCCACGCCGGCGCCAAACGCGAAGAGCGCTGCCGTGACGACGCCGAAGATGCAGTAGCTGGCGAGCAGGTACTCGGCTGCGCCGATGGGGCCGTCGGATTTCTGCGCGAGGGTTACGCCGAAGAGCAGGTAGAACATCACCGGGAAGCCCAGCGTGCCGACGAGATAGTGCGGCAGCCGCAGCAGCTTCAGGAACTCGTACTTGGTTTCGAGCAAGTAGATGCGCCAGATGCTGGCGTGTCCCTGGTCGGCAGACGGTGCGGGGAGCGCGGCCGTGGAGAGTGCGGCGGTCGACATAGTCAACTCCTTCAGGCCACGGCCGACGCCTGGTCGGCCGCGGTGAGCGCGAGGAACGCCTCTTCGAGGCCCGCGCTCCGAATCTCGATGTCCGACGCAGACTCGTCGGCCGCGACGAGCGCCCGCAGCGCGCGATCCGAGTCGGCCGCCATCAGCGTGGCGTAACCGCCGGCATCGAGCGCCGCGCGCTGCACGCCGGGCAGCAGCGCCAGCGCGGCCTCGCTCAAGCGCGTGCGGCAGCGAATCTGCCGACCCACCGCCTGCTGCTTGATCGTGGCCGGCGTGCCGTCGGCAATGACACGTCCGCGGTTCAACACCACGATCCGCGTCGCAAGCGCGTCGGCTTCCTCGAGATAGTGGGTCGTCAGCAGGATCGACCGCCCGCTGGCCGCGAGCTCGCGAATCGTGCTCCAGAACTGACGGCGCGACTCCACGTCCATGCCGACGGTCGGCTCGTCCAGGAAGAGCAGTCCCGGGTTGCCGCACACGGCGAGCCCGAACAGGGTGCGCTGCTGTTGGCCGCCGGAGAGCTTGCCGTAGCGGCGATCGGCCACGGACTCGAGGCCCGCCAGTCGAAGCACGGTCTGCAGCGGCAGTGGCGACGGGTAGTAGCTCGAGAACAGCGTGATGTGCTCCGACACCGTCAGCGTTTCAGGCACGCGCGCGACCTGCAGCATCACCCCGAGGCGGCGGCGGGATTCCACGCTTTGAGGATCGCCGCTGAACAGCACCGCGCGCCCCGTCGTCGGTCGCGTGAGCCCCGCGAGCACTCGGACGATCGTCGTCTTGCCGGCGCCGTTCGGGCCCAGCAGCGCTGTGACCTGGCCGGCGTCGAGGTCGAACGTGACATTGCTCAGCGCTTCGATCGATCCATAGCGATGCGTGACGTTGGTGAGAGTGGCAACGGAGGTCTGGCTTGCGGGCACGTCAGCTCCTGTGAATTTCTCGATCTGCAACGCAGGCCTTCCAGTGCGATCTGTAGCGCAGGCCTTCCGCCTTCGCTCACGCTGCGGCGGACTCGCCGAAGCCTCGGCGGAGGCGGTCAGGCCTTGCCATCAGGAGGCCCGCTATCAGGAGGGTGCCCGAACGGCACGCGCAGTGGCAGTGGGGCGCATCAACCCGCGGGCGTGACAAACGTCAGACGCGTTCGCCCACGATTTCCTTGAAGAACGCGTCGGCGTTCACCGGCCGGCCCAGGAACCGCCGCACGATCTCTGTGGCCGGCACCTCGCCGCCGCGGCTGAGCACCTCCCGACGAAATCGCCGCCCGACCTCGCCGTTCATGACGTCGTCGCCGAAGGCCGAGAGCATATCGAGCGCGAGCACTTCCGCCCACATGTAGCCGTAATACCCCGCCGCGTAGCCGCCGACGATGTGACCGAACGTGCCAGGGAAGGCGGTGCCGGGCACGTGTCCGAGGAGGGACGCCGCTTCCATGCGCTCCCACACCGCCATCGCGGGCCCCGGCGTCGGCCCGGTCAGCGCCAAATCGAACGACGCGTAGAGCCACTGGCGCGCGTACAGCAATCCCTGACCGAACCGCCGCGCGGCGTCGAGCCGCTCGACGAGACCGGCATCGATCGCCGGGGTGTCGGGCGACGCATCGCGCAGGCGCTCGAGGCTTTCGAGCCGTCGCGTCCATTCTTCGAAGATCTGCGAGGGCGCCTCGACGAAGTCGCGCTGGACGCTCGTGCCGGCATGAAAGTTGTACGTCGTCTCCGAGAGAACGCCGTGAAGGATGTGCCCGAACTCGTGGAAGAGGGTCTTCACCTCGTCGTGCGTCAGCCCGCGACGATCGAAGTTCGCCACCAGTACGGAAATCGGCGTGCGGCCGGCCTTGCGGCTGACGCCACGCACGGGCCACGCCGCGGCGTGCGGAAACTTGCCCTCGCGCGGATACAGGTCGACGTAGATCCCGCCGATGAACGCGCCGGTCTCCGCGTCATGCACGTCGAAGTACCGCACGTCGTCATGCCATACCGGCACGCGGGCCTCGTCGAAGCGAAGGCCGTAGAGCGACGCGCTGACGTCGAGGAGCCACGCGAGCGTCGGGCCAGGCGGAAAATAGCGGCGCAGTGATTCCTGATCGACGTTGTAGCGCTCTTCGCGGAGGCGCTCGCTGAGAAACGACAGGTCCCAGCGATGGACGACGACCTCGGCCTCGGACTGGCGGGCGCGCGTGGCCTTGAGCACGCGGAGCTCGTCGAGATCGCGGCGCTCGGCCTCGTCCACGGCCGTCTTGACCTCGGCAAGAAAGCGCTCCACCGCCTCGGGCGTCTCGGCCATGCGGCGCCGGAGCACGAAGTGAGAGTAGCTCGGCAGATCGTAGAGCGCCGCGAGCTCGCGACGCAGCGCGACGACCTCGTCGAGGATCTCCAGGTTCCGCGCGCTGCCACGATTCAGGTAGCCGACGTAGTAACGGCGCCGCGCGTCCTCGGATTCCGCATTGGCCATGAACGGATTGAAGTCCGGGTAGTCGAACGAGAGCAGGTAGTTCCCGGCCTCGTCGCGCGGTTGCCGCGAGAGATACGCTTCGGGCAGGCCGAGCATGTCCGCCGGCGCAAACGGCATGCGCGTGGTGTTGTCGCGCAGGTTGCGCGCGAACTCCTGAGAGAGCGCCGTCAACCGCTCGGCGATGGCCTTCGTCCGCGCGCGACGATCGGGCGCAAGCGACACGCCGGTGTCCTCGAAGGCCTCGACCAGGTCCTTACGGAGCTGGGCTTCGATTGGCGTTCCTGGCTGCACGGCGCGGACCCGTGCGAAGAGGGCTTCGTTCTGGAAGATCTCGACCTGAAATCGCGCCAGTTGCCGAACCGCGTCATCGGCGGCATCCCGGACGGCCTTGTCTGGATGCACGTTGTTCAGGATGGCAATCGGACCCTCGATGTTCTCGAGCGCGATGGCGATGCGATCCCATTCATCCAGCACCGACGCGGGCGACACGGCGTGCATGGGGAGCGCGGCGAGACGGTCGAACGCCTCGCGGGCGTCGGCCAACAGTTGACGACAGGTGGCCTCGAGCGTCACCGCATCGAGGATGGGGAGCGTGATTCGCGACACGGCCACTCCAGGACTCTGCCGCGCATCGGCGGCCTGCCGGTATTATTAACCGCAACGCCCGCAGGCCACGAGAGTACTGCTCAGCGCGCGCGGCCTGCGTGCGGCGATTGAGCTGGGTGTATTCTCGTCACATCACGCAGGGGATCCCGGGTGTGCTTTGAGTTCCTGCCTGCCCAGGGAACGGTGCCAGAGCCCGAGATCGCAAAGGAGACGTTCAATGCCTCCGACGTACCAGAGGGCAGCAGTGGCCGTGATGGCCCTGATCACGGGGCAGGTCATCTTAGCGGGTGCGCCCGCGCAACGACCCGAGACCGCCCGGCCCGACAGCGGCGAGTTCGTCAACCTGCGCGGCTGCGTCCATGGCTCGCTGCTCACGTCCATTCGTCTCGATCCCGGCACGGTGGCGGGTGCGATGACCGCCAGCAACCGCTACCGGATGACGGGTCCGAAAGAGATCCGGAGCCAGATCAAGAAAGCGGACGGCAAGATGGTGGACGTGACCGGCCGGCTGAAGATCGACGATGACCGGGTGCTCGTGAAGAGCAAGAAGAGCGGCAAGACGACGTTCACGGTCGGCAGTGCGCAGGGCAAGGTCTCGCCGCTCGACGAGCACCCCGTCTCCGACGCGATCCTCGAGGTCGTGGGCGTTGAGATCGTGCAGACCGTTTGCCAGGCGCAATAGCTGAGGGGACAGAAACGATGAGCGTGTCAGTGTTGCTCGCGATCGCGGTGTCGGCGGTTCAGGCCCAACCGCAGGCGCCGCCGCCGAAGATCACGATGGTGTCGGTCGAAGGATGCGCGTCGGGCATGACGCTGAAGTCCGCGCGCCCGGCCACGATCGAAGAGGCCGAGCTGATCGTCAGCCCGACCTACAAGCTGACTGGGTCGAAGGCGATCAAGGAGGAGTTGAAGAAGGTGAACGGCATGCTCGTCCGCGTTCGTGCCGAGCTGCCCGACGTGCCGTCACCGCCGGCCGCCAGGGTCGGCAACACGACAATCCAACTCGGCACGGACGAGTCGGTCGCCCAGGTCAATCGCCGCCCGCCTGGCCCGCCGTCGCTCGACGTGCAGTCGGTGGAATCGCTTGGGAGGACGTGCGCTGCGAAATAGGGAATAGGGAAAGAAAACAAACCTTCGCGCGCCTCGAATTTCCCTATTCCCTATTCTCCATTTCGTTATGTCCTATTGTCCGTACACTTCCGCCTTCGTGTGGTACCCGTCGGCGATCACGGTGACGTCGATGTTGCCCTTGTCGACCGAGATCGGATCGATCAGGCTGGCGGGGATGTCCTTCAGTCCGTTGTTCACCTTGATCAGGCTGCTGACCGGCTGGCCCTTCGCGAGGCTGACGGCGGATCCGGCCGCCATCCGCGCGAGCGAGCGAAGCGGCTTGTAGACGGTCATCTCCTGCGTGCCGGCGACGATGCGCTGGCAGGCGGACAGCTCGGCGTCCTGCCCTGAGACGAGAACCTTGCCGGCCATCTTCGCGTCGGTGAGGGCCTGCACCGCGCCCGCCGCCGTGCTGTCGTTCGACGCGACGATCGCCGCGAGCTTGTGCGCCTTCGCGATCGCCGACGCCGTCGCCTGCCTGGCCTTCGCGGGATCCCAGTTGTCGATGTACGGTTCGGCGACGATGTGGATGGCGCCGCTGTCGACCGCCGGTTTCAACACTTCCATCTGCCCTTCGCGCACGAGCTTCGCGTTGTTGTCGGAGGGCGAGCCGCCCAGCAGCAGATAGTTTCCCGTGGCCGCCTTCGCGAGCAGGTGGTCGGCCTGCATCCGTCCGACCTTGTTGTTGTCGAACGAGACGTACAGCGCGACATCGGCGTTGGTGATCAGCCGGTCGTAGCTGATCACCGGCACGTGCTGCTCGGCCGCGGCCTTGACGATCTCGCCAGCCTTCTCGAGATCGACCGGCACGACAACGAGGGCTTTCACGCCGTCAGCGAGCATCGCCTTGGCCTGCTCGAGCTGCTTGGCGGCGTCGCCGTCGGCCGACTGCACCTGCACTTTGGCGTGCAACTCTCCGACATGCGTGACGAAAAGATCGCGGTCGCGCTGCCAGCGTTCCTCGCGGAGCTGCGCCATCAGCAGGCCGATTTTGATCGGGCCGGTGTCGGCCTTCTTCGCGGGCGCCGACGATCCGCCCCCGCAGGCGGCCATCAGTGCGGCCGCCAGGGCCGCCACGGCGAAACGTGCACGTGACATGTCGAGCGCTCCTCTCACGGTCATGAGTCCAGCACAGCACTGTACCGCCGCGCTCGTCCGGGTTCAAGGATTCCCGGCGGCAGATATACTTTGCGCATGACGCGCACGAGCACAACCTCGCTTTCCGTGGCTTCCGTCGAGGCGATCCGCGCCCGGTTTCCGGCGCTGACACGGCGGTATGAAGAGCTGCCGGTGGCCTATTTCGACGGCCCGGGCGGCACCCAGGTGCCGGGCCTGGTCGTCGACCGGATGGCGGACTACCTGCTGCACCACAACGCCAACACGCACTGGCACTTCCCGACGAGTCTCGAGACCGACGCGGCGCTCGACGGCGCCCGCCTGGCGCTGGCGGACTTCCTCAACGCATCGCCGAAGGAGATCGCCTTCGGCAACAACATGACAACGATTACTTTCCACGTCGCGCGCGCGCTCGGGCGCGAGTGGGGGACCGGCGACGAGATTGTCGTCACCGAGCTGGACCACCACGCCAACATCGCGCCCTGGCGCGCGCTCGCGCGCGAGCGAGGCGTCACCGTCCGCACCGTGAAGATGCGCGCCGAAGGCCAGGTGGACTGGGACGATTTCGAGCGCGTCGTCGGCCCGAACACCCGTCTGGTCGCGATGGGCGCGGCCTCGAATGCGCTCGGCACGGTCAGCGACGTGGCGCGCGCCGCTGCGCTGGTGCACGCGCACGGCGGCCTGATGTTCGTCGACGCGGTGCACTACGCGCCGCACATGCTCGTGGACGTCCGGGCGCTCGGCTGCGATCTGCTGGCGTGTTCGGCCTACAAGTTCTATGGCCCGCACGTCGGCGTGCTATATGGCGCCGAGTCGCTGCTCGCGCGGCTCGACGTGCCGAAGCTCGATCCGGCGCCGGACACGGCGCCCGAGCGGCTGGAGACCGGCACCCAGAATCACGAAGGCATTGTCGGGGCAGGCGCGGCGGTGGACTTTCTGGCGTCGCTGGCCGAAGGCGAGGGGCTCACGCGGCGCGCCGCGCTCGAGGCCTCGTTCGCGGAACTGCACGCGCGCGGACAGGCGCTCGTGACCACGCTCTACGACGGGCTCCGCGCAATTTCCGGCGTGACCGTCTATGGGCCGGCGCCCGATCGCCCGCGCACCCCCACGGTCTCGTTCGTCGTGAAGGATCGATCCTCGGATGAAGTCGCGCGTGAGCTGGTCTCGCGCGGCCTCTTCCTCTCGAACGGCGATTTCTACGCGACGACGGTCGTCGATCGCCTCGGGCACGCGGCCGACGGCCTCGTGCGCGCGGGCTGCGCGTGCTACACGACAGGCGACGAAGTCGAGCGGCTGGTGCAGGCCGTGGGCGTGATTGCGAGATAGCCTCCGATGGCCGTGCTAGGATGAATTTCCCACCGGCGGGCCCCTAGCTCAGTGGTAGAGCACCTGACTTTTAATCAGGCTGTCCTGGGTTCGATCCCCAGGGGGCCCACCAACGTAATGCGAAGTGCCAAGTGCGAAGTGTGAAGTGCGAAGTGGGAACTGTGAAACTCGCTTCCCACTTCTCACTGTCCACTCCACTTGGCACTTAGCAGTTCGCACTTTGCACTTCTATGTTTTCTGCTTGCTGCCGACGAACATCAACGCGATACCCGCCGCGAGCACGACACCGCTCAGGAGCGGCGGAATGCTGACGCGCTTGTCATGCGTCACTGACGCCTGCAGCGGTCCGGCGTCCAGCACCTTGTCGCTCTTCTGATAGCTGTATCCGCCAGTCACCAGCATCGCCACGCCGAGCACGATAAGCAGCACGCCGACGACAGTCGTGGGTCGCATCACGGATCCCTCCCGGGAGCTGGGGTGAAGCCAGTATACGAGACCCTTCACGTTATAATCCGCGGGTTGTGACCTCGTCCATCGCCCCGGGCACCCGACTCGGCCCGTACGAGATCGTGGCCGCCATCGGGGCCGGCGGCATGGGCCAGGTCTACAAGGCCTTCGACACGCGACTCGATCGCACCGTCGCCATCAAGACGCTGCCGGTCGAATACCGCCATAACGAGGCGCTGCGCCTCAGGTTCGACCGCGAGGCGCGCACGATCGCGGCGCTGAACCACCCGCACATCTGCGTTCTCCACGACATCGGCGAACAGGACGGCATCGCCTATCTCGTGATGGAGTACCTCGAGGGCGAGACCCTCGCGGCGCGTCTGTCGCGGGGCCCACTGCCGATGGAAGAGGTCTTCGGCTACGCGATCCAGATGGCCGACGCGCTGGATCGCGCGCACCGGCACGGCGTGATTCACCGCGACCTGAAGCCGGCCAACGTCATGCTCACGCGCAGCGGCGCGAAACTGCTCGACTTCGGCCTCGCGCGTTCGCCGGTGGAGCAGACCGTCACGGCCGAGACGCGGCCGCCGGGCGACACACCCATCACCGCCGAAGGCGCACTCGTCGGCACGCTGCAATACATGGCGCCCGAGCAGCTCGAGGGCCGGTCGCTCGACGCGCGCACTGACCTCTTCGCGCTCGGAGCCGTCATCTTCGAGATGGGCACCGGCGAGCGCGCGTTTCCGGGCGGCAGCCAGGCCAGCATCATCGCCTCGATCCTCAACCGCACACCTCCGGCGCCGTCGAGCCGCCAGCCGCTGCTGCCTCCCGCGCTCGATCACATCGTCGCGCGCGCGCTGTCGAAGGACCCCGACGAGCGGTGGCAGACGGCCCGCGACATGTTGCTCGAGCTGCGCACCCGGCTCAACGAGACGCCGCCACAGCCTGCTCCTCCGTCGTCCCTGCCGCCGATGGGATGGCTCCTGGCGGCGCTGGTGGCCCTGGGTGTAGTCGCTGCCAGTCTGTTCTCCGCGTACTTGCGCTCGACCACGACCGCCGCTTCGCCCGTGCGTGCGCTGATTGCGCCGCCCGAGCACATGCTCTTCCAGCTGACCGGCGACTTCGGCGGCCCACCGGCGATCTCGCCGGACGGACGGTCGCTCGTCTTCGCCGCCGTGGATCCGCTGGGCAAGCGTCTGCTCTGGATCCGCCACCTCGACGCCATCACACCCGAGCCGCTCACCGGCAGCGACGACGCGACGTTTCCGTTCTGGTCGCCGGACGGCCGCTCGGTGGGGTTCTTCGCGAACGGCAAGCTGAAGCGGCTGGATCTCGACGGCGGCTCCGCGCTGACGCTCTGCGAGGCTCCCGGCGGCCGCGGCGGTTCCTGGAGCGCGCAGAACGTCATCGTGTTCTCGCCTGGCGTGCGCGGCGGCCTGCAGCAGGTCACCGCGAACGGCGGATCGCCGATCGAAATCACGTCCACCGACGGCACGCCATTCACGAGCCACCGCTGGCCGCAGATCCTGCCCGACGGTCAGCATTTCATCTATCTCGCGACCGCGACGCCAAAGCCCGGCGAGACGGACCAAAGCGCGATCTTCATCGGCACCCTCAACTCGCAGCGAGCGCCGCAGCAGGTGATGCGCGGCCGCAGCCAGGCCGTGTTTGCGGCGGGCCAGTTGTTCTTCCTGCGCGACAGGACGCTCTGGGCGCAACCGTTCCGCATCGAGAGCGGACGATTCGACGGCGCGCCGACGGCCGTGGCGCGCGACGTGCTGGACGACCCGACGATCTGGCGCGGCATCTTCGCGGTCAACGAGGCCGGCACGATCGTCTACCAGACCGGGCTCGCGGGCACGGCGCTCACCTCGTACGACCGCGACGGCCACGACCTGGGCCCCGTCGGCGAGAACGGAATCATCTTCGACGTGAACCTCTCGCCAGACGGCTCGCGCGTCGCGGTCAACCGCGGGGATCCGGCGGACATCTGGGTCTACGAGCTCACTCGCGGCACGAGCCTGCGCGTCACGTTCGACCCCCGCAATGAGATCACGCCGGTGTGGGCGCCGGACGGCCACTCGCTGGCGTATTCGCGCGTCGAGAGCGAAGGGCAGGTCAGCGTGATGCAAGTGTCCGCTTCAGGCGGGGAGCCCAAGCAGCTGCTGCCTCCCGGCGACTACGCGGCCACTGACTGGTCGGCCGACGGCAACTATCTGTTGCTGCGGAAGGGATCGCTGCTCGTGGGGTCCGGCGACATCTACGAGGTGCCGCTCTCCGACCTTGCGCACCCGCGCCCGTTGCTCGAGACGCCGTTTGCGGAGTACCACGCGCGGTTCTCGCACGACGGCCGGTGGGTGAGCTACGTCTCGAACGAGTCGGGGCGCGACGAAGTCTACGTGATGCGTTTCCGTGCGCCTGGCGCAGGACAGGCCTCGCCGAGGGCGGCCGGCTCGCGGTTCCGGATCTCGACCAATGGCGGCGTCATCCCACGCTGGCGCGCGGACGGGGCCGAGCTCTATTACGTGTCGCCGGATCAGCAGGTGATGGCCGTGACGCTCGACAGCCACGGCGAGAGCCTCGTGGTGAAGCGGGTGACGCCGCTGTTCGCGATCAACCCGAAGCCCGTTGGCTGGGTGTACGACGTCAGCGCCGACGGCCAGCGGTTCATCGTCAACTCGCTGGGGGACGAGGGGAAGCGGCCCCTGGTGCTGGTAACGGACTGGCAGGCAGGGGCGCCCCCCGCCGACGCGAACCGGCGCTAGCAGGCTACTCGCGGGCGAGCTGCGCGCGAACGTACTCGCGGGTCATCCTCGCGATGCTCGCAATCGAGATGTCCTTCGGGCAGACGGCCTGGCACTCGCCTTCGTTCGAGCACATCCCGAAGCCTTCGTGGTCCATCTGGTCGACCATCCGCACCACGCGCCGCGAGCGCTCGACGGCGCCCTGCGGCAGCAGCGCCAGGTGCGTGATCTTCGCGCTGGTGAAGAGCGCCGCGGACGCGTTCTTGCACGCCGCCACACACGCGCCGCACCCGATGCACTGCGCGACGTCCATCGCCTTCTCGGCGAGGTCACGCGCCACCGGCAGCCCATTGGCCTCGGGCGCCGATCCTGAGTTGACGGAGACGTAGCCGCCGGCCTGGATGATCCGGTCGAACGCGCTGCGATCGACGACGAGGTCCTTGAGGACGGGAAAGGCGCGCGCGCGCCACGGTTCGACCGTGATCGTCTCGCCGTCGCGGAACCGCCGCATGTGCAGCTGGCAGACGGTGCCGCCCGGATCGGGCCCATGGGGCACGCCGTTGACGACCAGCCCGCACGACCCGCAGATGCCCTCGCGGCAGTCCGAGTCGAAGGCGATCGGATCCTGTCCCTTTCGAATCAGCCCGTCGTTCACGACGTCGAGCAACTCGAGGAACGACATGTCGGGGCTGACGTCCTCGGCGGCGTAGTTCACCAGCTTGCCGGGCGCGTTGGGCCCGGCCTGGCGCCAGACGCGGAGGTTGATGAGCATCGACTTCATGGGTGGCTACGTTTCAGGTCCATGGGTCCATGGGTCCATGGGTGCATGGGTGCATGGGTGCATGGGTCCATGAGTCCATGGGTCTATGGGTCTATGGGTCCATGAGTTCATAGGAACGCTCCGACGCGCTTCGCCCACGGACCCATGCACCCATGCCCCCATGCCCCCATGCACCATGCACCCATGCACCCATGCACCCATGGACCCTCACTTGTAGCTCCTCTGCGAGGGCTTCACGTTCTCCCAGACGAGCGGCTCCTGATGCAGCGTCGGCGGCTGGCCGACGGCGTTGAACTCCCAGGCCGCCACATAGGAGAAGTGCGCGTCGTCTCGAAGCGCCTCGCCCTCGGGCGTCTGGCTCTCCTCGCGGAAGTGGCCGCCGCACGACTCGGTGCGATGGAGCGCGTCGAGCGCGAGCAGCTCCCCGAACTCGAGGTAGTCGGCGACGCGGCCCGCGTAGTCGAGCGACTGGTTCATGTAGGTCTTGTCGCCAGGCACCGACACGTTCTGCCAGAACTCATCCCGCAATGCCCGGATCCGCTCGATCGCGCCCGTCAGGCCCGCCCCCGTCCGCGACATCCCGACGTCGTCCCACAGGATGGCGCCCGTCGCGCGGTGGAAGTCGCGAATCGACTTGCGGCCCTTGATGCTGAGCAGCGTGTCGAGCCGTTTCGACACGGACGACTCGGCCTCGCCGAACGCGTCGTGCGCCGTGGTGAGCGGCTCGAGCGCCGTGCTCGCGAGGTAGTGGCCGATCGTGTACGGGATGACGAAGTAGCCGTCCGCCAGGCCCTGCATGAGCGCGCTGGCGCCCAGGCGGTTCGCGCCGTGGTCGGAGAAGTTCGCCTCCCCGAGCACGTGCAGGCCCGGCAGGTTGCTCATCAGGTTGTAGTCGACCCACAGTCCGCCCATCGTGTAGTGGATGGCGGGGTAGATGCGCATCGGGAGCTTGTAAGGGTCCTCGTCCGTGATGCGCCGGTACATGTCGAACAGGTTGCCGTAGCGCGCGCGGATGGTGTCGACGCCGAGGCGCTTGATGGCGTCCGCGAAATCGAGATAGACCGAGAGGCCCGAGTCGCCGACGCCGCGGCCGTCATCGCAGACGGCCTTGGCATTCCGCGACGCGACGTCGCGCGGCACGAGATTGCCGAAGCTCGGGTACTTCCGCTCGAGGTAGTAG
>JBKPSY010000217.1:0-13472 GCA_046735235.1 Acidobacteriota bacterium | reverse complement strand
CAACGAAGCTCACAGCTTTGATCGCAGCCACCGATACGGCATCGGCGGGATCGGCGCAGGTGACGGTGTTCTCGCCGGGCCCGGGTGGTGGGCTTTCCGCCGGAGTTGCCTTCGCCATCCAGCAACAGCCAAGCATCGTCGTGAGCGCAAGCACGGCGAGCACTGGCGGCAGCGTCACCGCGACGCTGATCAACGGCCTCGGCAATGCCCAGGACTGGCTCGCACTCGCGGCGGTGGGGTCCGCGGACACGAGCTATGTTCAGTACATCTACGTCGGCTCGAACGTGACCACCAAGAGTTGGACGGTGACGATGCCCTCTACACCGGGCACGTACGAGTTCCGTTTGTACTTGAACAACGGTTACGTGCGGGCCGCGACGAGCCCACCGGTCACGGTGGTTGCACCGTCGCTGACGCTCAGCGCTTCGAACGTAGCGCGCGGTGGAACCGAGACGGTGACGCTTGCGAACAGCCCCGGTGGTGCTCAGGATTGGCTGGCACTTGCGGTCAGCGGTTCCGCGAACACCAGTTACGTGCAGTGGATTTATGTCGGCGCCGGCGTGACGACACGGCAGTGGACGGTGACGATGCCATCCGCGGCTGGGACATACGAGTTCCGACTGTTCCTGAACAACGGCTACACGCGCGCCGGCACAAGTCCACCTGTCACGGTGAATTGACGGTGTACCTGAGGCACTGCCGAACGCCTTTCGCGGTGGTCATGGTTCGGTCAACTTCCGGACGATGGCCTCCGTGTCGTACACGCAGCCGCCCCAGACGCCGCCACTCGCGTTCTGAAGCGCTGCCCAAAGGCGCGTCGCGTCTGGCAGCGCCGGGTCCGGCGCGAGATCCGGATGTGGCGGCCGGCTTCCGAGCAGGGCGTTGGCCGGCACGTCGATGCCGCTGCCTGTGTCGATCACCACGTCAATCGACGCGTCGAGGCGCGCACGGTCCACGACGACGCGGATGCGGTCGCCGTCGCGGAGGCGGCCGATCGGGCCGCCGGCGAGGGCTTCCGGTCCGACGTGGCCGACGCACGGTCCCGTCGACACGCCCGAGAACCGCGCGTCGGTCAGCAGCGCCACCTTCGCGCCGCCCTCGAGATACTTCAGCGCAGAGGTGACCTGGTAGACCTCTTCCATCCCGGCGCCGAGCGGTCCGCGCCCGATCAGCACGACGACGTCGCCGGCCCTCACGCGGTCGTCGCCGCGGCTCTTGATGGCCGCAATTGCTGCGCGCTCGCTGGTGAAGACGCGCGCGCTGCCGGTCAGGCGGAAGACGCCGTCGGCATCGAGCGCCTTGCGATCGATCGCCGTGGCCTTGATCACCGCGCCCTCGGGCGCGAGGTTGCCCGACACGAAGCAGACCGTGCGCGTCAGCCCGCGCGCTGACGCGCGATCGGGGCTCATGATCACGTCGTCGGGATCCACGCCGTCCTTGTCGCGCAGGTGGCGCCGCAGCGCTTCGCGGCGTTCCGAGTGCTCCCACCAGTCGAGCGCCTCGTCCAGCGTCGTGCCGGCGACCGTGCGCGTCGTCGTGTCGAGCAGTCCCGCGCGGCGCAGGTGCAGCATCACCTCCGGGACGCCGCCGGCGAGATAGACGCGGATCGTGGGATGCGGGCCGTTCGGGAGCACGTCGACGAGCCGCGGCACCTGCTGGTTGACCGCGCGCCAGTCATCGACGGTGGGACGCCGTAATCCGGCCGCGTGGGCAATCGCCGGAACGTGCAGCAACAGGTTCGTCGAGCCGCCGACCGCCGCGTGCACGACCATCGCGTTGCGCACGGCGGCGTCGGTGAGAATCTCGCGCGTCTTCGCGCCGGCGCGCACCATGGCCGCCGCGGCCCGCGCCGATCGCACCGCGACGTCCTTCCAGATCGGCTGGCCTGACGGCGCGAGCGCCGCGTGCGGCACCGTCAGCCCCAGCGCTTCGGCGACGACCTGAGAGGTCGCCGCGGTCCCGAGAAACTGACATCCGCCGCCCGGCGACGCGCACGCGCGGCATCCGAGCTCGGCAGCCTCTTCGAGCGACATCGTTCCGTACGCGTACCGCGCGCCGATGGTCTGGGCGGCGCCGGCGTCGACGCCGTCGGTCGGCGGCAGCGTGACGCCGCCGGGCACCGCGACCGCCGGGATGTCGTGACACCCAGCCAGCGCCATCAGCATCGCGGGGAGGCCCTTGTCGCAGGTCGCCACGCCGATCACCGCACGGCGCGTCGGCAGCGATCGCACGAGCCGCCCCAGGACAATCGCCGCGTCGTTGCGATACGGCAAGCTGTCCATCATGCCGTGCGTGCCCTGCGTGCGGCCGTCGCAGGGATCCGTGACGAACCCCGCAAACGGGATCATGTGCGACGCGCGCAGGGTCTCCGCCGCGGCGCGCACGAGCAGTCCGACCTCCCAGTGGCCGGTGTGGTAGCCCAGGGCGAGGGGAGTGCCGTCGGGCTCGCGAACGCCGCCCTGGGTGCTGAGGATGAGGACTTCTGGCTGCTTGAGCGCGGCCGGCTGCCAGCCCATGCCGACGTCCTGCGTCCAGCCGAAGACGTCGCCGCTTGGCCGCGATAGCAGATCCGCGGGTTCGAGCGGCAGCGCCCCGGCAGGCCCCGGCTGCGCGGTGGTGACGTCGTAAAGGGAATCGTCGCCGGAATCAAACACGGGTGGCGTCGGCACGGGTCAACTGTACCCTGTGGGGCAGGGCTTCAGCCCTGCAAGTGCACGCTGTGGGGCAGGGCTTCAGCCCAGCATGTCAGTACGACTGAAGTCGTGCCCCACGACTGACTTGTCGGACCAGCGCGAGCCGATCGCCCTGATTCACTCGCAATCCGTAAAGCTGAGCTTGACACCTCATATTCGAGTCCCTACCTTGGCGATGCTAAGTCTTCATTGCACCGCCGGTGTCGGGTTCTGACGGGTCGCTCCCCAGCATGCGGTTGACGGTTACTTCGCCCTTGGCGCGTACGGCGCCGATTCTGGTTTGCCGAAGTCGCGCGATGGTGCGCGTGCGCGAATCCGCGTCGCGGCTCGCGCGCGGACACCAGCGCGTCCTCATCACCGGCGAGAGCGGCGTAGGCAAGCATCTCGTCGCGCGATTCCTTCACCAGCGCTCCCAGCGATCGACTGGCCCGTTCATCACCGTGGCCGCTACCGGCGCGTCGGAAGCGCAGCTCACGAAGCAGTTGTTCGGCGACAGCGAGGGGGCACGCCTAAAGGCCGGCGCTACAGAGGCGACGGGATCGTTCGCCGCGTGCGACGGAGGCACGCTGTTCCTCGACGAGGTCTCCGATCTTCCGCTCGCGGTGCAGGGTCAGCTCGTGCGCGCGCTCGACGACGGCGTGGCGGTGGAAGGAAAACGTCGCGCCAGCGTGCGCATCATCGGATCGACCTCGAAGGAGCTGGGCCACCTCGTGGCTGCGGGCCGCTTTCGCGAAGATCTGATGTTCCGTCTGCGCGCCGCGCACGTGCACATCCCGCCGCTGCGCGATCGCCGCGACGACGTGAGGCCGCTGGCCGAATGGCGGCTCTCGAGCCTGCCACGCCACATCGAATACCTCGCCGACGCCTGGAAGGCGATGGAGCACTACTACTGGCCCGGCAACGTCCGCGAGCTCGTCAACGTCGTCGAGCAGGGCGCCGATCTCGTGGATGGGGCCGTGATCTCGCTCGACGATCTGCCCGAGTCGATCCGCGGCTACGGCGGCGACGGGATTCGTCCGAAGGACGAGCGCCGGCGGCAGGTCGCCGACGATCTCTTCACGAAACTCGTGGACGGCGACCTGGACTTCTGGTGCGACGTGCACGACGTTTTCATCGCGCGGGATCTGACGCGCGACGATCTGCGTGGCGTGGTTCGGCGTGGCCTGGCGACGACGCGCGGCAGCTATCGAGCGCTGGTGGCGCTCTTCGGGATGCAGGACCGCGACTACAAGCGCCTGCTCAACTTCCTCGCGGCCCACGATTGCGCCGTGGACTTCCGGCCGTATCGTGGCGTGCGCCGCTAGCGCGGGGCGAAAGGTCCTGTGCAAACACGAGACGTTCCGCCCTACCTTGATTGTGAGAAGTCGCGTAAGAGCGCTTACAATTCCGTAATGGGTTCTGGCGCCCGCCAGAGGTCTGGACCAGCCGTGGCAGATGTCCCGGCGGCGTCAGACTGCCTCGAAAAGGCGGAAATTCCCAGCGAATTACCTCGGCTGCCTCGTGACGTCGATCTCTGGCTGAGATGGGCATCTCCCTTGCTGAAGACCCGGGTGCCTGCTCCCGACCAGACGATTGGCGCGCTCCTGCGCTGGCCGTCGGCGACGCGAGGAGCGGCCCTGGAGGCGCTCGTGAGAAACGAATCGCCGGCCCAGGCGTCGATGGAAGACGACGCCAGCGCCGGCCAGACATCGCCGATCGTGCATGCCAGCCCGCAGATGCGCGAGATTCTCGCGCTCGTGGGCCGCGTGGCCAGCGGCGATGCCAAGGTCCTGATCACCGGCGAGAGCGGCGTCGGCAAGGATCTCGTCGCTCGTGAGATTCACGGCCGCTCCGCGCGCGCGTCACGGTCGTTCATCGCAGTCAACTGCGCGGGCCTCACCGAGACGCTGCTCGAGTCGGAGCTGTTCGGGCACGTGAAGGGCAGCTTCACCGGCGCCTATCGCGACAAGCCAGGCAAGCTGCAGCTCGCGCACCGCGGCACGTTGTTCCTCGACGAAGTCGGAGAGATGAGCCTGCGCATGCAGGCGCTGCTCCTGCGCTTCCTCGAGAACGGCGAGATCCAGTCGGTCGGCGCGGACCACATCAAGTCCACCGTCGACGTGCGCGTCGTCGCGGCGACCAATCGCAACCTCTCCGACATGGTCGCCAACGGCCAGTTCCGCGAGGACCTGCTGTACCGCCTCCGCGTCATTCACATCCACGTGCCGCCGCTGCGCGAGCGCAAGGAAGACATCCGGGTGCTCGTGCAGTTCCTGGTCGGCAAGACGGCGCGGCCCGTGACGTTCTCGGAAGACGCGCTTCGCACGCTCGAGCGGCACCGCTGGCCCGGCAACATCCGCGAGCTCCAGAACGTCGTGGAGCAGTCGATGTGGATGGCCAACGGGGCGGAGGTAGAAGTTACGCACCTGCCGCCCTCCGTGCAGGCGGCCGCCGACCAGGTGCTGCCGGCGAAGGAGCGCCGCAAGCAGATCGCGGACGAGCTGTATCAGGCGATCGTCAGCGGCGGCTACTCGTTCTGGGAGCACATCCACCCGCTTTTCCTGCAGCGCGACATCACGCGGCACGATCTGCGGGAGCTGGTCCGGCGCGGTTTGGGCACGACGCGCGGCAACTATCGATCTATGCTTCGGCTGTTCGGCATGCCGGCGTCGGACTACAAGCGCTTCCTGAACTTCCTGGCGGCGCACGACTGCAACGTGGACTTCAGGGCGTATCGCAGCGGGATGGCGCCGGCCGGCCCGACCCGAGCGCCGAGGCTGCTGCCGCCGCTCGGCGATCGGCCTGCGCCGGCGGGTGATGACGGGGCGAGAAGTCCGGAGTCGCATGGGCCGACGTATTAGTTTGAGGGCGCTTCGCGAGTTCGTCACTTGGGCGAGGTTCAGCGCGGTCCTTGCACGAATTCCCGACGGGTCCTTCGGGGAACTCGAGACGGGTCCTGAGACACTCTCAGGACGAACGGTGTTGAGAAGTGGTGTGACATGGTCTCGCTATCAGATATTCGCGCGCGAAATGTCCAGCCGGTCTGGCAGGAAGCCGTCGCCGTCGTCCAGGAGCTGATCCAGTCCTCGACGGCCACCGGGACGCCGCTGCCGGATCTCGAGCACGTCGCGCTCATCCCGAATGGCGACGTCGTCGCCATGCCAGGGAGCCCCGAATCGCCGGACCCCGTGCGCCAGGCGGCAACCATGCTGCGTGTGCTCGTCGACGGCGTCGCGACGCCGCCAGAGCTCGAAGAGTTCGTGCGGAAGAACCTGTCGTCGGCCGCTGCGCCGACGCTGTCGGATTTCGCGCGCGGGCTGTCGTTCTACGAGCGGCCCGGACGGCGCTCCGACGTCGAGCGCCTCGTGTCGCGCGCGACGGCGGCCGAGCAGATGACTCGGGCCGACGACGAGCTGCGGAAGTTGAAGGAGAAGGCGTCCGAGGCCAGCGACAGCCGCCTCGAAGACACCGTCTTCATGGGCACCGTCGCGATGTCGGGGCGGCGCCGCCAGCCGGTCGCGGCGATCGCCGGAGTGGCCCTCCTGGTCTCTGTGGTCGGAGGGGCCTGGTGGTGGTGGCGGGATCGGGCGCGTGCTCCCCAGGCGCCCGCCTCCGTCGCCGCCACTTCGAACGTTCCGGCGGCAGCTACGGCGGACAATTCCAGTGCTGCCGCCCAGCCGGGTGCGCAGGGTGCGGTAGGTGCAAAGGGTACGGTGGGTGCGGGTGCGTCAAGTGCGACAGGTGCGGCGGGTGCCGCCACGGCCTCGAACGCGCCGCACGCCGCGATACCGGCGCCGAACGTCGCGTCTGGCGCGGTACCTAACGCACCCCAGGGCCCTGCACCCACCGCACCCCTCGCACCCACCGCACCTACCGCACCTACCGGTCTCCTTGACCGCGCGAGAGCCGCTGTGCAGTCGGCCGTGAACAGCATCGTCGGTCCCGGGCCGGCGCCGGAGCACGCGGCTACGTCGCCGCCGCCTCCCGCTCCCGTCGCGCCGAAGAAGACGCATCACAAGAGACCGCTCCCTGGGCCTCCTCCTGTGCCGCCGGGCACGCCGGTGGCGGTCGCGGTCGACGTGCCCGCGCCGGTGGTTTCGTCCACGGCGGCTGCGCCGCAGTACGACGCGCTGCCTGTCGCACACGACGACATGATCTACACCACCACCGACGCGGCGGTGATTCCGCCGGTGCTCGTGCGCCCGGTGTTGCCGAAGTATCCGCCGCCAAGTCTGGCCGAAGATCAGATCGGCAGCATCGAAGTCCTCGTGGACGAGCAGGGCGACGTGGACCAGGTGAGACTGATCTCGCCGGCGAACCGGTTCCACGAGCGGATGCTGGTGTCAGCGGCGAAGACGTGGAAGTTCCGCCCGGCGTTCAAGGACGGGCATCCCGTTCGCTATCGCACCAGAATCCGCGTCACGTTGTGACGCGGAGTTCGCGCCGGACCCGATCGACCGGCTAGACCTGCGGGACCAGATCGCCTCCCGGGACCCGGTAGACCCCATGGACCCGATCGCTGAAATGCGCGCCGCGCTGATGGCAGCGCGTAACGCGGACGGCGGTTGGCCGTACTACGCGGGCAAGGCGTCGCGACTCGAGCCCACCGTCTTCGCGCTCCTGGCCCTCCGCGAAGAGGCGGAAGCGATCTTCGGGCGGTGGCCTCGTCTACAGGGTCTCTTCGTCGATCCAGGCGGCGCCTTGAACTACGGCTTCAACGGCCAGGCGGCGATCGCGCTCGCGCGCTCGCCGGAAAGCGCCGTGGCACGTTCGCTGATCCCGGGTCTCGTCAGAGCGCGCGGCCTCGCAATGCCCCCGTCGGTGATCAACAGACAGGACAATTCGATTCAGGGGTGGTCCTGGACGGATGGAACCTTTAGCTGGGTCGAGTCCACCGCGTGGTGTCTATTGGGACTCAAGCGCCTCGCGGCACGCTCGAGCGATTCGGGCGTGCGTGCCAGGTTCGAGGACGGACGCCGGTTCTTCGTCGACCGCGTCTGCAAAGAGGGCGGCTGGAACGACGGCAACTCGAACATGCTCGGCGCTGAACTGCCGCCGTACATACCGACCACCGCGCTTGCGCTGCTGGCGCTGCACGATCAGCCGGCCGATCCCGTCGTGCAGCGAGGCCTCACGTATCTCGACGAGCGGAAGCTCACAGAGCAAGGAGGGCTGGCGCTCACGCTCACTAGGATCTGCCTCGGCGTGTTCGGCGACACCGGCTCCGACGTCGAAGCCGCCATTCTGTCGACGTGGACGCGTACGACGTTCCTCGGAAGCGTGCACGTGACGGCACTCGCGCTGTACGCATTGACCGCGAGCGGACATGGATTCGAGGACTTCCGTGTCTGAGCCCTCAGGGCCGCGGCTCGTCTCGCGCCGCGATTTCCTGATCGCCGGCCCCGTCGCGGCGCTGGCCGGCGTGCTAGCGTGGCGAGCACCGAAATATGATCCCGCGCGATTCGCTCACGCGGCGACGTCGGACGTGGCCATCCTGCCGGCCGATCGATACGACGTCGATCTGGTGGACGTCATCAGCCGGGGTTTGCGGTTGCTCAAAGTGGAGGTTCACGGCAAGCGCGTCCTGCTCAAGCCGAACCTGGTGGAGTTCTTTCCTGATCGCGTCATCAACACCGACCCGGCCGTGGTCGCGGCTGCCACTGAAGCCTTTTTGCGTCACGGCGCTCGCAGTGTCGTCGTCGCCGAAGGGCCGGGTCATCGCCGCGACACCGAATATCTCGTGACGGCCACCGGCCTGTTCGACAGGTTGAGCGAGTTGCGCACCGCGTTCGTCGACTTGAATCAGGACGACGTGCGGCGCACGCGGCTCGGCAGCCGGTTCATGGGCCTGCAAGATCTCGCGTTGCCCGTCTCGGTGCTCGACGCGGATCTGGTCGTCTCGATGCCGAAGCTCAAGACGCATCATTGGGCCGGTATGACCGGCAGCTTGAAGAACCTGTTCGGCGTGGTTCCGGGGGCTGTCTACGGCTGGCCCAAGAATCTGCTGCACTTTCGCGGGATCGAGAACTCGATTGTGGACCTAGCCGCAACGATCAGGCCCGGCCTGGCGATCGTCGATGGCATCGTCGGTATGGAAGGGGACGGCCCGATCATGGGTCGTGCCCGGAAGGTCGGCGCGCTCGTGATGGGGCAGGATCTTGTCGCGGTCGACGCCACCTGCGCCCGGTTGATCGGTCTGCGCCCCGAGCGGATGCCGTATCTGGCCACGGCGGGCGCGTTTCTCGGGAATCTCGAGCAGGAGCGCATCTCGCAACAAGGGGAGCCACTTTCCCGGTACGCAACTACCTTCGACATTCGGCCTGGGCTGAAGACGCTGCAAGGGAGGACCTGAACGGTGAAGTCGTTTCTTGCGGCGGCGGCCGACGCCGGCAATCGGTCGTTCGCCCTGGTGCAGGCGTCCGACGGGCGGGTGGTCGTCCCGCACCTGGAGCTCGCCCTCGATTCGGCCACCCGCCGGAAGGGACTGCTCGGCCGGGACGGACTGGCCCCGGGCGCTGGCCTTGTGATTGCTCCCTCCAACTCGGTTCACACTTTTTTCATGCGGTTCGCGATCGACGTCGTCTTTCTCCACCGGTCCGGGCGGGTGTTGAAAATCCGGCATCGCGTGCCAGCCCGGAGGGTGGCAGTTTCCACGACTGCACACGCCGTCCTGGAACTTCCTGCCGGTGCCGCCGCGACTGCCGGCATCACGGTCGGCGACACCTTAGCTCTGCAGTAAACGGCCACCTGCACTGAATCCCCTGCACTTTGGATGTTTGTCTTCCGCCGAGCGGAAAACCTGCCTCCAATCTGATACTTAATGTCGGTACCGGCTAAAAGTTTCACACCGGAAATATCGAAAATGTGAGTAAAATGACGCTTCCGAAGGGCCGGGCTTGTATCCCGGCCGTTCCGGCACACGGGTTGCGAAACGCCTGACCGGCCGCCCGCCCGAAAGGTGTGCGCGTCGAAGGCATCCGCGGTGGCGCCTTCAGCCGTAGAGCGTTTCGACGACACGCGTGATGCTGACGTCAGGCCGGCGAAGACATGAGAGGTTCTCACCGTCGCAGCCTTGGAATGGCAGCGTCGCGGTGATGCGCGACGTGATCGTGCAGGTCGATCACGATCACGAGAACAGGCTGGTCGCGTTCGGCGGCGCCGCAGGCGTAGTGGGCGAGGTCATGCGCCTCGATCTGTCGGGTGGCGGCGACGCCCTGGCCCTCGACGTCGAAGTGCTCGACAGCCGCCCGGTGATGCTCGGCGGATCGGTGAGGCATCGCGTGCAGCTCGGAGTGCTCGAGCATGCGCGGTGATCGCGACGCGGGTCGTGGGGCAGGGCTTCAGCCCTGCATGAAGGACGGGGCTTCAACCGCGCGGATCACGAGGGCTCGGCTCGAAGCCGTGCTCGGCGCCGACGACGTGATGAGCGTGCTGGCGCGTGAGACATGTGCGCGCCTGCTGAACGTCAGCTCGTCGGGATGTCTGCTCGAGTGCGGCGAATATCTCGCGCCGGGCACCACAGGTACTCTGAAGGTCGTCGTCGGCCGGGGAGCCTACGACGATGCGGTTCGAATCACGCGGGCGCTGCAGGTGAGAGGCGCTGGCGTGTGGCAGGTGGGCGTCGAGTTCCTGTGGACGAGCCACCCGGGCAGCTGGTCACTGCGCCGGATGGTGAGTCGGCTGCGGCGAGAGATCGCCCAGCAGGACGTCGCCGTGGCGTTCTCGACCGTCGGTCCCAATTAGGAGGGTGCCGGCGTGAAGCAGTTGATGTACGAAGAGAGCGGGCAGGATCTCGTCGAATACGCGTTTCTGCTGGCGTTCATCGCTCTTGCGTGCGTCCTAGGGATGCAGCAGTTGGGGACGGCGATCAACGCGACGTACTTGTCGGTGAACGCAAGTTTGGCG
The DNA here is from genome assembly GCA_046735235.1 of Acidobacteriota bacterium. Lineage (GTDB taxonomy): Bacteria > Acidobacteriota > Vicinamibacteria > Vicinamibacterales > JAENWD01 > JAENWD01. Next base: position 2,895 of record JBKPSY010000217.1, on the reverse strand, counting down.
GCGGCAAGTTCGTAAAGCCAGCTGCCTCGAGGGTTGTCAGCGGCGCTCGCGCGGCCGGCTGACAAGAGCACTGCGAGCAGGCCGCGCGAACCGCCCGGGATGGTCCCGGTGACGGACGGAGCTACGGTCAAGGAGAGGGTCAGAATCATGAAGAATCTCATCGCTCGGTTCGTTCGCGAGGACGAAGGCCAGGACCTCGTCGAGTACGCGCTTCTCATCGCGTTCATCGCGCTGGCGTGCATCGTCGGCATGCAGACGCTCGGCAACGCGATCAACTCTGAATACGGCAGCATCGCGACGAGCCTGAGCTAGGGCTTACGAGGCGCGTGTCCGGGTTGGTCGCCGTGGTCGACCTGCCCGGGCACCCGCCGTTGGTACGCGAGGCACCGAGCATGTTCCGCCGCTTCATCGTCGAAGAGGACGCGCAGGAGTTGATGGAGTACGTGTACCTGTGCGCCTTTGTCGCGCTGGTCGGCGTGCTCGTGTGGAACAACATCGTCACGTTGCTCGGCACCAACTACACGAGCTTTAATTCGGGCACGCAGGGACTCTGGGTCGAGCCTGATCCTCCGTGATGATCGAGGCCTCCCCTCAGAATGCCGCCGTGGTGGTGATCGGCGTGCTGGCGTGCATCACCGACTTCCGGTCGCGAAGGATCCCGAACGTCCTGACGTTCGGGGCATCTGCCGCGGCCATTGTCTTTTTTGGGCTCACGAATGGCTGGGCTGGGTCGCTGTGGAGCCTGGCCGGGTGGGCCGTCGGGTGCGGCCTCTTCCTTCCCTGGTTCCTGCTGGGCGGGATGGGGGCAGGCGACGTCAAGTTGCTGGCCGCCCTCGGTGCCTGGGTTGGCCCGGCCGCGGCCGTGTGGATGGCCCTGTATGCCGGCATCGCCGGCGGGGTATTGGCCGTCGTCGTTTCGCTCTATGGCGGCGACCTGACGAGGGTTCTGAGGAGTGTCTGGGGGCTGTTGATGTTCTGGCGCGTCATGGGGGTGCAGCCCCACCCCGAGTTGACGCTGCGTACGGGGCAAGGACCGCGGCTCCCGTACGCCTTTCCGATCACCGCGGGTGCAGTGGTTGTGCTATGGCTCCGATAAGACCGTCGAACATGGCTCGGGGTGAGCGCGGCGCCGCGCTGGTGGAGTTCGCCTTCGCGCTGCCGCTGTTGCTCGTCGTACTGGCGGGTATCGTCGATTTCGGGTTCGTCTTCCAGCGGTATGAGGTCGTCACCAACGCCGCGCGGGAGGGGGCCAGGTTGGCCAGTCTGCCTGGCTACGACGACCAGACGAGCGTCGACAGCCGCGTTCGAGCATATGTCATGCAGGGCTTGAACATCACGGCTGGGAACCTCGGCGCGAACATGCCCAGCGGCGCCGTCACGCTGGTTGATCAGGACATGACGATCAACGGACAAACCGTCCCCAGCGTCATCGTCACGGTCACGTATAACCACAACTACCTCCTGCTGGGTCCCGTCCTCGGGCTGATCAACAAGACCTGGGGTGGAACGATCACCCTGACGGCGACCTCGCAGATGCGGAAAGAGTCCTGAAAGGCGCTCGATGAACCGGAACACACGAACGATCGTCGTCCTGCTGGTCGCCGTCGTGATGGCGGGCCTGGCGGCGTTTGGCGTTTATCTGGCAGTAAAGAGCCGGCCCATTCGCGAGGTTGAGGTCGCGCGGACGCAGGCCGTCGTTGCCACGCATCCCATTGCCGTCGGCACGATGGTGACCAAAGACGATCTCAAGCTGGTGGCCTGGCCGGCGGCGACCCCGGTTCCCGGCTCGTTCACCGAGATCGACAAGGTCGTGAACCGCGGCGTTGTGGTCGCGGTCTCCGAAAACGAGCCGCTCACCGAGTCGAAGCTCGCGCCAATCGGCGCCGGCGCCGGCCTGACGCCGACGATCACCGAAGGCATGCGCGCCATCTCGGTCAAGGTGAACGAAGTGATCGGGGTGGCAGGCTTCGTCATTCCAGGGACGCGTGTCGACGTGCTGGTCACCGCAAGGGGGACATCCGCCAGCGCCACTACCGAAACGCGAACAGTTCTCAGCAACGTCCAGGTGCTGACCGCCGGTACGCGCTACGACCAGGAACGGGCCACGAAGGAAGGGAAGGCGATTCCAACGACCGTCGTCACGCTGCTGCTGACGCCGGACGACGCGGAGAAGCTCACGCTCGCCTCCGAAGAAGGCCGCATCATGCTGGCCCTGCGTAATCCCCTCGACACGGCGCCGACGAAGACAAACGGCCAGAAGCTCTCGGGGCTTCTCGGCGAGGTAGCCCCGCCTCCTGTGACGAAGGATATCGGCGGGCGGAAAGTAGCGAGAGCCGTTCCGCCGCCGGCCCCGCCCGCAGCGCCGCCCAAGTACATCGTCGAGACGATTCGCGGCGCCAAGCGCGCCGATGAGGAGGTCCGTTGAGAACGCCGGTGTCCCGCTTCCTCGGCTTGGGGGCGGTCGCGCTCCTGCTTGCGACCGCCGTGCCCCGCGCCCAGGCGCCTGCCGGCACTCCGTCCTCCGCGCCGCGTCAGGCGTTGCCCGCGCCCGAGGCCGCAGCCGACTACCCGAAGATCAAGATCACCGCCGGACGGTCGACGGTGCAGGCGACGGACTTCGACGTCACGCGCATCGCCATCACGGATCCCAAGATCGCCGACGCCGTCGTCGTGCAGCCGCGCGAAATCCTCATCGACGGGAAGACGCCAGGCACCGTCAGCCTGATTATCTGGGGCGGCGGACAGCGGAAGCAGTACGACATCGTCGTCGACGCCGGCGTGCTGGTCCTCGAGCAGCAGCTCAAGTCGCTGTTCCCGGGCGAAGACATTCGCGTGACGGTGAACGACGAGGCGCTGATTCTGAACGGCGCGGTCTCGAGCAACCAGATCATGCTG
>JBKPSY010000216.1:0-17761 GCA_046735235.1 Acidobacteriota bacterium | reverse complement strand
ATCCTGCGGCGTGCGCGCCAGTTCCGAGATCTGGCCGTCGGGCGTCAACGCGTTGATGGTTGCCGAGTCGTACGAGTTGTTGCCCTCGAGATCGAACGCGATTGACGTCTTGCCCTTGACGACCGGGCCGTCCGCGTTGAGCCCGAACCGCCGGTACTGCATGGGCTGATTCGTCGGCGCGAACGCGTTCCGCGCGTTCAGCGAGTCGTCGCGGAAGCCGAAGCTCGACATGCCTTTCCACCCGGTCATGCCGGGTTTGGTGACGATGTCGATGCCGAAGCCGCCGCCTTCGTGGTACTCGGCGTCGAACGAGTTCTGCCGGAAGCGGATCGATCGGATCTGCGACTTCGGAGGCAGCCGGCCCCCCGTGAACCCGTTCACGCGCATCGTCGCACCGGGGCCGGCCATCTGCTCGAGCACCTGCTGCAGTTCGTCCGGATCCTCGGGCAGCTCCGCGATCTCCTGCTGGCTGAGCTCGGTCGTGAACGAGTTACCGCGGACGTCCTCGATCGTGTTGCGCACGACGACCTGCTCGTTCAGCCCGGCCAACGGCAGCTTGAGCGAGACCTGGTTCGCGCCCTTCTTGACCGTGAACTTGCCGTCGTAGGACTGGAAGGATTCCGCCTCGGCCTTCAGCGTGTACTCGCCGGGTGCGACGCCCGCAAACGTGGCGACGCCGTGGTCGTCCACCTTCACCGTCTTCTCCGCACCCGTGGCGTCCACGAGCGTCACCGACGCGATGACTAGCGCGGCGCCAGTCTGATCGATCACGGCGACTTTCAAGTCGCCCGTCGCGGCCCCCGCGGGCATAGGCGTGTCGGCGGCGCGGAGAGGCGCCGCGGCCAGCACGACCAGCGCGCACACGAACAGGAGCCCCGTTCGAATCACACTCACGAATGTCACAACCTGACGGTGATGGCGGGCGTGTCGCGGGAACACGCGAAACGGATGAACAAAGAAGCCGGACAGCGGGCAATGAAGGGGCCCGCCGTCCGGGGGTGGCGCGTGTCGGCGCCGCTATGAACCCTTTTTCACGAACTGCTCCGGCTTCAGCGGAGCATTGAGCTTGTACTTCTCGATTGTGAACTCCTCGTTCACGGTGCCGTTGGTGCCCTGTGTGATCGTGTGCGGCAGCAGCACGCCGTCGACCTTCTTGTAGTCCGTGAAGTGGACTTCGAAGGTCACCTGCTGCGGCGGCGTGTTCCGCATCTTCTCGATCTCTTCCGGCGTCGGCCGCTGGCCGTTCCGGTTGAAGGCGACGCGCGGCATCATCCCCTCGTAGGTCAGCATGAGGGGCTTGTGTGACACCTGATCGACGAACAGTTTCATCTCGGGCGCGTCCGCGGGCTTCACATCGAGCACGTCCGCCTTGCCGTCGGGCGCCTCGGCGACGCCGCCGTACGTCACCGCCGCGTCGGTCTTCAGCAGCCAGATGAGCGCGTAGCGGGCGAACTCGCCCTTCATCCGTCGCTCCTGCATCTGGCGGAACCGCTGCCGATCTTCCTCGGTGACCTGGCGCCCCTGCCCTTGGCCCCCTGGCCCACCTGGCCCCCCTTGCCCTTGTCCCCCCGGACCGCCAGGCCCTCCGAAGCGAAATCCGCCGCCGCCGCGATTGGTCGAGTCGTCCCAGACCTCGGCGCCGTTGACGGCAGACACGCGCGTGAAGCTCGGACCGCCCTGGATGCCGACATCCTCGGTCCGCTTGTATTTGTCGGGGAACAGCACGTCGAGCGTGACGTCCGCGGTGAACTCGCGCTCGCCGAACGTGCGGCGCGAAGATCCGGTGACGGTCAGCGACTGCACCTTCGCGAGCGCCGCCTCGCCGCCAAGCGCGGCACGAGCCTGCTTGATGACGTCCTGCGCCTTGGGGTCGGGCGCGGCCGGAGCGGCCGGGGCCGCCGGTGCGGTCTGGACGGCCGGCGCGGGCTGCTGCGCAACTGGCGTCTGGGCGATCGCGGGTGCCGTGGCGGCCGCTAATGCCGCCGCCAATGCGGCGCGGCGAGCGAGCGGAGTGGTCATGTGAGCGAAAGGATTCATGGGCTGAGCCTTCTTATTAGACCGCCTGGTCGCCTTGCCGATCGTTAAGGGCGGGCAAAGAGATTGTTAAGTTTGTAAAGTGGCGAAATGTGGCGCATTTCATGGAAATTGCGCGTGCTACACTCGCGAAGTGACCCTGCCGTTCCGGCGGCCGTCGGGCCCTGTATTTCTGCTGCTTGCGGCGCTCGTCCTGCTGCCGGTGGTCGCGATTCTCCAGTATCGCTGGATTGGCCAGGTCAGCGACGCCGAGCGCGAACGCGGCGCACGCGTCCTGCAGCATGCGACGTCGGGCCTGACGCAGGACGTCGACCTCGAGCTCGTCAAGGCGTTCGTCGGTCTCTCGGTCGACGGTTCCTCCGTCAAGTCGAACGACTGGACGGCGTACGTCGAACGCGAGAGCGCCTGGCGAAAGGCAGCGACCGCGCCGCGAATGGTGCGTGACGTCCTTCTCGTGGACCAGGGCCCCGACGGGCTCAGGCTCCGCCGCTGGTCGTCCGACGATCGCCGCTTCGAGAGCGCCGACTGGACACCCGACCTCGACCCTTACCGCCGAAAGTTCGCGGCTGAGCTCGCGGCCTGGCAGGCAGCCCCTCCGAAGGAGCCGCTACGGCCGGCCGATCTGCTCAGCCGCGACGGGTCGGCGATCGTCGCGCCGGTGGCGCCAATCCCGGTGCTCGAGGCCGGACGCCTCACGCAATTCGAAGTTCCCTTTGGCTACACCGTCATCCGCCTGAACATGCAGTTCATCAAGGAGGAGTTCGTCCCTGCCCTGGTGGACCGGCACTTCCGTCTCGAAGCCGGCGACGAGTACCGGATCGCGGTCGTCAATCGCACCGATCCGACGCAGGCGATTTACCAGCTGAACGTCGACGACTTCCACGCGCTCGCCGCGAATCAGGATGCGACGGCGGATTTCTTCGGCATCCGCCCAGAGCAGTTCGCGCTGACGCGGCAGGCCGCCGAATCGCTCGGCGCGGGCTTGCCCGCGCAGGCCGACCACCGTCGCAGTCTCTTCATCAGCATGAATCGGCGGCCCGTGCTCGACGCCAATGGCAAGCCGAAGCCGTTCGAGAACGTCGCGCGATGGACGCTGGTGGCGCGGCACCGCGCCGGCTCGCTCGAGGCCGCGGTCTCGGCGGCTCGATTCCGCAACCTCGCGCTCAGCTTCGGCGTACTGCTGCTGATGTTCGCTGCCGTCTCGGTGCTGGCCGTCACCGCCGAGCGCGCCGAGCGACTCGGGCGCCAGCAGATGGAGTTCGTCGCGGCGGTGTCGCACGAGTTGCGCACGCCCGTGTCGGTAATTGGCGCCGCGGCGGAAAACCTCGCCGGCGGCTTCGTCACCGATCCCTCGCGCGTGAAGCAGTACGGCTCGCGTATCCAGACGGAGGCGCGCCGTCTCGCCGACACCGTCGAACGCGTGCTGCTCTACGCGGGCATCGAGGGAGGCCGCGCCGTGGGGCATCGCGCGCCGACCGGCGTCGAGACCCTGATCTCCGAGGCGCTGGCGGCCTCGGCCGCGGCGATCGACGAGGCCTCCGCCGTCGTCGAAACCGACATCGCGCCGGGTCTTCCGCCGGTGCTGGCTGACCGCAGCGCCCTCAGGTCCACGATCCAGAACCTGATCAGCAACGCCCTGAAGTACGGCGGCACCGACAAGTGGGTGCGGATCGAAGCGCGCCTCGATCCGGCGTTCGGCGCCGGCAAGGTCACGATCACCGTGAAGGATCACGGCCTCGGGATCTCGTCGAAGGACCTGCCGCACATCTTCGAGCCGTTCTATCGTGGCGCGGAAGCCGAGTCGCTCCAGATTCGCGGCAACGGGCTCGGGCTCAGCATCGTCAAGGGCATCATCGAGGCGCATGGCGGGCGCGTGCGCGTCGAGAGCACCGAAGGTCGCGGCAGCACGTTCGTGATGATCCTTCCCGTGGTCGACGGCGGCGTGCCGAGCGAGGGCGCGATCGTGACGCCGGCCAGCGCGCCGATGCGCGGAGCATGATGGCCGAGACGTCACCGGCACGACTGCTGCTGATCGAAGATGAACCGGGCCTCGTGATGACGCTCTCCGACCGTCTGTCGGCCGAGGGCTATGACGTCCAGGCGGCCACAGACGGAGAGACGGGGCTCACCCGCGCCGCCACCGAACCCTTCGAGATCATCGTCCTCGACGGCATGCTGCCCCGCCGCGACGGCTTCGACGTGTGCCGCACGCTGCGCCAGCGCGGCATCCCGACGCCCATCCTGATGCTCACGGCGCGCGGCCAGGTCGTCGATCGCGTGGTCGGCCTCAAGCTCGGCGCGGACGACTACCTCACCAAGCCGTTCGAAATGGCCGAGCTGCTCGCGCGGGTCGAGGCGCTGCTGCGCCGCGCGCCAAAGTCGCAGTCCGGGCTCGGGGAGACCTTTCAGTTCGGCGACATCCACGTCGACTTTCGGAAGGCGGAAATCACGCGTGCGGGCGCGCAGATCGAGCTGTCGGCGCGCGAGTTCAAGCTCCTCTGCTATTTCATCGAGCACCGCGGCGCGACGCTCTCACGCGACGAGCTGCTGAACGAGGTCTGGGGCTACAACGCGATGCCGTCCACTCGAACGGTGGACGTCCACATCGCCTGGCTGCGCCAGAAGCTCGAGGCCCTGCCGCGCAAGCCGCAATACATCCACACCATCCACGGGCTCGGCTACAAGTTCACCGCATAACCGACCCGCCCAACCTGCCGAACCCGTCCAACCTGTTTTTTTGGATTACGAGCGGTGTGGTTGGATTTCGTCACGCGAAAGGCAGAGCGCCCACTCGTCGAATTCTTAAAGAAAATGTGAGGTCTTTGCCGCCGAAAAAGCGGCCCCGATCCTGCAATACGGTGGGCGTCCCTGTAACGAGCGGGGGACGAGGGCCGGGCCGGCGATGGCTTCACGGCAAACCGGGGGAAGAGGGTGCCAGGTATCTGTCGCCGACCCCGGCTCTCGTCACCCGTTCGCCAGGCGGCATCGCCGGTCCGCCGTCGCCGCTTCGGCGAGACTCGCTTCGCTCTCCCGCAAGCCTCACTCCGCAGCCATCAATCACGCCGTCGGCACGCCGTGCGCGAGGACTTCGTCGATGGCGCTCATGAAGCGATCGATGTCGTCGAGCGTCGTGTAGACGTTCGGCGTCACGCGGAGCCCCTGGAACTCCGCGTGCTTGATCGGCGTGGCGATGATGCGGTGCTTGTTCCACAGGAACGTCACCAGCGCGTTCGGATCCACGCCCTCGAGCGAGAGCAACCCGATCGCGCCTGCTTGCGCGGGATCGAAGCTCGTGAGCACCTTCGCGCCTGGCCGCGCGTTGAGTGGACGGGCCCAGCGCTCGCGCAGGTACCGCAGCCGCGCGATCTTCCGATCGGCGCCGATGCCATGGTGGAACTCGAGGGCTTCGGCAATCGCGTTGTGCATGGCCGCTGGATGCGTGCCGATCTCCTCGAACTTGCGGATGTCCCCTGCCTTCGATTCCGCGGCCGGCGTGAGCGGCCAGTGCTTCGCGATGCGCTCGCGGCGCACGTAGAGAAATCCCGTACCGACCGGGGCGAGCAGCCACTTGTGCAGGCTCGTGCCGTAGTAGTCGCACTCGAGGTCCGCAAGCTTGAACGGGAAGTGCGCGAACGCATGCGCCCCGTCGACGATGGTGGTGATGCCACGCGCGCGCGCCCTCCGGCAGATGTCGCCCACCGGGAAGATCTGTCCCGTGAGGTTCGTGATGTGGCAGAAGTGCAGGACCTTCGTCCGCGGTGTGATCGCAGCCTCGAGCCGCTTCGCGAGATCCGCCTGGCTCGGCGGCGGCACCGGGAACGACACCTGCTTCAAGACGATGTGGTCGCGGCGGACGCGCTGTTGCCAGGTGTCGAGCATGCGCCCGTAGTCCTGGTTGGTCGTGACGACTTCGTCGCCCGGCGCGAGGTCGAGCCCGAGCTGCGCGATCTGCAGCGCCTCGCTGGCATTGCGCGTGATGGCGAGCTCCTCGGTGTCGCACCCGAACTCGCTCGCGAGGCGCTCGCGCACCGACTCGATGTTCGGCTCGAGCACCTGCCACATGTGATACGCCGGCGCCTGGTTCGAGATGTCGAGGTAGCGCTTCATCGCCTCGTGCACCGCGCGGGGGCTGGGGCACACGCCGCCGTTGTTCAAGTTGATCAGCGTGCGGTCGAGCGTGAACGCCTCCTGAATCTGCCGCCAGAAGTCCTCGTCGGCCGCGATGTCCTCGGGCGTGCGCCCGGCGACGGCCCTGGACGCATCGGCGACCCGGGCCGCGATGTCGGGGCGAGCCATGGCGACGAAGGCGGCGGCGCTGGTGGCGCGCTGCAGGAACTGGCGGCGGCTGGTGGCGTACATGCCCGCGATTCTAATCGAGGCTGAGCCGTTCGTCCCAGGCCGGTGCGCATGAGCGACATTCATCGATCGAATTAGAAGGATGCGCTTCATTTCGAGCGGGTTCGGCGGTAGCGTGTCAGGACGCGCACGGTCGGGGTCGGGACGGCCTGCTCCGCTGCCTCGAATCCCGCGGTCATGCGCCCGGCCGTGCGCGACTTCGTAACGCGAAGTGCGAAATAAAAAAGGCGAAGTGGAGTGAAGAGTGGAAAAGGAACAGTGGTACTCGCAGTGCCTGGCCCTGCTCGATTCGACGCCTCACGCAATCGTGAGGCTCGTGGCGAACCTTCCGCCGGCCCTGCTGCAGGCGACCGACGGACCGGGGACGTGGAACCCGCGACAGGTGCTGGAGCACCTGGTCTGGGGCGAAGTGGACGACTGGATCCCGCGCGTGCGGTTGATCCTCGAGCAGCAGGACCGCGTCGCCTTCACGCCGTTCGATCGTGAGGGTGGCGCCAAGCGCTACGGTGACTGGAGCGTCGATCGGCTCGGCGCCGAGTTCCTGCGTCTTCGCGGGGAGAGTCTCGCGACGCTGCGCGCGCTGAACCTCGGATCCGAGCAGCTCAGGCTGGCCGGGCGCCATCCGTCGCTCGGCGTCGTCAACATGGCGCAGCTCATCGCGAGCTGGGTCGCGCACGACCTGGCGCACCTCGATCAAATCGCGCGCACGCTGGCACGTCAGTACACGGCCGACGTGGGGCCGTGGAGGGATTTTATGAGGGTGTTGAGGGAGAACTAGGCAGGGTTCCGAGGTTCCGATGTTCAGGGTTCCCTGAACCCAGGAACCCTGGCAATCCACCTCACTCCAACAACCTCCGCCCGAGAATCCCCTGTCCTCCGAGCGACGTGCGGAACCCGAACAGCGTGGCCGCGACGATCACGGCGAACACGGTGTACGACGAGGGCGCGAAGAGGGAGTAGAAATCGAAGGTCATCGGGATCTGATCGAGCCACCCGGTCACGGTGAAGGCAACCACCAGCGCCAACAGGCCAAGCCGCAAGAGCGTGAACACGATCAGCCCGATGGCGATCGCTGAGAACACCAGCGACACGGAGGGTCCCTGCACCGCTGCGGCGATCCCGAACAGCACCACGACGTACGCCGCAGTGGTGTAGCGCCGCCGGCGAATCAGCAGGTAGAGCATCAGATAGACCAGCGCGAGCGAAGTGGCGATCAGCACCGAGCTCACGATGCGCGTGATGAGCACCGCGGCCACGAACCCGACGGTGCCGTCGTAGCCGGACAGCGGTGTCGAGAGCGACGGGCCATGCCCGAACCACCCGGGCGCGAGATGAGCGCCCTGCGTCAGCAGCTGCAGCAGGCCGCCGACGGCGATGCCGATCAGCAGATCGCGGCCGACGAGCGGATCGCGCAGGCGGCCGTCGATGGCGCGGCTCCACGACACGAGCGTCTCCGGCGATCGGCGGCGCACATCCGGCTCCAGTGCCAGGTAGAACGTGTAGGCGGCGAGGCCGACGAGCGTGCCCCGCGCAAAGAGCACGAGGATCGTCGCGAGCGTGCCATTGAGGCCGAACGACTGATGAGCGGTGAGCAGCCCCGCGACCATGACGAGAATGGCCAGCGTCGCCGCCACGTGGACGGCGCCCTCTCGGTCTCCGCGTGACAGACGCACGTTGCGGCGCACGAGTGCCACCGCGCCAGAGGCGACGAGCAGTAGACCGAGGATGCCGGCGACGACCATCGGCGAGACGCCGCTCGGGCCGGTCGGCGGCGCGAGTGTTTGCGGGCTCCACGGCTCGAAGATCTGGAACGACACGAGCCGGCCGTAGGCGGCAGCCGCTTCGACGTGCACCTTGATGTCGGGGCGATCCGGGTAGACGCCATCCCAGGCCGCGCGCGCGTCGGCAAATCCCGGAGGTACCCACGAGGGGTCGACCGGCGTGAGCGTCGCCGGATCGAATCCCGCGAAGCGGAGCGCGACGTTCCAGTCGAACTTCGATCGCGTCTCCTCGGTGTCGCGAATTCTAGGGGGCACGGCATCGAGGTAGTGCAGGCGCCCCTTCAGGTCGAGCATCATCGCGACCATGCCCGGCGAGGTAATCGGCGGAACGCGCAACTGCAGGCGTCCACCGAGCAGGAAGCTGTCCGAGAACATCTCGACCGGAGCCTGCCGGTACCAGAAGGTCACGGCGGGCGGCTGGCCGGGACGCAGGTTCTCGTATCGCCGCGGGGTGTCGTCGGTCGTCTCGAGGTAGCGCAAGTAGTCGGTGGTTGCGTAGCCCCACGCCTGATCCTGCACCGGGTCGTGGTACCCGAGTCCCTGCAGGATCGTACGCGCCGCATCGGCCAGCACCGCGCTGGGCTTCTCGTATTTCAGGTACTGCACCGCCTGCGTCCGGGGGCTCAGGGCGACGACCGCTGACACGCCGATCAGCGCCACGGCCAGGCAAGCCGCCGCCAGGCGCGGCGCCAGCGCGCCGACGCCACCCGACGCGGCCACCATCTCGGGCGATGGCGTTTCGCCGGCGGCCAGCGCGGCGGCCAGCGGATCCCCGCCCGGCAGGGCCGCGGCCACCTGCAGCGCCGAGGTCGGCCGTTGCGCGGGATCCTTCGCCAGGCAGCGGAGGATGATCCGATCGGCCATCGGATCGATTTCGGGCACGAGCTGGGTGAGCGGCGGCGGCGTGATCTCGTGATGCAGCCGCGCCAGCTCGCCGACGGTCGTCCCCGAAAACGCCGGCTTGCCGCTGAACATCTCGTAAAGCACGAGACCGAGCGCGTAAATGTCGGATTGGACCGTCGCCGGCTTCCGATCGAACAGTTCCGGCGCCATGTACGCCGGCGTGCCCGACAGCCCTTCCGACTCGTGCTCGACGCCGGCGAGTCCGAAGTCCGCGAGGCGGACACGGCCGTGCTCGTCGATCAGGACGTTCCCGGGCTTGAGATCCCGGTGCAGCACGCCCTTGTCGTGCGCTGCGGCCAGTCCGGCCGCGAGCCCTCGCGCCATCTCGGCGGCCTTGTCGGGCGACAGCCGGCCGATCCGCCGGAGCAGGCCGGCAAGGTCCTCGCCCTGCACGAACTCCATCGAGAGGAACATGAAGCCGTCCACCTCGGCGATGTCGTACACGCGGCAGACGTTCGGGTGGGAGACCTGCCTGGCGGCCCGCACTTCGCCCCGGAACCGCACGAGCCAGTCGCTGTCGCCGACAAGCGTCTCGGGCAAAAACTTCAGGGCCACCGGCTGTCCGAGCGTGAGGTCGTCGGCCCGGTAAACCTCGCCCATGCCGCCCTTGCCGAGCAGCCCGACAATCCGATAGCGGCCGCCGAGCACGGTTCCAGGCTCGAAGCGTCCGGCCAGGCGCGGGTCGCTGTTCGACAGCGGCATCGGCGGCGCAGCGGGCGTCCTGCCGCCGGGCGGCCGCGAGCCAGGGCGCGACGCGGGACGCTGCGCGGCCTCGCTGCCAGGGCGAGCCGCACGGCCCGGTGTCCGGGGCAGTGCCGTCGGCTGATCTGGTGTGACGGCGCGGGTCTCGTCCGCCTCGTCAGCTGATGGACGAGCCGGCGCCGGCGGAGGCAAGTGGACCGTCGTCGCTTCAGACGGGTTCGCCAGCGTCGTTCCGCACTCCGGGCAGAAGCGCGCCGTGTCGGGCACGGCAGCCAGGCAAACGGGACAGGTCACTGTGCGATCTTATGTCGTCGCGTCCGGCAGGGCTCGACGCGCGAAAGAGCGCCGACTGGCTGCCTATGATATATGACGATCAGATCCGTAACGGACGGGAGCCACTTATGGCATTCGATCAGGACGAGCAGGACGATCCTTCCGGTGGTTCGGGCTCCGTCTTCAGCCGACGCTCCTTCCTGAAAACGGTCGGCGGCACCTCCCTCGCGGCGGGCGTCTTGTCGCCGACACTCGGCGAGGCGCAGACGGGGCCCGCGGCCGTGGGCCCGGGCGACGTGCCGATTGAGCTGAACATCAACGGAACCGTCAAGAGACTCTCGGTCGAGCCGCGGGTGACGCTGCTCGACGCCATGCGCAATCGCCTCGACGTCACCGGCGTGAAACGCGTCTGCGATCGCGGTACGTGCGGCGCGTGCACGGTGATCGCCGACGGTCGGCCGATCTACGCGTGCTCGCATCTGGCGATCGAGATGCAGGGCCGCGCGATCCGCACGGTCGAGAGCCTCACCGAAGGGACGGTGCTGCATCCGGTGCAGCAGGCCCTCTGCGAGACCGACGGCCTCATGTGCGGATTCTGCACGCCGGGCTTCGTCGTCTCGGCCGTCGCGCTGCTCGAGAAGAACCCGAAGCCCACGCCCGAGCAGGCGAAGGCAGGTCTCGCGGGCAACATCTGCCGGTGCGGCACCTACACCCGCGTGCTCGAAGCGGTCCTGACGACGAAGGGGGTGGCCCGTGGCTGAGCAGGTCCCCGAGGTCAAGACGCCCGCGCAGCCCGCCAGGAACGAGAAGTATCCGTGGCCTGAACACCCGACGCTGATCGGCACGCGCATGCGTCGTGTGGACGGGCCGGCCAAGGCCACCGGCAGCGCGAAATATCCCTATGACGTCAACCGTCCCGGCATGCTGCACGGACGGATCCTTCGCTCGCCCCATCCACATGCGCGCGTCGTCTCGATCGATCTGACCGCGGCGCAGAAGGCGCCCGGCGTGAAGGCGGCGATGGCGGTGATGGAGCTGGGCAAGGAGGCGATGTACCAGGGCGACGAGATTGCCGCGGTCGCGGCGGCCACGGAAGAACAGGCGCGCGACGCCCTGCGGTTGATCAAGGTGCAGTACGAAGTGCTGCCGCACATCGCCACGGTGGCGATAGCGATGCAGGACAGCGCGCCGAAGGTCTTCAAGGACGGCAACGTCGTCGAAGCCGACGCGCAGGAGTCCGGCGATCTCGCGGCCGGCTTCAAGGCAGCGGCCCACGTGATCGAGACGAGCTATCAGACCCAGGTCGAGACACACGTCTGTCTCGAGACGCACGGCTGCGTCTGCGAGTGGAACGGCGAACAGCTGACGTCGTGGGCCTCCACTCAGGCGGTGCACGGCACGCGCGAAGGCTTCGCCGAGGCGCTCGGCATTCCCCAGACGAACGTGCGCGTGATCACCGAATACATGGGCGGCGGTTTCGGCAGCAAGTTCGGTCCGGACGCGCAGGGCATCATCTGCGCGAAGCTGGCCAAACAGGCGGGCGCGGCGGTGAAGCTGATGCTCGATCGGAAGGAAGAGCACCTCGCCTCCGGCAACCGGCCGTCGTCTTATTCGAAGATCAAGGCCGGCGTCTCTGCTGAAGGCAAGCTGACGGCATTCGACGCCGAGACATGGGGCACGGGTGGCGCCGGGGTTGGCGCGGGCTTCCCGCTGCCGTACATCTACGTCTTCCCGAATCGTCGCCGGAAGCATCGCGACGTGTTCACGAACGCGGGCCCCTCGCGCGCAATGCGGGCGCCCGGCCATCCGCAGGCGTGCTTCCACACCGAGTCGCTGATGGACGAGCTGGCCGATGCGGTGAAGATGGACCCGCTGGAGTTCCGGCTGAAGAACCTCCCGGCAGAGGCGCCAAACGCGCAGTGGCGGAAGTACTTCCCGGTTGGGGCCGAGCTGATCGGCTGGAGTCGTCGCCACCCGACGGGCGATTCTTCGCCAGGGCCCGTGAAACGAGGCATGGGGTGCGCCGCGAACCAGTGGGGCGGAGGCGGTCGCGGCACGAAGGCGCACTGCGAGATTCACGCCGACGGTAGCGTCGTCATGCGGTCGGGCACGCAGGACATCGGCGTCGGCACGCGGACGCACATGATGGCCGTCACCGCCGAGACGCTCGGCCTGCCGATCGCCGCGATCAAGGTCGAAGTGGGCGACAGCAACTATCCGTTCAGCGGCGGCTCGGGCGGCAGCACCACGTCGGCGTCGGTCGCGCCAGCCGTTCGCGTCACCGCCGGGAAAGCTCTCGACGCGCTCAAGGCGCGCGTGGCGCCGAACCTTGGCGTCGAGCCCGCCATGCTGGTCGCGTCAGGAGGCAAGATTCAGGTCAAGGACAACCCCTCCAAGGGCCTCACCTGGAAGGACGCGTGCCGTCTGCTGGGCACGGAACCAATCTCAGTGGACGGCGAGTGGGAAGCCGGGCTGTCGGCCAGCGGCACGACCGGCGTGCAGTTCGCCGAGGTCGACGTGGACGTCGAGACTGGCGTCACGCGAGTGCTGCACGTGGTCTGCGTGCAGGACTGCGGACTGATCCTCGACGAGCTCACCGCGGAATCGCAGGTCATCGGGGGCATCGTGATGGGCGTGAACTACGCGCTCTTCGAGAACCGGCTGCTCGATCGCAACACGGGCCTGATGGTGAACCCGAACATGGAGTTCTACCTGCTGGCGGGTCCCGCCGACATCCCGAAGATCGACGTGAAGCTGATGAACCAGCCGGAGCGCGGCGTCATCGGCATCGGCGAGCCGCCGACGATTTCGACGGCGGCCGCGGTAGCCAACGCGGTCCGCAACGCGATTGGCGTGCAGGTGAAGAGCCTGCCGATTACGCCCGACAAGGTCCTCACCGCGCTTGCCGAGCGCGAGAAGGCAGGAGGGACGCTGTGAAAGCGTTTGCCTACGTCAACGCAGCCAACCAGAAGGACGCGCTCGCGGCGCTCGCGACCACGACTTCACGCGGCAAGGTCCTGCCCATTGCCGGCGGCATGGACTTGCTCGGGCTGATGAAGGACTACATCGCGCAGCCCGACGTGCTTGTGAACGTGAAGCGCCTTTCGTCAGCGATCACCGTCGCGGCGCAGGGCGTGTCGGTCGTGGGCGCTGCCTCGAAACTCGTGGAGGTCGCCGAACACGCCGAGCTCGGCAGGCAGTATCCGGCCTTGCGCGACGCGGCCGCCTCCGTCGGCACGCCGCAGATCAGGAACGCCGGCACCGTCGGCGGCAACCTGATGCAGCGTCCGCGCTGCTGGTACTTCAGGAACGAGGAGTTCAACTGCCTGAAGAAGGGCGGCGCGCGCTGCTTCGCTGTGGACGGCGAGAACCAGTTCCACGCGATTTTCGGCGAGGGCCCGTGTCACATCGTCCATCCGTCCACGGTCGCGCTGCCGCTCATCGCGTACGGAGCGCGCATCAAGGTGGCTGGCCCGGACGGCGAACGTGAAGTCGACGCGGACAAGTTCTTCGTCATGCCGGATCGCAACATGTTCGGGGAGACCGTCCTCGAGCCGAACGAGCTCGTCACCGGGGTCGCCTTGCCCGCGAGCCGGGGCGTCAAGAGCGCCCTCTACGAAGTGAAGTTCAAGCAGGCGCACGACTGGCCAATCGCGATGGCTGTCGTGGCGCTGCGGATGAACGGGACGACGTGCGAGAGCGCACGTGTGGTGCTTGGCGCGGTTGCGCCCGTGCCGTGGCGCTCGGTTGCGGCAGAGCAGGCGCTGAAGGGCAAGACGATTGACGAGTCCGTCGCGTACCAGGCGGCCGAGGCGGCCCTGGCCGACGCGAAGCCCATGAGCGGCAATGCCTACAAGGTTCAGGTTGCCAAGACCGCCCTCCGACGGGCGATCATGAAGGCGGTGGCGTGATGGATCATCCAACTCCGGCCTCGCCGCTCGTTGGCGCCGACAACTGCCATCAGCTGCGCCACAAGGGCATGTATGTCTTATCCGTGCCCGAGCCGACGCAGTTCCACGATGCGTACGACGCCACGGCCTTCTGGTGCATCAAGACGCAGAAGCCGATTGGCCCCGACGGCGGACGCGTGCACGCCGACCTGTGCCGCGCCGGCCGCGACTGTTGCAAGTGATGTGTAGCGCAGGCCTTCAGGCCTGCCGAGGTACTTCAATGAAACGCACCTTCCTCGCGGCATCACTCGTTCTTCTGGCCGCGCCTGCCTTCGCCGGTTCCGTCCGCGGCGAATACGTCGAGGCGCGCACCGCGGAAGTCTTCGCCGGCGGTTGCGTGATGAGCAGCCAGGCCGAGACGATGGGGAAGACCGCGGTGCTGGCGTGGCACGTCACCCAGGGTGTCTACGACGGCCAGACGCTGGACGGACTGTCGGTCGTCGCTGCCGTCGCCGGCGATCGCAATCTTGGAATTCGTGAGATCGGCGGGGAAGCGCCGTCGTCGGTCCGCGCGGTCGTCTACGTCGACCAGCGCGCAACGCCCGGCCAGCGCCGGGCGCTCGTGAAGATGGCCGACGAGCTGTCCCGGGGGCTGATCAGCGAGATCGTCGAGGTGAAGACGGCGCCCGTGACGTTCGACAGCAGCGCGCACGCCGTCCAGGTCGCCGCGGGCGACGCGGCGCTGTCGGTCACCAAGCACATGCACCACGACCCGAGCTGCGGCGCCACGAAATGGTTCACGCCGTTCACGCGGCTCGAGTCGCCGACGATGGGCATCACCGAGGTGTTGAGCTACAGTGGCCGCGAGCTGGACACCCGGTGGAGCGATCCGCACAAGCGCTCGTCGTTCTACGGCGACTTCACGCTGACGCCGCACGTCGACGCCACCAACTGACGCGCAGCCTTCGATGATCCAGATTCGGTGGGCGCCGCGGGCGCTCGCGGTCTTCGTGTATGCGCTCGCCGTTGCGGTGCCGGTGGCCGCAACCGCGCAGACGCTCGTCGCGGCGAAAGCCAGCGACGCACCGCCAGCAGAGTTGAACGCGGGGATCGCTGCGGCGCTTGCCCCTGGCAGCGTCATGGTGAAGAGCGGCGACGTGCAGCTCGATCTGTGGTGGGTGAAGGCCATCGCCCTGACGAAGGCGCCAGCGGCCGCGCCCGCATGGGGCGACGTCGGCGACGGCACGCTCGTCGGCGCGATTCGCGTCAGCGCCCCATGGAGCGACATTCGCGGCTATGTCGTCCGGCCTGGCGTCTACACGCTGCGCTACGCGCGGCAGCCAGCCAATGGCGATCATCTGGGCGTATCGCCGAACCGGGAGTTCCTGCTGATGTCGCCGGCAGCCGTGGACACGACGCCGGATCCGGCCGGCTACAAGGGCGCGGTCGACCTCTCGAAGCAGACCGTCCGCCGCGCGCACCCGTCAGCGCTCAGCCTCGATCCTCCAGCCGCCAGCGCTGCGCCGCTGTCACCGGTCAAGACGGATCTGGATCTCGAAGGCCTCGTGTTCGGCGTGCCCACGTCCGCGGGCCCATTACTGACGTTTGGATTGATTCTGAAGGGAACGATACAGAACTGAGGGTGCGTTGCTACTTCACGTGTCGGCCGCCGTCCACGCGGATCACTTCGCCGGTCACGAAATCGGTCTCAATCAGGAACTGCACCGCCCGCGCGATCGCGCCGGAGCCACCCCAACGTCCGAGCGGCGTCGCCTGCTCCACGGCGCGCAGCTCTTCGTCGGTGGTGCCAGGCGGCGCCAGGATCGGGCCTGGCGCTACGGCGTTCACCAGGACCTGATCCGCCGCCAACTCCAATGCCAGAATCTGCGTCAGGCCAATCACCGCGGCTTTGGCCGTGTAGTACGGGACATAGCCCGTGTAGCGCGGGCGACCGCTGGCCGCGATCCAGTCACTGAAATTGACGATGCGGCCCGCGCCAGCGCGGCGCATGTGCGTCACAGCGGCTTTTGAACAGAGGTGGGTGGCCCGGAGATCGACGAGGAGGGCCGCGTCCCAGTCTTCGATCGTGAGATCGTCGTACGGCTTCGACACGTACACCGACGCCATGTTGACGAGCACGTCGAGGCGACCCAGGGCTTCCGCCGCCCGATCGACGAGCATCGCGCATGCGGCTGGATCTGAGAGGTCGGCCTGAATCGCGAAGGCTCGCCGGCCCAGCGCTTCGATCGCGCGAACGGTCTCATCGGCCTCGAGGCGCGAACGGTGGAACGCGACGGCGACGTCCGCGCCGAGACCCGCGAGGTGTCGAGCCACTTCAGCGCCGATACGCTTGCCGCCGGTGACGAGGACGCCGCGATCATTCAGGGTCATCACCGCATATCCAGACCGGCCGCGCCGACGATCGCATCCAGTGTCGCTTGCGCTCGCCCGAGCGGGAGGTTGCTGACGTAGAAGTGCCGCACACCGACGTTCCGCAACGTGCGAATCGTGCGGGCGCAGACGTCCACGGGCGAGGCGCCGGCCTCGAACTCTTTCGTCAAGGCTTCCGCGGGCACGGGCAGGAACCGGCTGAGAGTGGCCAGCGTCCGCGGCTTCGCGCTGCGGAAGTAGAACACGCCGAAGAGCCCTGGCATCTCGAGTCCGCGGCGTGTGCTCTCCTCGATGAACGCCGCGACGGGCGCGACGGTGTGGTGCGAGACGATCTGCGTGAGGTAGTACTCCGCGGTGAAATCGGTCGCCAGCAGGTAGTCGACCTGGCCTGATGCCGCGGCGTTCGGGTTTGCCCAGCCGCCAAGCGTCAGCTTCGGTTCCCGTGCGCGAATGGCCCGCCTGAGCTGCCAGGCATGCTCGAACACCCGGGCCGGACCGACGTGCTTGTCGCCGCCGAGGACGACCAGCGACGAGAACTCGTGCTGCCAGGCACGCTCCGCGTAGGACAGGCAGTAGTCGAGCGTGTGCTTCGAGGTCAGGAACGGCACGACACGCTCGCGCGGCACGTCCGATCCCAGATTCGCGACGAGGTGCCGGAGGTTGTCTTCCTCCTGCAACCCGACGGCCGAATCCGTCAGAAACACCGGCACGCCGCGCCGCGTGAGACCACGAACTGCGTGATACGTGTCGATCCACGCGTCCATGCCCTCACGCTGGGCAAGTTCCGCACGTGGCGGTCGGAGCTCCGCTGCGATGACGGACTGGGACGAGTTCAGAGAGTCGACGAGGGTCATGACGGGTGCGTAAGGTGCGAGGGGTGCGTAGGGTGCGTGAGGTGCGGGTGCGTAAGGTGCGAGGGGTGCGTAGGGCAAGACGGGTGCGTAGGGAAAGACGGGTGCGTAGGGAAAGACGGGTGAGGACTCAGCCTCTGCAGTCGTCCGGACTTTTCAGCAGGTACTCGCGAAGACGTGAAGCCGCCACGTTCGCGCGTTTCGCGAGTCGCAGGCAGTCGTCCGCCTCCCGTGGCGTCACATACCGGTTGTCCAACGCATCGCCAACGTGGTTCTTGACCTCGGCAATCGACGACAGGGCGATGTCCAGGTACCTCGCAAACTCTCGATGGGACCGCCTTCTGAAGCCCTCGGAGATATTCGAGGGACACGACCGCGCCGCCGCACGAAAGTCGTCGCGAAATCTGCGGTCCTCTCTGAAGACCGGCCTCGCAGTAATTGCCAGGCACGTTCGACGCAATTTCACCGCGAGCTGATAACAAACGAGTTCCTCGACATTGTGTGCGCCCATGCCGGAGGTCACGGCAAAGAACGGGCCGCACCCTACGCACCGTTCGCACCCTACGCACCGTTCGCACCC
>JBKPSY010000215.1:0-7810 GCA_046735235.1 Acidobacteriota bacterium | reverse complement strand
GGTCGGCACGCACCGCCCGCATCTCTTCAGCCAGATCGTGATGATCGCGGATGTGTACGAGGCGGCGACCGGCGCGCGGAGCTATCGTCCCGCGGTGCTGCCCGAGCAGGCGTGCCTGATTCTCGCGAAGCTGGCGGGCGAGAAACTGAACCCGCATCTCGTCCGCGCCTTCCTCAGCGTCGTCACGTTCTTCCCGCTGGGGTCGCTCGTGCGCACGACGCTCGACGATGTCGGCGTCGTCGTCCGGACGACGGCCGGCGACCCGCTGCATCCGGTGATCGCCAGAGTGGATGCGGCCGATCCGTTCCTCACGCGCGGCGCGGAGATCGATCTGAGCCGGCGCGACGCTACGGGCGCTTACATCCGCCACATCGCGGAGACGCTGCGACCGGTGCAGCCCAAGTCGACGCGGGCCGCGTAACGCAACCCCTCATCGCGGCCCGATCAGCCGCCTGACCTCATCGAAGCGATCGTTGGGAATCGGCACAGACAGGTTGTACTGCGCGATCCTCCACGTGTCGCCGTCGCGCACGAGCACGCCGCTTCCCCGCACCGGGCCAAGCCCCTGAGACAGCAGGTCCTCGTCGAACCACGCGACCTTGCCGTCGGCGCTCACGTCAATCCAGCGCTTGGTGGACGTCATCGTCCACGCCTTGCCGGTCACGAATCGGGGGTGCGCCCAACGACGGAACTCGTCACGAGTCCATCGCTCGGCCGGATCCGTCCCGAGGAACACGGCATCCGGAGTCAAGAACGCGAAGTAGGCCTCCTCGTCCGCGCGAGCGGCGGCGGCGTGCCAGGCGTCGAGGGTATGGCCGATCCGGGTCCGGGCATCAACATCGCCAGGGGCAAGCGGAGCAATCAGCGCGAACGCGAGCAGCAATGCGGTCATTGAGCCTCCCAGTAACCTTTCGACGACTCAAGCGTATGGTAGACGAGCGCGCGAATGGACTTTGCCTCCCTTTATCGCCAGCACGCCGGGGACGTCTTCCGGTTCGCCTATTTCCTCTCAGGCAACCACGCCCTCGCGGAAGACATCGCCGCCGAGACGTTCGCACGCGCGCTGACCGCGGGCGACCGCATCCAGACCGGCACGGTCAAGGCATACCTGCTCCGGATCGCGAGAAACCTGTTCGTGGACGCCCTGAGGCGCGACTCGCGGCTCGCGAATTTCAGCGAGTCCGAACACGAGATCTTCGATCCGGGCCCGAACCCGGAAGCAGTCACACGCTCACGCATGGAGCTCGCAGTGACGTGGCAGGCGCTGGCGACGCTGTCGGAAGGCGAACGCTCGGCGCTGCTGATGTCGGCGGTCACCGGGCTGTCGCACGAGGAGATCGCCGCCGCCCTCGAGTGCTCGATTCCGGCGGTCAAATTACGGATTCATCGGGCGCGGCTGCGGCTTCGGCAGCTCACCGCCCGCGGGAGCACGTCGTCATGAAGATGGATGTTTCGTCCGCGGTCATTTCCGATCTCTGGCCGGTGTATGCGTCTGGCGAGGCGAGCCCCGACTCGCGGGCCGTCGTCGAAGCGTTCCTGGCGGCCGATCCGGACTTCGCGCAGGCACTGCACGACAGCTCCGGATTGGCGCTCGGAGCCACGAAGGCGCCGGCGTTGTCGCCCGATCACGAGCTGAAGACGCTGGCGTTGACCAAGCGTCGGCTGTGGGGCTACCTGTGGCTCATGCAGCTGGCGATCATGTTCTCGTGCTTCGCGTTCGGCCGCATCGTCTCGGATACGTCGTGGGACGTGTCGCCGAGGAACTTCATCATCACCGCCTCGATCGCGGGTGTCTTCTGGATCGCGTTCTTCGTGAGCCTGATTCGCATCCGCGCGCGGGTGCTGATCGTCACGCCGGCCCGGCGGCTGCCGGATGCGAAGTAGCCCCGGCGGCGCGTAGACGCCGCTCCAGAAACCGGCGTTCAAGAGGATTCCGGGCGAGGCCAACAGCGGCAGTGAACGCCCGCGCCGCGGCTTCGACGTCGCCGCGGCGCAGCTCGAGCTCGCCGATGGCAGCCGGATAGAACGGGTAGTCGCGTAGGCGATCCGCATCGGGTATCGCCCGGATGGCGGCGAGGCCGGCGTCAGGCCCGTCGCGCTGCGCGACGGCGACGGCGCGATTCAACGCCACGACCGGCGACGGCGAGAGAGCCATCAGGCGATCGTAGAGCTCCACGATCGCATGCCAGTTGGTCGAGTCGATGGAGGCCGACCCGGCGTGGACGGCCGCAATCGCCGCCTCCAGATGGTAGGGCGTCGCGACGCTCCCACAGCTCGCCTGCTCGAGCAGCCCGCGGCCGCGATCAATCAGGGCGCGGTTCCACCGCGATCGATCCTGATCGAGCAGCGAGCTCAGGTCGCCGTGTGCGTCGAGACGCGCGGGCAGCCGCGCGGCGTGGAGGCACATCAACGCGGCGAGGGCGAACGTCGCGGGCTCGGCCGTCGCCTCCGTCTCGAGGAGCATCGACGTCAGGCGAATGGCCTCGTCGCACAACTCCGCGCGCACTGCCGTTTCCGAGGACGCGCTGTGGTAGCCCTCGTTGAAGAGCAGGTACAGCGCGGCGCGCACCGAGGCCAGCCGCGCGCCGAATTCATCGGCCGAGAGATCGAACAGCCGCTCGGCGCTCGCCAGCGCCTTCTTGCCGCGGCTAATCCGCTTCTCCATTGCGGCACGCCTCGTGAGAAACGCCGTGGCGACCTCGCTGGCGCCAAAACCGCAGAGGACGTTCAGGATCAGCGCGATCTGCGTCTCTTCGGGAAGGCTGGGATGACAGCAGGAGAACATCATCCGCAGCTGCTCGTCGCGAATCACCGCCGAGGTGAACGACTCGTCCACGACAGGCGCCAGCGTCCATTCCGACTCCAGCCAGCGCGTCAGCTCCGGAGCGAACGTCCGCGCCGTTCGCTCGTGGCGCACGACGTCGAGCGCGCGGCGCTTCGCAACCGTCATCAGCCAGGCAGACGGGTTGTCGGGCACGCCGCGGATCTTCCAGACGTCCAGCGCGCGGCAGAAGGCGTCCTGCACGACGTCTTCTGCCAGCGCCAGATTGTGCACGCCGAAGATCCGCACCAGCGCCGCGACGAGCCGGCCCGACTCGCGGCGGAAGAGGTGCTCGCTGAGATCCACGTTCGTCCTACAGATCCATCGACATCACCGGTCGCACCTCGACCAAACCGCCAAAGTCGAGGCCCGGGCAGCCGCGCGACAACTCGACGGCCTGGTCGATGTCACGAGCTTCGACGATGCTGAAGCCGCCGATGAGGTCCTTGGCTTCGGCATAGGGTCCATCCGTGACCGTCTTGCTCTTCCCGCTCACGACCCGCCCTGTGCGCTCCAGCGGCTGTCCCCCATCCTTCAGGTGGCCCTTCGCGTCGAGCTCCTTCAGCCAGGACATCCAGCGCTGCATGTTCTGCTGGGCGCGCTCCGGGGTGCCCATGCTCTCCTGCCGCGCGGCGTCCGACGTCCGGTAGAGATAGATGAACTGGCTCATGATTTCCTCCATGGTTCAGGTGTCCGCCGCGTCATCGCGGCTCGGATACCTCTATGACGCGCGAAAGCGCCGCCGCCGGACATCTCAGAGACGAAATATCACGAACGACAGGAAGTCGTTGGCGCTGTGCGCGATGATGGGCGCCCAGAGAGACCTGGACCATTTCAGCGCGAGCGCCAGGACGACGCCGATGACGAAAATCGACACAGCGGTGCCGACGCGGAGCTGATGGAGTGCCAGCCAGCCCGGCACGTGGATGGCCACGAACAGGAGCGAAGTCACGAGGTTCGCGCGCCAGAAGCCGAGCCGTTCGGCGAACTTCTGGAGCATGAACCCGCGATACGGAATCTCCTCGATGAAGCCCACCAGGAACGATGTCCCGAGGACGCTATTCCAGGTGACGCGAGCGGCGCTCACGTGGGGCGGACCGAATCGGGCCCAGGTCCCCGCGAAATTCAGCGCTGTCAATGCGAGCGCCACAAGCACGCCGCGCCCGACATGATGCCGAAGCTTCAGGTATTCGAAGGGGTCGACCCCGTCGACGAATCGCAGGTACGCGAACACCGGGACCACCCAAACCAGGATTCGGATGCTGAGTTGTGCGACGGCATACGTCAGCGTCGCGGCGCCGAGGGCGGCCGTGAGCCTGGGGTACAGGAGCCAGGGCCACGCGATCCAGACCAGGTGGAACGCCCCCACGTAGGCGACAAACGTTCTAGTCCCCCGGTTCACGTTGTCCGATCTAGGATCGCATGCCATGACTCCCGACGAGCTCCGAGAACTCCAGGCGCCGCTGAAGGCCAGGTACAAGACGACGCCAGAAGCGGCCATGATCACGCTCAAGGCCGCGGGACGGCTTGGCGACGGCGTGACCTGCAATGTGGAAACCGGCAAGGCCATCGCCCGCGCCGGGCTGCATCCGGCCACGGGAGGCGACGGGTTGTCGCTCTGCTCCGGCGACATGTTGCTCGAGGCCCTCGTCGCCTGCGCGGGCGTGACGATGAACGCGGTGGCGTCGGCGCTCGGCATCCCGATCCGCTACGGACGGGTGCTCGCTGAGGGCGACCTCGACTTCCGCGGCACGCTCGGCGTGGACAAGACCGCGCCGGTCGGCTTCCAGACGATACGCCTTCACTTCGAGCTCGATACCGATGCCACCGAGGACCAGCTCGCAACGCTCTACAAGCTGACCGAGCGGTACTGCGTGGTGTTCCAGACGCTGGCAAAGCCGCCGACGATGGAGTTCAGGCGAACCGTATGAGCGCAGACAAGCCGGAGTCGTCGGACCTCACCCACACGACCCTCTCGGTGCTCCTACTGGCGCTGCTCATCGCGTCGAGCTTCTGGGTCCTGAGCCCGTTCCTGATGGCGATGCTCTGGGCCACCATCGTCAGCGTGGCCGTGTGGCCGTTCTTCCTCAGGCTCGAAGCTGCCCTCGGCGGCCGTCGGAAGCTGGCCGTCGCGATCGTCACGGCCATCCTGCTGCTGGTCGTCTTCGTGCCGGTGTTGCTGGCGCTGATGACGATCGTGAACAACGCCGGCGGCATCACGGCCGAGTTGCGCAGCCTCGAATCGATCGAGGTGCCGGAACCACCGCAGTGGGTGGAAGCGCTGCCGGTGATCGGAGCGAAGATCGCCGCGCGCTGGAGGGAACTGGCCGCACTGACGCCAGATCAGCGCTGGGCGGAGCTGACGCCGTACCTGCAGTCCGCGCTGCAGTGGTTCGTCTCGAAAGCTGGCGGCGTCGGCGCCATGCTGGTGCAGTTCCTGCTGACCACCGTCATCACCGCCATCCTGCTGGCGAAGGGCGAGTCGGTACGTGACGGGCTGCTGCGGTTCGCGCGCCGCCTGGCGGGAGGACAAGGGGAAGAGGCCGCGGTGCTGGCCGGGCGCGCCATTCGCGCCGTGGTGCTCGGGGTGGTCGTGACGGCGCTGATTCAGGTCGCGATCGGCGGCACCGGCCTCTATGTGAGCGGCGTCCCCGCCGCAGGACTGCTCTCCGCCGTGATGCTGTTCTTCTGCCTTGCGCAGCTCGGGCCGTTACTGGTGCTCCTGCCTGCCGTCGGGTGGCTCTACTGGTCGGGCCAGACCGGCACCGCCGTCGGGCTGCTGGTGGTCGCGATCTTCACGGGCGCGATCGACAACGTCATCCGTCCGATCCTGATCAAGCGCGGCGCCAACCTGCCGCTGCTGCTCATCTTCGCGGGCGTGATCGGCGGGTTGATTGCTTTCGGCATCATCGGCCTCTTCGTCGGACCGGTCGTGCTGACCGTCACGTTCACGCTGCTCAAAGCCTGGGTCGCGGGGGGCCCGCCGGCAGCCACCGCGGGAGATGCGGCAACGCTCGGCGGGCCCGCGGGGGCACGCTGATGCCGACGGCAGCCGAGCGGATCCTGGTCGTCGACGACGAACGTCGGAACGTCCAGGTCTTCGAGATGGTGATGACGGGGCTCGGATACGAGGTCTCGACGGCACACGACGGCGCGTCGGCGCTCGAAGCCGTCGCACAGAACCTCCCGGACCTCATCCTCCTGGACGTCAACATGCCGGGGATCGACGGCCTGGAAGTCTGCCGACGGTTGAAGGCTGACGAACGCACGCGCCTCATCCCGATCGTCATGATTACCGGGTTGACCGCCAGCGAGGATCGCGTTCGCGGCATTGAGGCGGGCGCCGATGACTTCCTCTCGAAGCCGCCGGCCATCCCCGAGCTTCAGGCGCGCGTCCGATCGCTCCTTCGGCTCAAGCGCTACACCGACGAGCTCGATTCCGCTGAGGCTGTGATTCTGAGCCTGGGCCTGACGATCGAAGCGCGCGACTCGTATACCCATGGACACTGCGACCGTCTGGCTACCTATGCCTCCGCGCTCGGAAAGCGCCTGGGACTCAGCGCCGAGGAGCTCGTGGCGCTGAGGCGCGGAGGGTTCCTGCACGATGTCGGCAAAGTCGCGGTGCCGGACGCGGTGCTGCTGAAGCCGGGACGTCTGACGGCCGAGGAGTTTCGGCTGATGCAAAAGCACCCGGTCGTGGGCTCCGCTCTCTGTGCGGAACTGCGGCTGCTGGATGACGTGCGTCCGATCGTTCGCAGCCACCACGAGCGTCCCGACGGCAGCGGCTATCCCGACGGGCTGAAGGGCGACGCGATCCCCCCGCTGGCGCGCATCATGAGCGTCGTGGACGTCTTCGACGCGCTCACGACGGCTCGCCCCTACAAGCAACCGCTTCCCCGCGACGAGTCGTTCCGGATCCTGCGCGAGTCGGCGGCACAGGGCTGGCACTTCCCCACGCTCGTCGAAGAGTTCATCTCCCTCGCCGAGGCGTCAGGGTTCGGACTGAATCTCAGCCTTCCGTCAGGACCTGCTTGAGGACGTTGAGTACCGCGTCGGCGGTATAGGGCTTCTGCAGGAAGACCTTCACGTTCGCGCCAGCGTCACGGGCGAGCGCTTCGTTCGTCGAAATGCCGCTCGCGGCGATCACAGGCACCGACGGGTTGATTTTCTCGAGCACCCTGATCGCGGACGCGCCGTCCATCGTAGGCATCGTCATGTCCATGATGACCGCCTGGATGTCGCCGTGCTGTTGGGCGAAGAGCGCGATGGCCTCGGCGCCGTCAGAAGCCAGGAGCACGCGATAGCCGAAGGCGACCAGCGTCTGCTCGGTGATCAGCCGAATCGGCTTCTCGTCGTCCACGACGAGCACCCGTTCGCCGTTACCGCGCGGCAGCTCCACGACGTCCTGTCCCACGGACTGTTGCGCGTCGGTGAGCGCCGGGAGATAGATATTGAACTGCGTGCCCTTTCCGGGCTCGCTGTAGGCACGCATGAACCCGCCGTGGCTGCGGACGATGGCCATCGACGTCGAGAGCCCCAGTCCCGTTCCCTTTCCCACTTCCTTCGTGGTGAAGAACGGATCGAAGATCTTTTCCATGATCTCTGGCGGAATGCCCGTGCCCGTGTCCTCGACACGTAACAGGACGTACGGCCCGACGTGCGCCTCGTCGTGCATGCCTGCGTACTGGGCGTCGAGGTGCCTGTTCTCGGCGCGCAACGTGAGGCGGCCTCCATGCGGCATCGCATCGCGAGCATTCACGCAGAGATTCAGCAGCACTTGATGGAGCTGGGTGGGATCGCCCTCCAGCGCCCATGCCCCTGGTCCCACCTCGCGCCCGGTCTGGATGTTCTTGGGGAACGTGTCGCGCGCGATGCGCTCGACATCCTTCACCAGGTGCTCTGGGTCGATGTGAATCTTCGTGCCCTCGACGCCGCGCGCGAAGGAGAGGACCTGCTTCACCATGTTGGTCCCGTGCGCGGCGCTCTCGG
>JBKPSY010000214.1:0-8303 GCA_046735235.1 Acidobacteriota bacterium | reverse complement strand
GATCTCAAGGGGCAGGCCGTGGCGGCGTTCGTGACGCTGAAGGAAGGCGTGGCCGCGACGCCTGCGCTGGCCGACGAGCTGCGCCAGCACGTCGCGAAGAAGATCGGGGCGATCGCGAAGCCCGACGACATCATCTTCGCGGCCGACCTGCCGAAGACGCGGTCGGGTAAGATCATGCGTCGCCTTCTCCGCGACATCGCCGAAGGCAAGGCGCTCGGCGACACCACGACGCTCGCGGATCCGAACGTCGTCAGGATGCTGAAGACGCAGTACGAGGAGAAAGAGGGGTAGGGATCAGGGGCCACGGACAGGAGCCAGGCAGCGTGGCGTGCTGGTCCCTGAATCCTGATTCCTGACCCCTACAGTTTCCAGCCCGCCCTGAACTCCGGCCTGATGAACCGGTCTGCCTCGGGAGTGCCCACTGCGCGCATGGCTTCGTGATCCCACTCGAGCGACGTGCCGGTGCGCAGCGCGACGTTCCCCAGCAGCAGCGACTCGGTAAGGACGGCGGCGTAGCCGAAATTCGAGAGCGCCACGTCTTTGCCCATGCACGCGTCCACCCATTCCTGATGATGATCGGTCGGGCGCGGCAGCGACTCGGGCGGCGGCACGAACCCCTCGAACGACTTGCGCGACAACAGGACGAACATGTCCACGTCGGTCTGCCCGCCGTGCCACGTGCGGGTGAAGAGCGTGCCCTTCGTGCCGATCACGAGCGATCCGCCATCGTGGGTGATCAGCTTCTCGCCCTGGAAGAGATCCTGAGGCGGCAGTTTCCCGCCGTCGTACCAGAGCATCTTCACCGGCGGCAGGACGCCGCGAGCCGGGAACTGAAACTCCAGCAGGCTCCAGAGCGGCGCCGTCTCCTTCGCCGACGGGTCCGTCAGCGACGGGGAGCAGTCCTTGATGGTCACAGACGTGGGCGCCCCCAGTTCGAGTGCCCAGTACGCGGTGTCGAGGTTGTGGATGCCCATGTCGCCGATGGCGCCGGTGCCGAAGTCCCAGAAGCCTCGCCACTTGAACGGCACGTACGCGTCGTTGTAGGGCCGGGTCTGCGCGGGCCCCAGCCAGACGTCCCAGTCGAGGCCGGCGGGCACCGGCGGCGTCTCGACGGGTCGCGTGACTCCCTGCGGCCACCATCCTGCCGGGCGATCGGTCCAGACGTGCAACTCCTTCACCTCGCCGATGACGCCGGCTCGCAGCGCTTCGACGGCGCGCCGCGTCCCGACGTACGCGTGGCCCTGCGTACCCATCTGCGTCGCGACGCGCATCTCGCGCGCGACGCGCGCCATCTCTCGCGCCTCCCAGATGCTGTGCGCCAGAGGCTTCTCGCAGTAGACGTGCTTGCCGAGCGTCATCGCGGCGATCGACACAATCGCGTGGTTGTGATCGGGCGTTGCGACGAGGACCGCGTCGATGCCTTTCTCCTGATCCAGCATCCGCCGCCAGTCCGAGTACTGCGTCGCGTCGGGGTGAGCCTTGAACGACTCGGCGGCCTGTCGCGCATCGCAGTCGCAGAGCGCGACCACCTTCGCGTTGGCGATGCCGCTCATCTCCCGCAGGTTGTCCGCGCCCCGGCCACCGGCGCCGACTACCGCCAGGTGCAGCGTGTCCGACGGCGGGACACGCCGGCCGAAATTGATGTTCTGAGCGCCGGCGGGCCTGGCGACGCCGAGGCCGCCGGCCACCGCCGCCGCACTCGCCAGAAATGTCCGTCGTGTCAGCTTCACCGCTGCAATATATCGCCGACTTGCGCGCCTGGAACAGCCGAGCCTTGGCGGCCGTCTATACTGATGTCGGGCAGGCTATCGGTGTCTTCCGTTTGACCGTACCGACCTGCCAGACCCGATAGACCCGATAGACCTGTTAGACCTGACCGACCCGACTGACCTGACCCCCACCACCCATGGGCATCATTGAAACCCGCGACCTCTGGAAGACCTACGTGATGGGCAGCGAAGAGATCCATGCCCTCCGCGGAGTCAGCATCATCATCGAGAAGGGCGAGTACGTCGCCATCATGGGGCCGTCGGGCTCGGGCAAGTCCACGCTCATGAATCTCATCGGCTGCCTCGACACGCCGACCAAGGGCAGCTACCTGCTGAACGGGAAGCAGGTGAGTGAGATGAACGACAACGAGCTGGCGCGGATCAGGAACGAGGAGATCGGGTTCGTCTTCCAGACCTTCAACCTGCTGCCGCGCGCGACGGCGCTGCACAACGTCGAGTTGCCGCTGATCTACGCAGGCGTCCCGGCCAAGGATCGGCAGGAACGTGCCCGTGGGGCGCTGACGAAGGTCGAGCTCATCGACCGCATGGCGCACAAGCCGAACGAGCTGTCCGGCGGCCAGCGCCAGCGCGTCGCGATCGCGCGTGCGCTGGTGAACAACCCGTCGATCCTCCTGGCCGACGAGCCGACGGGCAACCTCGACTCGAAGACCGGCGTCGAGATCATGAATCTCTTCGAGCGCCTCTACCAGGCTGGCAACACCATCGTCCTCGTCACCCACGAGCCTGACATCGCCGCGCACGCCCATCGCGTCATCCACATCCGCGACGGACAGGTGGAGAAGGACGTGCGTTCGCGTCCAATGGCTGGCGCCGCGCACTGACGAGCTAAAAGCTCTTCCACTCAACCGTTTTTTTCGCCGCGGTCTTACTGACGGCGTATAGTCCGCGACTGGGATTCCCGCGTGCCCTTGGTTGCGAGCTCTGCCGTGCCCTCATTGAAGCGGCCGACGAGTCGTCGGTTCGTCGCGATGCTCGTGTACGTGGAATTCGCCCTGTGGCTGGCTGCCGTGCTCGCGCTTTCCGTGTGGGCGATTGCGACGTTGTCGGCAAAGATCGGCGCGCGAAATGCCCTCGCGCACTTCAACAACGTCGCCGCGGTGGCGCGCGCGTCCGTTGCGCCAGACCAGCGTCTCTGGTCGCCTGTCCGCGTTCGCGCCTGGCAGGACTCGCTGACGCGAGAGGCCGCTCCACTCGGCGTGCTCCGAATCCCTCGCCTCGCGATCGAAGCGCCCGTGCTCGAGGGGACCGACGACTGGGCGCTCAACCGCGGCATCGGCCATATCGCTGACACCGCCGCGGTGGGGGCTCGCGGAAACTCCGGCCTGGCCGGTCATCGCGACGGATTCTTCCGTGCGCTCAAGGACGTAGCGGCAGGCGATCGCATCGAGCTCGAGACCCTCGACGGCGTGCGCACGTACCTCGTCGAGCGCATCTGGATCGTTTCCCCCGAGGACGTCTCCGTCCTCGATCCCGTCGATGGACGCGCGATCACCCTGGTGACGTGTTACCCGTTCTACTTCGTCGGATCCGCCCCCCAGCGATTCATCGTTCGCGCGGTTGAACAGAACGTCAACTGATCAAGGAAGGAAGGCCCCCATGTGGCGCAACGCAATAGCGACGTGTGCAGCTGCGGTCTTGTGCCTCGGCGTCGCCGGCGGAGCGGCGGCGCAGCAGGCGTCGTCCACCACGCAGACCAAGCAATTCGAAATCGTGGCGGTGGACGGCAACATGCTCGTCGTCAAGGGCCCGGACGGCACGAAGGAGCTCACGGTACCCGACGACTTCCGCTTCACCGTGGACGGCAAAGCGCTGTCGGTCCGCGAGCTCAAGGCGGGCATGAAGGGCGAGGCCACCATCACCACGACGACGACGGTCACGCCGGTCTACGTGACTGAAATCCGCGAGGGCACGGTGATGCAGGTGTCGGGATCCAGCGTGACCATCCGCGGCCCGAACGGCATCAAGATGTACAGCCAGGGGGACGTCGACAAGCGCGGAATCAGGCTCTACAAGCACGGAGAACCGGTGCAGCTCGCCGATCTCCATACCAACGACAAGCTGTCGGCAACTATCGTCACCGAGATGCCGCCGAAGGTCGTCACCGAGCGGCAGGTCAACGCGACGCTGGCGCACCCCGCGACACCAGGCGAACCGGCGGCGATGGCGTCCTCCGCGCCGGCAGCCTCGATGGGCACCGCGCCCTCCGCCAGTCCAACCCGCCATCTGCCGAAGACCGGCAGCCAGTGGCCGCTGGTCGGGCTGATCGGACTGCTGTCGCTGGCGGGCGCCGTCTCGCTTCGTCAGTTGCGCGTCCGCCCGTAGCGCGGGCTTTCAGGCCTGCCTCAGGCGTGCAACCTTTCGGATGCCTAGATCGTCTACAAACCCAGCAGACTTTGTAGACGGTCTAGGCATATGGGTAAACCCACCGACCTCGTCCAGGGCACGCTGGACCTCCTGATTCTCAAGACGCTCTCCCTCCAGGCCGCCCACGGCTGGGCGATCGCCAAGCGCATCGAGCAGATGTCGAGCGACGTGCTGCAGGTGCAGCAGGGCTCGCTCTACCCGGCGCTGCATCGCCTCGAGCAGCAGGGTTGGATCTCGTCCGAGTGGGCGGACAGCGACACGGGCCGCCGGGCGAAGGTCTATTCGCTGACTCGCGCCGGACGCACGCATTACGCGCGCGAGCTCGAGAGCTGGGAACGGCTGTCGGAAGCGGTCAATCTCGTCGTCCGCACGGTGTAGCGCCATGCGAAAACTCGACGCGGTGAGACTGCGCCTCCGGTCGTTGTTCCGCGGCGCCTCGGTCGAACGCGATCTCGACGAGGAGCTCCGCTTCCACGTCGAGTCGCACGTCGACGAGCTGGTCGCCCGAGGCATGTCGCGCGACGAAGCCCGCACGATCGCGCTCCGTCGGTTCGGCGGCGTCGACCAGGTCAAGGAATCCGTGCGCGACACCTGGCATGTCCGCCTGCTCGGCGACGTCGCGCAGGACGTGAGATACGGGCTCCGCAGCCTGCGCCATTCGCCGGTCTTCACGGCCATCGCCGCGCTGACGCTCGCGCTCGGCATCGGCGCAACCACGGCGATTTTCAGCGTCGTGGACGGCGTGCTGCTGAAGCCGCTCACGTATCCGACGCCGGACCGCATCGTTCGCGTGCTGACCCACTGGCCGAAGACCGGTCACGACGGCGAGAATCTCTCGGGCGCCGACTTCGTGGACGCCAGAGATCGCACGGGCGTCTTCGACGCGTTCAGCATGGTCTGGGGCGGCGAAATCAGCGTCCGCGCCGGCGATCGTTCGGAGCTCGTCGGCACTTTTTTCGTCAACACCTCGTTCTTCGACGTCTTTGGCGTGCATCCGGTGGCTGGCCGCACGTTCCGTCCCGACGACGTGAAGAAGGCGGCGGTCGTGTCGAACGGCTACGCCACCGAGCATTTCGGAGCCGCGCCCTCTGCGCTCGGCCGGACGATCAGCGTCGACACGGTCACGTACGACATCGTCGGCGTCATGCCGGCCGGCTTTCATTTCCCCCAGCTGGCGGACGTGTGGGTGCCCGTACCGAACCAGCCGGACAACATGAATCGCTCGGCGCACAACTACCCGACGGTCGCGCGGCGACGCGCCGACGTCAGCCCGCAGGCGCTCGACGCCGCGATGGCGACGCTCAGCGGCCAGCTTGCGACGACCTACAAGGACACCAACGCCGAGAAGACGCTGATCGCGATGCCGTTGCAGGAGCGGATGGTCGGCTCGATGCGCGCGACGCTCTACCTGCTGCTCGGCGCCGTCGCGATCCTCTTCCTCATCGCCTGCGCGAACGTCGCCAACCTGCTGCTCGCGCGCGCCAGTGTTCGCACGCGCGAGATCGCGCTCCGTTCGGCGCTGGGCGCCGACCGCTGGCGCATCTTGCGCCAGCTCGTCGTCGAGAGCCTGCTGCTTGCCGCGATTGGCGGCGCCCTGGGGCTCCTGCTCGCATATGTGGGCACAGGCGCGTTGATCCGGTTGGCACCGGTCTCTCTCCCTCGGCTTGGCGAAGTGGCCGTAGACCGCGGGGTCCTCGGCTTCGCCGCGCTGGCGTCGGTCATCGCGAGCCTGATGTTTGGTCTCGTGCCGGCATGGCAGGCCTCGCGCGTCGATCTGCGGGAACGGCTGACCGAGGGCGGCACTCGCGGCACAATCGGCGGCGGATCGAACAGGCTGCGGACGGGCCTCGCGGTCGCCGAGATCGGACTGGCCGTCGTGCTCGCTATCGGCGGGGGCCTTCTGTTCCGAAGCTTCATGGCGCTGTCCACGGTGACGCTCGGTTACCGCACGTCCGACGTGCTGGTCGTTCAGGCCAACCTGCCGAGCACGGACGAGACAGCGGATCAGGTGCGTGTCGTGGATCGGCTGGCGCAGCTCTACCCGGCGGTCGCGACCGTGCCGGGGGTCCGCGCAGTCGCCGGGGCCGTGGGGCTGCCGATGGGCAACTCGGGCTCGAACGGCTCATACGCGGTCGAGGGCAAACACACGTTCGCGCCCGGGCAGAAGCTGCCGTACGCGAACTTCCGGCTGGCGAGCCCCGGCTTGTTCGAGACGATCGGCGTCCCGCTGCGGCGGGGACGCGACTTCACGGCCCGGGATCGCTACGACGCCCCGTTCGTGGTGATCGTCAGCGAAGCGCTCGTGCGCGAGATCTTCCCGCACGAGGATCCGATCGGCCATCGGATTCAATGCGGGCTCGACTCGATGAACTACATGACGATTGTCGGCGTCGCCGGCGACATCCGCGACGAGCCAGGCACGCCGCCTGCGCACGAGCTCTACATGCCGATCGCGCAGCACCCGGGTCGCGGCAGCCTGCAGGAGATCGTCGTCCGCACCAGCGTCCCGCCGGCCACGCTCATCGAGACGGTCCGCCAGAGAATCCAGCGGGCCGATCCGGACGTGGCGACGAAGCTGACCACCTACGAGTCGCACGCGGCCGATGCGGTCGCTACGCCGCGGTTCCGCACCTGGCTCGTCTCGTCGTTTGCGGGGCTCGCGCTGCTGCTGGCGGTGGCCGGCGTGTACGGGCTCCTCACGTATCTCACCGCGCAGCGGACGCCGGAGCTTGGCGTCCGGATGGCGCTCGGCGCGGGGCCGGCCGAGGTGATTGGGCTCGTGCTGGGCCGTGCGGCCATCATCGCCGCCGGCGGCTTGCTGATGGGCGTTGTCCTGTCGCTCCTCGCCAGCCGCGCGCTGACGACGATGGTGTTCGGCACCGAAGCGGTGGACCCGATGACCTATGTCGTCGTCCTCGGAGCAGTGTTGGTCGTCACGCTCGCCGCGGCGGCGGTGCCCGCCTGGCGCGCGTCGAGAATCGATCCGCTGTCGGTGCTTCGCCAGAACTGACGACGGCCGCAGGCGGCCGAACCGAAGTTCGGCCCCAGGGGGACTCGCGGCCGGCCGTTAGCCCAGGGCGCCATATAATCGCGCCGCGTGACCACGCGGCAGACGACTCAGGCGGCCATCATCTGGCTGCTCGCCTCGTCGATCTTCATCAACTACATCGACCGCACGAACCTGGCGATCGCCGGGCCGCTCGTCAGCTCGGAACTACATCTCACGGGCTCGCAGTTCGGTCTGCTGTCGACGGCGTTCTTCGTCACTTACGCGCTGTTCCAGCTGGTGTCAGGCGGGCTGGCCGATCGGATGGACGTCAAGTGGCTCCTGGCCGGCGGCTTCGCGCTGTGGTCGCTCGCCACCGGGGTGGCCGGTCTGGTGCACGGCTACGCCGCGCTCTTCGTTGCCCGGCTCGTCCTCGGCGCGGGCGAGTCGGTGGCGTATCCGTGCTACTCGAGAATCCTCAGCCATCACTTCACCGAAGAGCAGCGCGGCTGGCCGAACGCCGTGATCTCGGCAGGGTTCTCGTTCGGCCTCGCATCCGGTCTCTTCTTCGGCGGCATGCTGGTGGGCCGAATCGGTTGGCGGCCCTTCTTCCTCGGGCTCTGCGCCGTCAGCTTGCTCTGGCTGATCCCGTGGCTGCTGGCGATGCCGCCTACGCCCGCGCGCGCGCCCGCCGATTCCGCCAAATGTCCGACGGCCCTGGAAATCCTCGCGCAGCGCGAGTTCCTCGGGACGGCGCTCGGCCTCTTCTGCGCGAACTACTTCAGCTACACGCTCCTCACGTGGCTGCCGAGGTATCTGGTGGAGGCGCGCCACTTCACGATGGACCAGATGGCCGTCACCGGCGGCGTGACGTACATCGTGGTGGCGCTGTCTTCGATGGCGTTCGGACGACTCGCTGACTCGCGGATCCGCGGTGGCCTCAGCACGCCGCGCATCCGCAAGACGATTTCGTCCTGCGGTCTCGCGATCTCCGCGGTGTCGCTGCTCGTCGTCGCGTGGACGGCGGACCCGGCGCTCACGGTGGCGTTCCTGATTGGCGGGGGCCTTGGATTCGGGATCTTCTCGTCGAATCACTGGGCGGCGACGCAGACGCTGGCCGGACCGCTAGCGTCCGGTCGTTGGACGGGCATGGAGAACTTCAC